>NZ_MOWP01000020.1:0-282099 GCF_001983215.1 Frankia sp. CcI49
GCCCGCACCGCCAGGACAGCCAGTGGGCACACGAGCGCATCCCGATCCCCGACCAGCCGCGACGGCGGTCGAACGCGGCGAGCAGACCGAGCCAGCAGTTTACGCGATCATGGCTGCATTCGTTGGAGTATTGACCGGACGGCGGCGGACGGTCCGTTTCCGCAGGTCACGCGGCCCGTCCGCCGGTCGGTGCGCTCCGGCTATCCGGCCGCTTCCGTCTGGACGTAGCCGGCCAGCACGCTTTCGATGCGGTCGACCAACAGGAAGTCGAGGTCGGTGATCCGCTGCCCGGCGCTGTAGGTGGTGAGGCTGAACGTCAGCTCGCCCCAGTGCAGTTCGACGTCCGGGTGGTGCTCCAGTTCCTTCGCGGACTCGGCCACCGCGCCGAGAGCTTGGATCGCGGCGTAGTACTCCACGGGGAACGTCTTGTGGATCTCCTCGCGGTCGGTGGCCTTCACCCATCCGTCGAGTGCGGCGAGACGTCGGGTGACCTCGTCGGCCGGAAGCGGGTCGCGCAGTCCCATGCTCGTTGTCCCTTCCTACAGCGTCGCCAGCAGAGCTTTGACCTGCCGTCCGGTCTCATGGTCATGCCACGGCGTGAGGTGGCGCCAAACTCCGTGGAGTTCCTGCCGTAGCCGCGCCGAACTCGTCTCCTGAGCGACGGTGACGGCGTGCGTCACAGCGTCCGCGGCGGCGTCCGGATTCCCGGCCTGAGCGTGCGCGGTGGCCTGCCGCGCCCGGTAGACGCCCTTGTCCCGGCGGGCGGTGGTGGGTAGGGCTGAGATGACCTGCTCCCACAGGGGCAGGGCTTCGCGGCCGAGGCCGAGGCGGTTGTAGCAGGTGGCCCGCTGGACCTCGATGTAGCCGGGGGTGCGTCGGCAGGCGTTGAACCACGGGTAGTCGTCATCGACGCGGGAGAGCAGCGCGGCGGCCTTGTCGAGGGCGTAGTCAGCGCCGCGCCGGTCGCCGATGAGCGCGTAGCCGTGGGCGGTCTGCTGCATCGCCTGTACCCGGACCTTCGCGCAGAGACTGTCCTCATCGGCCAGTGCGGCGCTGGTGAGGTCGAGGGCGCCCGGCCCGTCCTGCTGGTCGGTGCAGATCATCGCCTTGTTGGTCAGCGCGTGCCGCACGAGTTGGGTGTCTCCCACCCGGTGGGCGAGTTCGAGTGCCTGGTTCGCCCACTGCGACGCGGTCGCCAGGTCTCCGGCGTCCTGGTAAAGCCAGGTCGTCAGACCCGCGTAGGCGACGCTGGTACGCAGCAGGGCCTGCCGTTCGGGGCCCCGAGCGACCCGTAGGAACTGCCGGATCAGTTCCTGCTGCACGAGCACCGACGGGATCACGGTGTGGGGGCCGAGTGCGGCGTCGGCGCGGTAGTAGCCGTCAAGCTGGGCGGCCAGGTGCTCGATGGCCTCGGGCGCGACCTGCTGATACGACGCCAGGGGCATGACCTTGCCCCCGACCAGGAATCCCGCGCCGCTTCCGGCGAGGAAGGTGCGCCGGTCGATGGCCACGATGACCACCTCCCCTACATCGGCGATGACCCGGTACTGATCAACCGGCGGAGTCGCACTACTCTCGCCCGGCGCTTCGGCAACGCCGGGAAACTCCGGCACGGCCGATGATCTGGCTTCGGTGCCGGTCCGGGACGGCTGACCGGCGCGTGGTCGTGGCAGCTTGAACCACAGCAGATCTTCCGGGATGCGCAGAGCTTCGGCCCATCGGATGAGCTTCGTGAGATCGGTGATCGGATCTCCCGATTCGATTCTGCTCAGCCGCGTCTGCGTGATGCCCATCCACCCGGCGACCGTCTCCTGAGACAGGGCAACCGGGTGGTGGGGATGGTTGCGGTAGGCCGTGATCACCCGGCCGAGGTGACGCTCATCGAGGGCGTCCCGGAGTTGATCGGAAGCGTCCCAGAATCCGGCCGGTACCTGCGGTGCGCCAGTGCCGAGGTTGCGCGCCTGACGCTGACAGGGTCCGCACGATCCCCGGTCGTTGTCGCGAGCAAGGCGGGTTCCGCACCGACAGTAGCGAGAATCGCCGTCGTGGTCGCTCATCGCAAGGGCGCCCCTTCGTGACCTCCCAGGCCCGGATCTTGCCTGCGTAGTCTATCCACCACGGTCGGTCGCCTATGCGCCCGGCGCATGCCGGTCATGCGTGCCCGTTCTAGTGATCACGAGTCTTTGATCCCAGGCTTGCGTCAGGCCCCGGGGCCGGGTCGAGAAAGCCGCACACCAGCATGCCGCGGTGCGCTCCTCGGCCTCGGGTGCCGCTCCACGCGATACCCCGGGCGAAAGAAAGGGCAGGAAGTGGAACGCATGAACGGCGGCCGTTCGGGCGCACCGAAACTCGGCGCCGATCTCCCGCTGAGACTTTTGAATTTGCAGGGTGACGTCGCCGTGACCGCGATGGAGGAACTGGAAGGCAGGCTCCTCGGCTACCGAGACCGCCTGCCCGTCGAACCCCTCGAATACGCCGCGCTGATGGAGCGAGCCGAAAACGCCACGGAGGAAGTCAGGTGGATCAAGGACCAGCTAGCAAAGATCACCGGCCGAGAGGAAGGACGTTCGGCGAAGCCGTAGCCCAACGCATCCGACCCTACGCCGTCCTGAACGGCTACGGTGTTCAGGTCGCGATCTTCGCCACCTGGAACGAAGCCCACATCTGGGCCCACGAGAAACTGCAAGACCCCAACGTTATTCTCCCGCTAGAGGTGGAAGACCGAACACAGAGAATCACTCGACGAATCACGCGCGAGACATGCGAACTCATCGCGTGGACCATCTTCACAAAGGCTGGCGGATGCGAGCCGATGGATGGCGACGCAATATTAGACCGATGACTATAGGGTGTCGGCTTCTACTGAGATCTCAGTTAGTCCAGCCGGTACAGTTCGCACTCGTCGATCCACCGGGCAAGGATACTGAAGGYTGCGAGGTACTCTAGGCAGTGCTCCTTGCTCCAGGGTACATGCTGCTCATGCGCCGCGATGTTTCTGATTCCCGCATAGCACCCCTGCGAGAAGAATCGCGCCCCTCGCATGCGGTTTCCCCAAGTTGGGGTCTTTTGATCGCCCGGGAATCGCAGGCGCGGGGCTCCCGGCTTTGGCTCATTGTCGCTCAGCAGGTCCTGAATGAGCTTGTCGTCAGCGATGTCGAACCGTCGCGACTTAGCCTGCGTTTGACCCGAGACGCTACGGCCTGCTTGTTCTACCGCTTGGCGGAAGTGTCCACCCTCCCAAAGGTCTACCAACGCCAAATCGTAGATCCAGGGATGCAGCTGAAAGGCGCCGAGATCTACGAGTAGTTGAGAGCCGTGGCCGGTGGCGCGAGGCGTAGTAAGGTAAACTTCGTCGGATCTAAACTGTGATCTGGAAGCTATTTTCGCACCGGTATCGATTGTCGCCACCCCGAAAGACCCGGAAGGGATCTGCGGGCCATGCCGCTGTCGCGCCATCCTGCCTGCCATCCCGCRCACGCTCAGACCTAGCCATCGAAGAAAAATGGGAGTTAGTCCAAAAACTATTGTTGCGGCGATCGCATTTCCCCAGCGGGCCCCCGGAGAGGCAGTCGAGTAGCTATCCCCATAGAATATGATGAAAAAACTCGCAACCCCCAGGCCTACTGAAATCCAGAATATTGTCGGCCTTGTGCGTAGAAACGATATAATGCGTTCCGCCATTGTCTGGTCAGTGCTCCCTGGGTGCCTGGTGTGGGCGTAGTGTGTCACACTCCCGATCTGGTCCGATCCTCTTGGTGAACAGCAAATGCCAGAAGGTGATGAGGCGGATGCTGGGTGAGATGTGCACCCTGTCCGTCGAAGCGGGCCAGGTGTCGCGGATGACGCCGGCTCTGATCTTGACCTGAACGCCCCTGGCGTTGCTGCCACATCGGCTTCGACTGCCCGGATGTTGCTGAACGCCCTCACGGGTCCTGATTCCTCTGCTAGGCCTAGCAGGCGGGTCTGCTAGGCCTAGCAGCTTGTCTAGCGGCCGACAGGGGCTGTGAACTGGGCTCTAGCGTCCTAGCGGCTGTCTGGTCGCTTGCCCTGAAACGCGAAAAGGAGCGCCCTGGGGCGCCCCTTCCGGTCTGCTAGACGATCTACGGTGTGGGGTGGGTGATGTCGTTGAGGTGGCGTCCGTACAGGCGGTAGATGCGGGCGTCGAGGATGGTGCGGAAGTCGGCTTCGGCCAGCGTCGGGGGGTCGGTGGTGGTGTCGACGGTGGGTGTCCAGCCGATGGGGCCGTCGGTGCTGGGATGGGCCGGACGCCGCGCCGGTGTGGGGATGGGGCCGAAGGTCAGGATGACGGTCGGGTCGGTGGGTTCTGCGGGTCGGTGGTCGAGGTAGACGACGCGGGGCAGGGTTGCGGTGACGTCGATGAGGTCGTGGAGGTCGGCGCCGGGGGTGAGGGTGAGTTCGTAGAGTCCCCGGTCGGTGCGGCGGACGGAGACGAAGCGTTGGCCGTCGAACGGGTTGCGCCAGGGGCCGTGGTCGGGGGGCTGAATACTGGGCACAGGGTCACGTCTCCTGTCGGTGGCAGGGGTGTGGTCCAGGTCCGGGGACGGTGTGCCAGCACTGACCTCGGACCGCTGCGTGGACCTCTTGGGGTAGGGCAACCCCAATAGTAGGTGGCTGTTTGGGGTTGGGCTATACCATCGCGGCCGTGACCGACGAATCGCTGTGGACGACCGGCGACATCGCCAAGGAGCTTGGGGTCACGACAGAGCGGGCGCGTCAGCTCTCGCACCGGCCGGACTTCCCGGCGCCGGTGCAGACCGTCCGGCACTTCCGGCTGTGGCGCCCGTCGGACGTTCAGGAGTGGATCGCCCGGCGTCGGCCTGCCCCTGACGATGGCACGTGATCTGTGGCCTGAGGTCCGACCGTCGGTCGTCGCCCGTCGGAACCTCCTGTCCCCGGAGAGCTGGCGGACAGTGACGAACGAGGCTGCGTTGGGCGCGGGTCGGTGGTGCTTGCTGCAAGCGGCGCGGCTGCTTGCGTAAGCACCCCTGTAAAGCGGGTGAAACCGGCTTTGATCTGGGTATTTTCGCGTAAGCGGCCAAGCCGGCGGAATCGCGAGAACCGGCGAAAACCAGCCTCGAGCCCCCTTCCCACGTCCGACTGCAAACCGTCTGGAGATCAGACGTCCGCCACGCGGTCGATCACCGAAAGTAGCCGGCGGGGTGGCCGTGCGGTGGATCTGGGGACGGTCTCGGCGCGTTCGCGGGCAGTGGCCCCGTGGATGTCCGTACCGGTCGCGCATGGTTGCCACGGTCATCACGTGATGATCGGTGCGGGTTGCGGCGGACCGGTTCTCGGCCACGGTGCGCCCGGCGACGGTGCGCGGTTTGTTGGTCGGCTGGTGCCGAGGCCTCGGGGGGTGCGCGTCGTGGTCACTTCGGCCGGTGCGCACGACTATTCCGATTACGAATCGTAATGGTCGGTGCGTCGTCGGGAGCACGAGTTGTTAGCGGCAGGGGTGCTAACTGTTAGCACCACCGTTAGCGGGCCATAGTGCTTCTGAGCTGGGACTTAGCGTGTTAGCGGGTGCCTCGTCGGATCCGCGAAAAGCCGCCGAAACGCGCGTCTGACCCCTCCTCGTGCCGGGCCGCGTGCGGCAGGCCGGTCCGACCCTCCCGCTTGCGATAGTTACTTAGAGTGATCGATTGTCAAAGTTGTCGATGGGCGCGACCATCGGCCGGGCGGGCCGCCGGTGGTAGCGGTAGCGGCAATGCCGCCCGGCGCACCCCCATCTACAGCCGATCACGGCCGGTCGGCGGTGCCGGCCGCTACCCGCTACCTTCGCCGATGTCCGCAGGTCAGACCCGGTCCGACCGGTAGCGCCACGGGTAGCGCCACCGCTACCCGTGGCGGCCAGCGCGCTACCTCACTTGTCGAGCGTCGCCGTATCTGGTCTTGTGTCAGTGGTGGTGGCCTGTAGCTGGCCTTACGTCATCCGGTCCGGCCTGGGGTGGCCCGCCAAGTGTCCGTTCCCACTGATCACGGCGACCCGGGCCTGGCGTCGGGGGCGGCGCACAGCGTCGACGGGATGGGCGTAGACAATGGCGCGATGCCCGATGATGAGTCACGACCAGTCTGGCCGACCAATGCGGCGGGAGAGACCTACGGCTCGGCAGTGCCGGCCGTGAAGCTCGGCCTGCCTCAAAGCGACTGGCCGGACCTGATCTCGGCTGGGCTCAGGGACGGGAAGCGCGGCTACATCAGGCGGACCGAAATGGAAGCTGCGCGCGGTACCTATCTGACCCCCGCCGAATTCGCCGAATTCAGCAAGAAGGCCGCGGCACGGCGTGCGGCTGGCGAGCGAACCCTGATCCCGGTCTACGAGCAGGACGGCGTGACCGTCATCGGCACCTTCGTCATGGGCTCCGCCCCAACCGCCGAACCTGCCCGGCCAGCGTCGCCAGGGCGGCCTGGGGGTGTGCGGCGCGCCGCCGCTCCAGCCAGCGACGCTCCAGTCGCGTGGTTCCTCGGCGCAGAGCCCGACCGGATGACGGGGCCCCATCCCGACACCGACAACACGAACGACTGAACCCGGCTCACAGCGCCCCTGCAGGCCAGTTCAAACATCGCCTGACACTCACCGGGCCACGCCGCCACGGCGGACGGATAGCCCCGGGTCCGCCGGTGGCCGGACTCCGCGCCCGGAAATGGGATTAATTCAAGGTCACCATTCGTTGTAATAAGTAGGAGGTGCTGTCGGTCAGGGTTGATCGGCGTTCTCCGGTTCTGGACCCGCCCGCCCGGCAGCACCTGCCCGGCGGGCGGTGGCGTGTCTGCCCCGTTTCGCCGTTCTGGAGGCCATCACGGTCGCGTCGCCCGACCTCGCCTGCACACGCACGACACGACGGACCCGTACCCGGAAACGCAACAGCCGCGCCGTTACCGGCGCGGCTGCCACGACCACGATCCCCGCTCAGCGGACACCCGACCCGGCGCCCACCCCCGGCACGGACGACGCCCGGGAACGATGGCTCACCGAGACACTCGCCCGTGCACCGGACTTACCCGCGCCGGTGCGGGCCCGGATCGCGCGCATCCTGCACGACCCGCCCGCCGACGACTAATCCTGACCGGCGGCCTCGGTCTCGTGCTGCCGCCAGTGCACCGTCACCCGGTTGGGGTCGAACGGCTTACGTCCCGACCGGGTCGGTGCGACCTCGATCCGGTCGACCAGCAGCGTGAGGATCGACCGGCGCCGCATCAGGTCACCCGACTCCCACGCGGCGATCGCGTCCGGGCCGGGCAGGACAACCCGCCGCAGGGCCTCCTGCTCGGCCTGCCGACGCAGGTCGTTGCGTTCCGTCTCCGCGGCGCGGTGCGCGCTGCCGTAAGCCTCATCCGACAGCTCCCCGCGCGCCCACATCCCGGCCAGCCGGTCCATCCGCGACCCCAGCTCCGCGAGCTTCGCCGCGCTGGTCGACGGACCCTCCTCGGCCGTGTACTCGGCGTACTCCCGCAACCGGCGTCCGATCAGGTCAGTCAGCAGGTCTTCGACCGGCCGTACCGGTACGTGAACCTTCGTGGAGCAGGAGTCGCCGATGACCGAGCACCGGAACGCATCCGGCCGCCGGCTGCTGGTGGTGCTGCGCATCCGGGTGCCGCAGGTCGCGCAGACCATGAACCCGGCCAGGAGCTGCTTCACCTCGTTGCCGGGCACGATCCGGCGGGCCGCCCGCTCCTCGATGGTGGCCTTCAACGCCTGCCACTCCTCCACCGGCAGGATCGGCTCCCAATCGCCCGGGGCCACGATGTTGTCGTAGCCCTTGAAGCTGCGCAGACCCGCGATACCCGGCCGGACCAGCATCCGCCCCAGCACCGGGCCGTCCCACCACTTCCGACCTTGCGCGGTCGGCACCCCGCGCCGGTTGAGGTCCATCGCGACCGCGTGCACCGACTCGCCGCGCATCACCCGGCGGGCCACTTCCCGCAGGATCTCGGCTTCCTCCGGCTGGATCAGCCAGGTCACCACGATCTCATCGCCGATGATCTCGCGCTTGCGCTGATAGCCGTACGGGCGCTTCCCGCCAGCGAATCGGCCCTGGTTCGCCATCCGGACGTGCGCGCGGGTCACCCGCGCCGAGATCTTCTCCGACTCGTTGGTGTCCTTCACCCCATCCGAGTCGAACTGGCCCCGGCCGACCTCACTGGCGAAGTCGTAGACCGTCCCGTCGGTCGTGTAGACCTTGCCGTGCACCGACTCCATCAGGTCGATGAACTCTGCCCGCTGGAGACGCTGGCGGACGAGACGGCTGCCCCGGACACAGCCCACAGCCGTCCACCTGCCCGCCCGGATGTCCCGGATCAGCCGGTTGTACTCCGGGCGCTCAGCGTCCTTGTTGAACGCGGAGATGTCGTTGTCCTCGTAGACCTCACCCAACACCAGGCCGGGGGTCCGCTCGATGAGGTCGATGACGTCCGAGGTCTGGTCACTGACCCCGTGCCGCTTGCCGTACCGGTCATAGGAGATCCGGACGTAGACCGCGACCGGGACGTCACCGGACATGTGCGGAGTGTACGACGCTGTGGGCCCGTAGATGGCGGGCATGATCGTGCGCATAGCCAGGCGCAGGTCGCGGCCGCGATCCGGCCCGCCCACTGGCAGATCGCGGTCTCCAGCTCCGTGATCGGGACGTCCTCCGGGTCCGCCGAGGAACCAGCAGCGTCCGCAGCGGCATCGGCGTCCGCAGCGGCGGTGGGGGTGGGGGTGTCGTAGGGAGGAACACCAGCAGCGTCGATCATGAAGTCACCGGGCCAGGGGTGTCGTCGACCAGTCGGACCCGCGCATCGTCACACCAGCCACCGACAGTTCTCACAACTCCGGCCCAACTCGACTCCGGCCGTGGCGACGGCGGCCCGGCCGCGACCACCGTGACGGGCGTGGGGCGGTTCAGCGGAACCGTCTCGACGCGCCCGAGCACCGGGGCTGGCCGGCGGAAGCGGCACCGGCCATCGGCTCCGGGACGTGCCGAGGTGCTGTTCCGACGGCGTTGTTCCCAGACTGCGGCCGGTTCGGATCTCACTGCGCGAAGGAGATACCGCCGTTGAGTGGATAGGTCTGGCCCGTGATCCAGGAAGCCTGCGAGCTCGCGAGGAACACCGCCAGCGCGGCGACGTCCTCGGGCAGGCCGGGGCGCCGGATGGCGTAGCGGGCCATCAGCTTCCCGGCCGTCGGGTTGTCGGGGTCGGACCAGGTCTGTTCGGTCACCGGCGTGCGCATGGTGCCCAGTGAGATGTTGTTGACGGTGATGCCGTGGCGGCCGTTCTCCAGCGCGAGGGCCCGCGTGAGCCCGGCGGCACCCGCCTTCGCCGTGGCGTAGGCGGCCATGTTGGCCTCGCCGGTGCGGCCCGAGTCCGAGATGATCGTGATCACCCGGCCGAAGCCTCTGGCAATCATCGCCGGCAGTGCGGCCCGGCAACAGTGCAGGACTCCGTAGAGGTTCACCCGCAGGAACGGCTCCCAGTGCGCGGGTTCGGTGTCGACGAACCTCGCCAGGCCCGACCAGCTTTCCGCCCCCGCGTTCCCGGCGTTGTTCACCAGGACGTCCACCCCCGCGAGCGCGTCGACAGCCGCGGTGACGGCCGCGTAGTCGGTGACGTCGAACGGGCTCCCGAGCGCACTGCCACCGGCCGCCGCGATCTCGTCGACGACCTCGGCTACGCGCTCGGGCCGAAGGTCGTTCACGACGACCTCGGCGCCCGCGGCGGCGAAACCGAGGGCGATTCCCCGGCCCACGCCCTGGCCGGCGCCGGTGACGAGTGCCCGGCGGCCGGTGAGATCAAGCTCCATCGTCATGGGATGATGTTTCCCCAGTCGCTCAGGCCGGTGCCGTGCGGCGCACGTTGCGGCTGACGGGATGGCCGATGTCGCGCGGGCCGAGCAGGCCGGGCCGGGCGGCGCAGACCGCCGGGATGGCGTTCACGAGCGGCATGGCCGTGCTCTTCCCGGCCATGACGAGCCCGCCGCGCATAAGGCTGCTGCTCGGGTCGCTCGGGCCGCCTGCGTCGGATCCGTGCGGACGGCTCGACACCTGGTGCTCGAGGGTGAACGACGGGCGGCCTTCGACCTCGATCCGGAACGCGAACACCTCCGGGCCGAAGGGGGCCTTCCACTGCGGGCCGGCGCCCATGCCGACCCGGTCGACGTGCTCGACGACCGCGACCGGACGTCCGCCGTTGAGCGCCTGCAGCTCGAATCGGATGACGGAGGCGGTGCCGGCCCGGACGACACCGAACCCGGTCGTCACGTCGTGGTCGAGCGAGTCGGACTCGTAGACGATGTTCCAGTCCTCGATCTCGACGCCCATCGCGTCGCAGAGCTCCTTCAGGGTCGGCTCCCACATCTGGCGCAGGAAGCCACCCTTGACGAGGATCGGCTCGAAGTCGGGGGGCTGGCCGAACCCGAAGTACTCCCGGCAGACGTACTCCGCCGTGTAACCGCCCCAGTAGCCGAGCTCGCAGACCCGGATGCACTCGACCTCGTCGGCCATCCGTAACGCGGCGAGGGCCAGGTCCGTGGTCGCCCAGCCCGGGTCCGAGCCGGAGAAGTAGGCGCTGCTGTTCCCCCGGGCGCAGGCGTCGTGGACGTGGGCGAACCGCGCCGGCACGTCGGCGGGGTAGCCCCAGGCGAAGATCGAGGCGGTGACGGCGTTGACGCCCGCTTCGAGGAAGCGGCACACGTCGTTCGCCGCGTCGACCTCACGCCCGATGCTGTCGCTCTGGTACGACAGGCAGTCCGGCGCCAGGTCGAGGAGCTCGTCCCAGTCGTTGGTGGCGATGACACCGGTCGCGGGGCGCCTGACGAACTCGCCGGCATCTTTGCCGATCTTCTCCGGGGACTGGACGAACATGCCCACCAGTTCGAGGTCCGGGTGGTTGAGAATGCCGTCCAGCGTTGCTCGGCCGATCAGTCCCGTGCCGCTGTGAACCACCCGAAGCGTCACCATGCCTCCTCCGTCGAACTCCAGGAGCGAGAGCCTAGTAAATATTTAGATGTTTTGTAAGTCCCCCGTGTTACTCGCCTTTCCAGGTGGGTGGGCGGCGTTCGAAGAAGGCCGCCAGGCCCTCGGTGAGGTCGGCCGTCTTCAGCAGCTCGGCGTGGGTGGCGTCGCTGTACTCCCAGCTTGCGGACTCGTCGGGCGTGACCTCCCGGTGGGCGGTGCCGAGGGCGGCGCGGACGGCCAGTGGCGCGTTCGCGACGATCCGCTCGGCGAGGGCGAGCGCGCCGTCCAGGGCGGCGCCGGGCTCGGTGAGGTGGTTGACGAAGCCGAGCCGTTCGGCGCGTTCGGCGGTGAGGTTGTCGCCGGTGGCGAGCATCTCGTTGGCGATGTTGCGGGGCAGTACCCGGGTGACCCGGAACGCGCCGCCGAAGTCGGGCATCAGCCCGCGCTTGACCTCGGGGAGCCCGAACTGGGCGGTGCGGGCGGCGACGACCATGTCGCAGCACAGCACGAGCTCGACCCCGCCGCCCAGCGCCAGCCCCTCGACCGCGGCGATCATCGGCTTGACCCGCCGGCGGTGGATGATCCCGACGAGCCCGCCGCGTTCGGTGGGCTCACCCGGACCGGTGGCGAGATCCGCACCCGCGGAGAACATCCTGGGGCCGCCGGTGAGAATGCCGACCCACAGGTCGGGGTCGTCCTCCAGCTCGTTCATGGCCTGGTCGATACCGGCGGTGACCTCGGCGTTGAGCGCGTTGCGCTTGTGCTCCCGGTCGATCCGGATGATCAGGACCCGGCCGTGCCTGCTGGTCACGACACTCACTGCGCCACCGCCTTCAGAGCCGATGTCATCGAATATTCGAAATCCAACCTTCGGATCGTCGAAAACTTACGATGGTCGCGGGTGGGGGTCAAGCCGGGCAGGAGGTCAGATGGCTGGTTCCGGTGCGGGAGCGGGCGCGGACGGTGTGGGCGCGGACGGTGTCTGCGTGGCGGTGCGGGAGCGGCGGGCGCTGGAGGCCGACGGGGATGACGAGCGCTTCGACGCCGGCTTCGAGGCGGAGGCGGGGGGCGTGGCCGCCGCGGTGTCCTCATCCGTGGCGTTGTTGTCCTCCACCGCTGTCCAGGCCGTGTCGAGCCGGCCTGAGCGGGGCGCGTCGACGACCTGGCCGTAGCCCGCGTATTCGTCGAGCACGGCCGCCATCTCGTCTCGGCACTCGTCGCACAGGTCGAGCCGGACGAGCTTGCCGTCGTAGGCCAGTGCCACCGACCTCTTCGCGGCGGCCTTGTCCGTGGGGTGGCGGCCGGTGTTGTCGCACCAGATGTTGATGATCGAGATCACTTCCCGCACCATCGGTATCCCTCCCGTTGTCTCTGCCTGCCCCCGGCGGGCGTTGCCGTGGCGCGCGGCGGCCTGCTGACCGCCTCGTTCACGGCGAGCAGTGATCATGACGGGCCGAACAATACTCCCCGGCTGCGACAAGTCGGGACGTCGCACGAAGGCGGCGACGAGAGCGGGAGACGGCAGGCGCCGAACATCAGGCGCCGGGTGCCGGACGAGGTGTGGTGGTCAGTTGCCGGTGCCGGTGCCCAGGCCGTTGAGGACGAGGTCGGTCAGCTCGCGGTAGGCGTCCGCATGGTTGAGGCCGGTCGCCGCCGCGATGTCGCCGCGCTGGATCGCCGTCATCACCTGGGTGACGGCCGCGCCGACGAACGCCGCGTGGGCCGGGCGCAGGACCCCGGCGGCGACACCTTCGTCCACGAGCTCGCGCACCCGGCGGGCCGCGTGGACGGTGTTCTCCTGGTAGACCGCGTCGGCGGGCGCGAAGGCGGTGAGGTCGGCGTAGAACGCCTCCGACGCCGGTTTCAGCTCGGCGCTCACGCCGAGCAGGTAGCCGCGCAGCCTTCGCACCGGATCGTCGGAGGCGGCGACGAGCGTCTCGATGCGTTCCGCCGCGGTGCGGAAGTAGTGCCGGACGGTGGCGACGACGATCTGCTCCTTGCTGCCCGCCACCAGATAGAGCGTGGTCTTGGAGCAGTGGAGGCGTTCGGCGAGCATCGCGAGGCTGAAGGCCGAGAACCCCTCGCGCAGGAACAGCGTCGTCAGCTCCGCGAGCAGCTCCTGCCGGCGGAGGTCGGTGCGCGCGGGCGGCAGCGCCCGCATCCGATCCGCCATCACCGCAGCGTACCAGGTGCCGGGTACCAGAATGGGTACCGTGGTACCGTCACAGGTATCGAGCGGTGCCGCGGAACCGCCCGATGCCGAGGCGTCCCCGTCGGGTGGCCGCTGCCAGGTAGATCGACCGATTAGCCCTGAGGTGACCATGCCCAATCGTCCGGTCGTGCCCACCGCCGAGGCCGCGGAGCTGATCCGTCTCGCCCGCGACCTGGCCGAGCGTGAGCTCGCCCCCCGCGTGGCCGACGCCGAGCGGGACGCCAGCTTCCCCCGGGACCTGTTCCGCCTGCTCGGCGGTGCCGGGCTGCTCAGCCTGCCCTACGCCGAGAAGTACGGCGGCGGTGGTCAGCCGTACGAGGTCTACCTGCAGGCGCTCGAGGAGATCGGCGCCGTCTGGGCGAGCGTCGGGGTCGGCGTGTCGGTGCATGCGCTGTCGTGCTTCCCGCTGGCCCACTTCGGCAGCGAGGAGCAGCGCGAGCGGTGGCTGCCGGAGATGCTCGGCGGCGACCTGCTCGGCGCATACTGCCTGTCCGAGCCGCACGCCGGCAGCGACCCGGCCGCGATGCGGACCCGTGCCGTCCGTGACGGCGACGACTACGTGATCAACGGCGCCAAGGCCTGGACGACCCACGGTGGCGACGCCGACTTCTACACCGTCATGGCGCGCACCAGCGACGAGCGGCGGGGGATCAGCTGCTTCCTCGTGCCGGCGGGCACGCCGGGCCTGTCCGCCGACCCGCCTGAGCACAAGATGGGCCTGACCGGCTCGAACACGGCCACGATGCGGTTCGACGCGGTGCGGGTGCCCGCCGAGCGCCGGATCGGCGCGGAGGGTGAGGGCCTGTCGATCGCGCTCGCCGGCCTGGACTCGGGGCGCCTGGGTATCGCCGCGGTGGCGACCGGGCTGGCCCAGGGCGCGCTCGACCACGCGGTGGCCTACGCGAAGGAACGGGAGGCCTTCGGCAAGGCGATCATCGACCATCAGGGCCTCGCCTTCCTCCTCGCCGACATGGCCGCGGCCGTCGGGTCCGCGCGCGCGACCACGCTGGCCGCCGCGCGGCTGCGTGACCTGGGCCTGCCGTTCGCCACCGAGGCGAGCATCGCCAAGCTGGTCGCGACGGACAACGCGATGAAGGTGACCACCGACGCGGTCCAGGTCCTCGGCGGCTACGGCTACACCCGCGACTTCCCGGTCGAGCGCTACATGCGGGAAGCCAAGGTGATGCAGATCTTCGAGGGAACGAACCAGATCCAGCGCATGGTGGTCGGCCGCGCGCTCGCGGCCGGTCGCCCCTCCACCGTCCACATCGCCGAACGCACATCCGGAGCCGCGCAATGAAGCTCACCGACACTGCCGCCATCGTCACCGGCGGCGCTTCCGGTCTGGGGGCGGCCACCGCCGCCGCTCTCGCCGAGAAGGGCGCGACCGTCTTCGCGCTCGACCTGCCGTCGTCCATCGAGAAGGCGCCGTCGGTCACCGGCGTCCAGTACCTCGGTGCCGACGTGACGGACCCCGCGCAGGTCACCGCGGCGGTGGAGGCGGCGGCAGGGGAGGGCCCGCCGCTGCGCACGGTGGTCAACTGCGCCGGGATCGGCCCCTCGCAGCGCATCCTCAGCAAGGGCAAGTCGCATGACATCGACCTGTTCGCCAAGATCATCCAGATCAACCTCGTCGGTACGTTCGCGGTGCTCTCCACGGCCGCGCGGGCGATCGCCACCACCGAGCCGGACGAGAACGGCCAGCGCGGGGTCGTCGTCAACACGGCCTCCATCGCCGCGTTCGAGGGCCAGATCGGGCAGGCCGCCTACGCCTCCTCGAAGGCGGGCGTGGTCGGGCTCACCATCGCGGCCGCGCGTGACCTCGCCCAGTACGGAATCCGGGTCTGCACCATCGCCCCGGGAATCGTGGAGACTCCGATGCTGGCCACGGTCTCGGACGAGTTCCGCGCCGGTCTCGCCGCGTCGGTGCCGTTTCCGAAGCGGCTCGCCCAGCCACATGAATACGCGCGGCTGGCGCTGTCGATCATCGACCAGGACTACCTCAACGGCGAGGTGATCCGCATGGACGGCGCACTGAGAATGGCTCCCCGCTGAGGCCGGAGAAGCCTGTCTCCCGCTGACGGGCGAGGCCGGGCCGGTGTCAGGCCGGGTCGGTGTCGCCCGCCAGTAGGCCGCCGTGGAGCAGCAGCAGGTACTGGTCCGCGACGACGTCGTGCCGGAGCCGGCCGCGTGGCCGGTACCACTGTACGGAGGTCCAGACGGCGTCCCGGATGAAACGGTAGGTCAGCTCCGGGTCGAGGCCGGTGCGGAAATCACCGACCTGCTGGCCGGCGACGATGACGCCGACCCACATCTTCTCGATCTCCAGGCTGATCTGGCCCACGAAACGGAATTCCGGCACGCCGGCGAGCGCGCCGGACTCCTTCTGGTAAAGCGCCACCGCGTGCGGCTGCTGATGGATGGTGGCGAAGCTCCCGCGCACCAGCTCGTCGAGCCTGGCCCGCGGTGGACGGTCCTGGGCGACGACCTCGGCGAAGCGGCCGCGCAGGTTCTCCATGAAATCACGGAGGATTTCCGCCAGCATCGCCTCCTTGGAGTCGAAGTGGTGGTAAAGGCTGCCGGAGAGGATTCCGGCCTCGTCGCCGATATCGCGCACCGTCGTCTGCGGGAAGCCCCGGGTCGCGAAGAGCTGTGCCGCTATCGCCAGGATCTCCGCGCGCCGGGCGGTCCCGGTGCCCTCGGAGACCGTGCGACGCCTGGTCCGCGGCTCCGGTCGGGTCGCGCTCACGAAGCCGATCCGTCCCTTCTGGTTCGGCTGGCGGAAAATGCTCGGTTCTCGCGGAGAAAGGCTCAGTGCTCGCGGAGAAAGGCTCAGTGCTCCGAGACCAGCGTGGCCGCGTTGGCTGTGAGGCGTTCGACGGCCTGACCGACCACCAGGTCGATCAGCTCCTGGCAGCTGGGCAGATCGTCGATCAGGCCCACGACCTGGCCGGAGGCCAGCATGCCAGCGCCGAGGTCGCCCTCGACGAGACCGGCGCGAAGTAGCATCGGCGTGTTGGCCGCGAGGACCAGCTGCGCCCATGAACGATCGCCGGCACGCTTCATCCGCCAGCCGTCGCGGACCAGCCCACCCCAGGATTGCCCGCTCAGGCGCCGGAACTGCCGGGTGCGGAGCAGCGTCGCCCAGAGTCGCCGGGCCGTACCGGTGTCCTCCAGGGATCGGATGAAGTCCGTGCGCAGCAGCCGGTGCGGCATGCCGTCGGCGCGGGTGGTGACGACGGTTCCGTCGAGGCCGTAGCTCAGGTAGTGGCGTTTGACCGGTTCGGGCACGGCGCTGTCGCTGGTCAGCAGGAAGCGGGTGCCCATCCCGATGCCGCAGGCGCCGTAGGAGAGCGCGGCGGCCAGCCCGCGGCCGTCGAAGTAGCCGCCGGCCGCGACGACCGGGATGTCGACCGCGTCCAGCACGGTCGGCAGGAGCAGCGTGGTCGGGACCGGCCCGGTGTGCCCGCCGCCCTCGCCGCCCTGGACCATCACCAGATCGGCGCCCCACGCGGCCACCTTCTTCGCGTGCCGCGCGGCGCCCACCGACGGCATGACCACGACGCCGTTCTCCCTGAGCCGGGCGATGAGTTCCGGCCTGGGCGCCAGCGCGAAGGACGCGACCCGTACGCCATGCCGGATGAGGAGGTCGACGCGTTCGGTGGCGTCACCGGCGTCGGCGCGGAGGTTGACGCCGAACGGTGCGTCGGTGCGTTCCCGGACCTTGCGGATGGCCTGGTCGAGCTCGTCCAGGGTCATCGTGGCCGACGCGAGGATGCCGAGGGCGCCGGCGCGGGCGACCGCGCTGACCAGGCGCGGCCCGGCGACCCAGCCCATGCCGGTCTGCACGACGGGATGGCGCACGCCGGTGAGGTCGGTCAGGGCGGTGCGCAGCCGCTGGGCGGTCATGCGCGCGGCATCCGGGCGTTGTCGACGAACTCGTCGCGGTGCTCGTCGGCGACACCGGCGAGGTTCAGCTCGAAGGTGAAGCCCTGCTCGAAGCGGTAGCTGCGGTTGACGTCGACCGGGTCGATGCCGTTGAGGGCCTCCTTGGCGGCCCGGATCACCCGGGGGTCCTTGGCGGCGATCTCGCGGGCGACGGTGAGGGCGGCGTCGTCGAGCTGGCCGCGGGGGACCACCTCCAGCACCGAGCCGTGCTGGACGAGGTCGGCGGCCCTGATGGTGCGGCTGGTGAAGTACAGGGTGCGCATCAGGTGCTGGGGCACCAGCCGGGCGAGATGGGTGGCCGCGCCGAGAGCGCCGCGGTCGACCTCGGGCACGCCGAAGTAGGCGTCGTCGCTGGCGACGACGGTGTCGCTGTTGCCGACCAGCCCGACGCCGCCGCCGAGGCAGAACCCGTGGACGGCCGCGATCACCGGGACGGGGCATTCGTAGACGGCCTTGAAGGCCGCGTGGCAGCCGCGGTTGGCGCCGATGAGGGCGTCGAAGCCGGCGGTCCGCTGCATCTGCTTGATGTCGACACCGGCGTTGAAGCCGCGGCCCTCCGCGCGCAGCACGACGACGCGGGCGTGGTGTGTCTCGGCGGCGGCCCGGAGGGCCTCGGCGACGTCGTACCAGCCCTGGACGGGCAGCGCGTTGACGGGCGGGAAGTTCATGGTGACGACGGCGATCGTGCCGTCCAGCAGGTTGGTCGTGATGCCCATGAGCGTCTTCCTAACCTAGCGATTGCTTGGTAGCGTAGCAGTGTCCGCCGCGGTGGGAAGGCCTGCGCGGCAAGGACTGCACGGCACGCATGGGGCCCGTGAGAACACCCGACGACGGCGGACGGGAGTGGCGCTGGCATGAGGGGCATTCAACGGTGAGCGGCATTCTCCGGGGCCGGGTCGCGATCGTGACGGGCGCCGGGCGGGGGCTCGGCCGCGAGCACGCGCTGGAGCTGGCYCGCCAGGGCGCGGCGGTCGTGGTGAACGACCTCGGCACCTCCGGTGCGGGTGAGGGCGCGTCGGCGGGCCCGGCCGAGGAGGTGGCGAACGCGATCAGGCTCGCCGGGGGCATCGCGGTCGCCAACAGTGCCGACGTGGCCGACTTCGCGGCGGCGCAGCGCCTGGTGCAGCAGGCGATCGACACCTTCGGGAGCCTGGACATCCTGGTCAACAACGCCGGGTTCGTGCGGGACCGGATGCTGGTGAACACCACCGAGGCGGAGTGGGAGGCGGTGCTGCGGGTCCACCTCACCGGGCATTTCGCGCCGCTGCGCCAGGCCGCGGCGTACTGGCGGGCCCAGGCAAAGGCCGGGCGGGTACGGGCGGCCAGGGTGATCAACACATCGTCCGGCGCGGGCCTGCAGGGCAGCGTCGGCCAGGGAACCTACTCCACGGCCAAGGCCGGGATCGCCGCGCTCACCCTGGTCGCCGCCGAGGAGCTGCGTCCGTACGGGGTGACGGTGAACGCCATCGCGCCGTCGGCGCGCACCCGGATGACCGAGGGGCCGTTCGCGCAGCGGATGGCCGCGCCCGCCGACGGTTTCGACGCCATGCATCCGGGCAACGTCTCCCCGGTGGTGGCCTGGCTCGCCAGCGTCGACGCCGCCGATGTCACCGGGCGCCTGATCGAGATCGAGGGTGGCCGGATCTGCGTCGAGGAGGGCTGGCGGCACGGGCCGGCGAAGGACCTCGGCGCGCGGTGGGACGCGGCCGCGGTCGGGGGCACGCTGCGCAGCCTGCTGGCGCAGGCCGCGCGCCCCGAGCCGGTCTACGGTGCCCGCGGATGAGGGCCCGCGGATGACCGCCGGCGACTGGTGCGGGCGGTTTCTCGGGGAGCGGACGGTCGGGTGGACCGACCGGGACGTCATCCTGTTCGCGCTGGCCGTCGGTGCTCGGGCCGACCAGCTTGACCTCGTCTTCGAGGAGCGGCTGCGGGTGCTGCCGCCGTTCGCGCTGACGCTGGCCCAGTGGGCGCCGGACCAGCTCGGCGCGGCGGGCGCGTTCGAGGTCGGCACGACGCTGCACGGCGCCCAGCGGCTGGAGGTGCTGGCGCCGTTGCCGACCGAGGGCGAGCTGACCATGGCGGCGCGGGTCGGTGACGTGTGGGACAAGGGCGGCGCCGCGGTCTTCGAGATCGTCGTGGAAAGCGCGTACTTCGTGGCTACCTGGTCGCTGTTCGCGCCTGGGGCGGGCGGTTTCGGGGGCGCACGCGGCCCGGGGCGGCCCCCGTCGCCCGCTGCTGAGCCGGCCTGGGCGGGTGAGCTCGCCGTCGCGGCGAATGCCGCGGTTCTTTACCGCCTGCTGGGGGACAGGCACCACATCCACGTCGACCCGGCCGCCGCGGCGGCGATCGGGCAGGAGCGGCCGATCCTGCATGGGCTGGCTACTCTCGCCGCGTCGACACTCGTCGTCGCCGCGCGGGCCGGGGCACATCCGGCAGACCTCACCCTGGTGGAGGGGCGTTTCGCCGGGCCGGTCCTTCCGGGCGAGACCCTGGCGCTGCGCGGCTGGACTGATGGCGGGTTCGACGTCCGATCATCGCGGGGCCCAGCACTCGACGCCGGCCGAGCGCTGTTCGGCTGACGGCGCTGCGGGTGTCCGCGGTGCCCCGGTTCGTTTCGCGGTTCCGCGGTTCCGCGGAACCGCCCAGGTGTCACGGACGGAGAGCCACCGGCGGGAGGTGCGTTGCTCGCGGTTCTGCGGAACCGCCCAGGGCGTCATCGGAGAACCGTTCATGCGGGAATGCGGAATGCGAGGTGGAAAGGCTCCATGAAGTTCGATGTCATCCTGCCGGGCACGAGCCATCTCCCGGACATGTATCCCTGGGCCCGGCACCTCTCCCCGCCGCAGATGCGCCAGATGCTGACGGTGCTGGACACTCTCGGCTTCGCGAATGTGTCCGTCTCCGAGCATCTCGGCATGCCGGACGCCGAGGTCGGGCGACTCGGGCCCTACTGGCAGGACGCGCTGACCGTGCTGGCGTTCATCGCCGCCGCGACCGAGCGGATCCGCCTCGACACGGCCGTACTCGTCCTGCCCTATCATCATCCGCTGCGGCTGGCCAAGGCGTTGGCGACCATCGACGTCCTGTCCGGGGGACGGCTCGGGGTGTCGGTCGGGGTCGGCCATGCGGAGGCGGAGTTCACCGCGCTGGGCGTCCCGTTCACCGAACGCGGTGCCATCGCGGACGAGATCCTCGCGGCCCTCGACGCGCTCTGGAGCAGCGATCCGCCCCGCCATCAGGGAAAGCGTTTCGCGATCGAGGGGCTCGCGATCGAGCCGAGGCCGACCCGGAAACCGCGCCCGCCGATCCGCGTCGGGGGGAACTCCCGGCCGGCGCTGCGCCGGGCGGCCCGGTATGACGGCTGGCAGCCCAATCCGGTCGGCTTCGAGGCCACCGGGATTCCGCCGCTGCTCGACTACATCCGGGCCCAGCCCGACTTCGCGGGCAAGGAGCAGACCTTCGACGTCAACTGGCTCAAACCGCCGGCCGGCGTCGAACCGGCCGGTGGGTTCACCGCCGCCGGCCCCGGCGAGCGCCGGGCCTACCGCGAGCGGCTCCTCGAGGCTTATACGGAACAGTATCCGGCGCTGGGAATCACGCGAACCTCCGTCGAGCAGCCGCGCGGGGTCGACTCCCTGGCGGAGTACCTCGATTTCCTCCGGTGGTTCGCGGCGGAGATCATTCCCGCCGTGCCGGGGCGCGGCGCTGAGTGAGATCGATTCCGTCGGGCGCAGCGGAGGGAGAACAGCACGGTGTCCTTCACCATCGACATGTCCGGGAAGGTCGTCCTGGTCACCGGCGGCAGTCGCGGGGTCGGCGACGGGATCGTCGAGACGTTCCTGCGGGCCGGCGCCGAACTGGAGATCTGCGGTCGCCGGACCCCCGGCTCGCTGCGTGAGGTCGCCGGGCGCCGGCCGCATTTCAGCCCGGTCGACGTCCGGGACGCCGCGGCGGTCCAGGCCTGGGTGGCCGACATCGCCGAGCGCCGCGGGCGCCTCGACATCGCGGTCAACAACGCGGGGGGCTCCCCGTACGCGCCGCTGGCGACATCGTCGGCGCAGCTGTACGGCAAGATCGCGCAGTTGAACTTCATGGCGGCGGTGCATGTCGCGCACGCGGTGCATCCGCTGCTGGCCTACGCGGGGGAGGGCGTGCTGCTCAACATCACCTCGATCTCGGCGCGCCGGCCGAGCCCGGGCACCGCCGTCTACGGCGCGGCGAAGGCGGCAGTGGAGAGCCTGACCGGCAGCCTGGCGGTCGAGTGGGCGCCGCGGATCCGGGTGAACGCGGTGCGCTGCGGCATCGTCGCGACGCCGGGCTCGATGGACCACTACGGTGACGCCGAGCAGGTCGCCAAGGTCGCGGCCACGATTCCGCGCGGGGTCTTCGCCACCCCCGCCGAGGTCGGCGCCGCCTGCCTGCTGCTCGCCTCGCCGCTGGCGAGCCATGTCACCGGCGCCGTCCTCAACGTCGACGGCGGCGGCGAATGGCCGGCGTTCCTGCAGCACACCCCGAACGGCTGAGAACCCCGAACGGCTGACGCACCCCGCCCGAGAGCGGTCCTCAGCCGGGGACCTCGCGGTCGCGGGCCGCGGTCGGGTCGATGACGGTGCGGATGAGCTCCAGCTCGTGGTCGTCGGGCAGCCGGGTGGTGCCCGCCGCGGAGGCGTCGAGCTCGAAGGCGGTGTTGGCCGCGACCTCGTCCGCGCTGACCCCGGGGTGCAGGGAGCGGACCCTCATCCGGCCCCGCTCGTCGTAGTCGAACACGCCGAGGTTCGAGATCACCACACCGAGGTTGTGGAACCGCAGCGAAGTGCTGGTGTGTGCCCGCGCGCGGTCGTTGCCGACGCCGGAGACGACGTCCACGGCCGGGACGAAGACGCGGGCGGTGTGCCTGGCGACCCAGTAGTCGGTGCGGTGGTTCACGGTGTTGCCGGGCGCGCCGCGGACCCCGATCAGCGCCCGTTCCGGTCGCCGCCAGTCGCCGATCGCGGAGATGTTCTGGTTGCCGTACCGGTCGACCTGGCTGGCCCCCATCATGCTGTGGCGGCGCCCGGAGCTCAGGATGTCGAAGATCCGCCGGAAGGGCACCCAGCCCTCGATGGTCCCGCCCGCGGCGGCGGTCCGGCCGAGCGGTGGCGGATCGCTCATCAGGAAGGCCTCGCCGTCGGAGAGAACCAGGTCGGGGGAGTGGGTGAGCCGGGCGAGCCGGACGCCGACGGCGGGGATCGTGCCGACCGCGTGGGCCAGCACCTCGCCGGCGCCGCGCCAGGCGTCGGCGCAGGCCACCGCGCAGATCTCGGCCCGGGTGGCGCCCGTCCGGCCGGCGTCCGTCCGGCCGGCGTCCGTCCGGCCGGCGTCCGTCCGGCCGGAGTCCGTCCGGCCGGTCGTCGTCATGGCTTCCCTCCGGCGGCAGCGGCGCTCGCGCGCAGCTCCTCGACGGCCCCCTGGTAGCCGGCGTCGTCCACGGCGAGGAACCGTTCGGTGAACTCCCGCCAGGACTGCTCGTCGCGGGCCGCCCGTGCGTAGGCGGCCTGGAAGGGCTCGTCCCGGGCGTAGTCGGGTTCGCAGCTGGTGAAGTGGGCGCCGCCGAGGGCTTCGACGACGCCGGTCACGAACAGCCGGCTGACCAGCAATGACTGCACGGGGGCGGCCGCGGTCAGCTCGGCGGTGGCCACGATCCGCTCGACGCTGAGGTAGCAGCGGTCGGCGGCCATCGCGAACAGGTCGTCGAAGTACGGGTCCGGGCCGAGGTACTGCCCGTTGCCGTGGATGTCGCCCCGGTTGAGGTGGATGAGCGAGACGTCGAGGCGGATGCCGGGCACGGCGACGTACACGTCGTCGTCGTAGGGCGACGCGACCGTGCGCAGCTGTGGGTTCATGGCCATGACGTCGCTTTCCAGCCCGGCCCGGGTCGGCAGGAAGGAGAGCCGGCTGGCACCGGCGCGCAGCGCGGCGACGAACATCCCCTCGTCGTATTCGGACGTCGCGACGGAGCCGTTCTCGCGGGCGGCGCGGAAGTGCGGGTCGAGCGGGATGCTGTCGAGGGAGACGAAGCCGTAGACAACCCGTCGCACCCGGCCCGCGGCACACAGCAGGCCGACGTCCGGGCCGCCGAAGGAGACCACGGTCAGGTCCTTGATGTCGGTGCGCAGAAGGTCGCGCACCAGGGCCATCGGCTTGCGCCGTGAGCCCCAGCCGCCGATGCCGATGGTCATCCCCGACTCGATCTGCTGTGAGACGTCTGCCAGGGACATGGTCTTGTCCCGCACCTGACCTCCTCCGTCGGATGCATCGAGCTGTCGGTGTTGTCAGCGGGGGTCGTTGTCAGTGGGGGTCGTCAAGGAGCAGCTTCCGGTGCTCGTGGGCCTGGCCGAAAAGCTGGCCGGTGGCGTGCGCCCGCTTGAAGTAGAGCTGGGTGTCGTCCTCCCAGGTGATGGCGATGCCGCCGTGCAGCTGGATGGACTCGCCGGCGACCGCCGCGAACGCCTCGGAGCACCACGCCTTCGCCAGCGCGGCCCGCAGTGGCAGGTCCGCGGGGTCGTGGGCGGCGGCCCAGGCGGCGGCCCAGGACATCGACCGGGATGTCTCGACCGCGACGAACATGTCGGCGGCCCGGTGTTTGAGCGCCTGGAAGGAGCCCAGCGGGCGGCCGAACTGGACCCGGTCACGCAGATGGCGGACGGTTCGGTCGAGTGCGCGCTGGGCCCCGCCGACCTGCAGCGCCGTGACCGCGGTCGCCGCGACGGCGTGCAGGTGGCGCAGCGCCGGCCCGACTCGGGCGTCCTCGGACGTCAGCGCGACGGCGGGGACCTGGTCGAAGGCGACGGTCGCGAGATCCAGGGTCAGGTCGAGCGCCCGGACGCGGATGCGGGTGACTCCGGGGCTGGCCGGGTCCACCTCGAACAGGCCCAGGCCGTCGGGGGTCTCGGCGACCGCGAGCAGGATCGCGGCGTATGAGCCGTCCAGGACCAGGGTTGAGCGGCCCGACAGCCGCCACCCGCCGTCGCAGGTACCGGTACTGGTACCGGTGTCGCGGCCGGCCGGTGTCGCCCGGACGCCCGCGCCGTCCGTCCGCCAGCGGCCGGTGCCGTCGGCCCAGGCGAGTGCCCCGACCGTGCCGTCGGCCAGCGCGGGCAGCAGTCGTTCGCGATGCTCGGCCCCGGCGGCGCCGAGCACCGCCTGCGCGGCGAGGATCGCGGAGCCCAGGTAGGGCGTCGGAGTCAGCGTCGCGCCGAGCTGCTCGAGGATCACGTGGCTTTCCAGCAGCGTCGCGCCGGCACCGCCGTACTCCTGCGGGATGGCCAGCGCGGCACCGCCGATCTGGGTGCACAGGGTCTTCCACAGGATGTCGTCGTAGCCGAGGTCGCTCGTGGCCGCGGCGCGGGTGCCCAGGGCGGCGGCCCGGCGGTCGACCAGCTGGCGGACCGCGCGGGCGAGCTCCTGCTGTTCGTCGCTGGGAGCGAGGCGCATGGTCAGGCCCCCGGCTGGGACATCAGGGAGCGCAGGACGCGGGCCCGGTGGTCCGCGGGTGTGCCCCAGGCGCCGACGAGCGCGCGGACTCCGAGAATCCAGATGCTCAGGTCACATTCCAGGGTGTAGCCGATGGCGCCGTGGACCTGCAGCGCGGTGCGGGCGGCCCGCAGCGCCGCCGTCGAGGCGAGCACCTTCGCCGCGGACACCTCCCGCGCCGCGGTCGCGGAGTCCGCCGCGGTCGCGGCCCCGGCTCCAGCCTCGCCGGTGGTGTCCGCCGCGAGCTCGAGGGCGGCGCCGTGCAGCAGCGGGCGGGCGAAGTCGAGGGCGACGCGGACATCCGCGAGCGCGTGCTTGACCGCCTGGTACTCGCCGATGGCCCGCCCGAACTGGCGGCGGGCGCCGACGTACTGGACGGACTCGGCGAGCAGGCGCTCCCCGGCGCCCACCAGGATCGCCGTGGCGGCGAGGGCGGCCCGATCGAGCCCGGCGCGCACCGTGCCCTCGCGTAGGCCGGCGACCGGCGCGCCGCCGGTCAGGACGTGCAGCCGCCGGGCCGGGTCCACCGACCGCAGTGCCTCGCCCGGCCGCCCGCGCAGCAGCACACGGTCGGCGACGCGGTTGACGACGTCAACGCTGTCGACGAGGTAGGCGTGGGTGGTGACGTCGCAGTCCAGGGCGTAGGGGACGGTCGGCGGCAGGGCGAAGGTGACCCGCGCCGCGCCGTCGGCGATCTCGGGCAGCAGGTGTTCATCCGCAGTGGTGCGCAGCAGGACCGGGGCGAGGGCCACCGTCTCGACCCAGGGCCCGGGAACGGCGTGGTAGCCGAGCCGTTCGAACGCGACGGCCAGGTCGAGAGGGCTGCCACCGAGGCCGCCGTGCTCCGGCCCGATGGCGAGGGCCGTGACACCGAGCTTGGCCAGCCGCTCCCACAGCGCGATTCCCGGGCCGGTTTCACCGTCGGCCCACGCCCGGTGGGCGGCTGGTACGTCCGAGGCGGTGAGCAGGTCGTCGAGCGCAGCGGCGAACGCGCCCTGTTCCGGGGAGAGCGAGAACCTCATGCGCCGGCCCGCCGGCTGTCCCCGCGGGGCAGGCCCAGCACCCGCTCGGCGACGATGTCGCGCTGGATCTCGTTCGTCCCGGCGTAGATCGGGCCGCCGAGGGCGAACAGGTAGTCGTCGAGCCAGGTTCCGCCGGCCGGTGCTCCCGGGCCGCGCAGCTCCTGGTCGGGGCCGAGCAGCTCCAGGGCGGTCTCGTGCAGGTCGACGTCCAGCTCCGACCAGAACAGCTTGTTGACGCTGCCGGCGGGGCCGATGCCCGCGCCGGCGCGGAGCCGGTCGACGGTTCCCCAGGTGTACCAGCGGTAGGCCTGCGCGCCGATCCAGGCGTCGGCCACCCGGTCCCGCAGGTGCCCGGCGTCGGCGCCGCGCTCCTGCCACAGCTCGAGCAGGCGCCCGGCGGCGGCGAGGAACCGGCCCGGGGCGCGCAGGGACAGCCCGCGCTCGTTGCCGGCGGTGCTCATCGCCACCCGCCAGCCGTCGCCGACCGCACCGAGGACGTCGGCGTCGGGCACGAGCACGTCGTCGAAGAAGATCTCCGCGAAGCCGGCGTCGCCGTCGAGCTGCGCGATGGGACGGACGGTGACCCCGGGGGCGTCGAGCGGGAACAGGAAGTAGGTCAGGCCGCGGTGGCGCTCGGCGCCCGGGTCGGTGCGGAACAGGCCGAACCCGCGGTCGGCGAACGGGGCCCGGGAGCTCCACGTCTTCTGCCCGGTCAGCAGCCAGCCGCCGCGCTCGTCGTCGCGGCGCGCCCGGGCACGCAGGGCCGCGAGGTCGCTGCCGGCCTCCGGCTCCGACCAGGCCTGTGCCCAGACCTCGGTGCCGTCCGCCATCGGGCGCAGGTAGCGCTGGCGCTGCCGCGCGGTGCCGTGCTCGAACAGGATCGGGGCGAGCAGCGAGATGCCGTTCTGGGCGATCCGGGTCGGTGCGCCGCTGAGGTAGTACTCCTCCTCGAAGATCACCCATTCGGTGAGCGTCGCGTCGCGCCCGCCGAACTCCGCTGGCCAGGCGACGACCGACCAGCGCGCGGCGGCCAGTGCCCGCTCCCAGGCCCGGTGCTCGGCGGCACCGGCCGGGGTGTCCATCGACGGCAGCCGGCCGGGGCTGTTCCGGGCCAGCCAGGTCCGCGCCTCGGCGCGGAACGCCAGCTCCCGCGGGGTGAGCTCCAGGCTCATGCGTCGCCTGCCGTTGCCCCGCCCGCGGCAGCCTTGTCCGCGGCGGCATCGTCCGGCATGGCCTCACCAGCCACCTGCCTGTTGGTGCGGGCCATGGCCTTCGCGTCCAGGCCGCCGAGGGAGTCGGTGCCGACCTCGGCGTTGTGCGCGTGCGCGGCGTGGTGCAGGCCGAACGCGGCGTCCATCCCGGTGCGCAGGCCCTGGATGTCCTCGATCTGGTTGACGGCCTTCTTCGTGAGCGCGAGGCCCAGCCTCGGCATCGCGGCGATCCGCCCGGCCATCGCGAACACGAAGTCGGCGAGCTCGGCGCGGGGCACGACGTGGTTGACCATCCCGAGCTGGTGCGCCCGCCACGCCGGGAAACGGTCGCCGGTGTAGAGGAACTCCTTGGCCGCCCGCGGGTTCATCACCCAGGGGTGGGCGAAGTACTCCACCCCCGGGATGCCCATCCGCACCACCGGGTCGGAGAAGAAGGCGTCGTCGGAGGCGATGATGAAGTCGCAGCTCCAGGCCAGCATCAGGCCGCCGGCGATGCAGGCGCCCTGCACCATGGCGATCATCGGCTTGGGGATCTCGCGCCAGCGCCGGCACATGCCGAGGTAGACCTCCGACTCGCGGGCGAAGCGCCCGTCGAGGCCGGGCCRGCCGACGTGGTCCCACCAGATCACGGCCCGGCGGTCGAAGGTCTCGTCGATGTCACGGCCGGGGGTGCCGATGTCATGCCCGCCGCTGAAGTGTCTGCCGTTGCCGGCGAGCACGATGACCTTCACGCCGTCGTCATCGGTGGCGCGGACGAAGGCGGCGTCCAGCGCGTAGGTGACCTTCGAGTTCTGCGCGTTTGTGTACTGCGGGCGGTTGACGGTCACGACCGCGACCGGGCCGCGCACCTCGTAGGTGACGACCGCGCCGGTGTCGGCGACGGGCTCGTGCGTCGTCAAGGTCACGCCTCCAGGCTGTGCGGGACTCCGGGCGGTGCGGGTCTCCAGACTGTGCGGGCCGGCCGTGACCGTACCAAACAAGTGCTTGGTGGGATAGTGTGTGGCCGCCCGCTGCCGGCACCGGACGGTGGGCCGGGAGGTCGCCATGGATCTGACCAGTTCCGTTGCCGACGAGGAGTTCCGTCAGCAGGTGCGGCAGTGGCTCGCCGAGAACCTCGTCGGAGAGTTCGCCGGCCTGCGCGGGCTGGGCGGCTCCGGCCGCGAGCACGAGGCGTTCGAGGCCCGGGTGGCCTGGAACCGGCACCTGGCCGCCGCCGGCTGGACGTGCCTGGGCTGGCCGGTCGAGTTCGGGGGGCGTGGGCTCAGCCTGGTCCAGCAGGTGATCTTCCACGAGGAGTACGCCCGGGCCGACGCGCCGGCCCGGGTGAACCACCTCGGCGAGGAGCTGCTCGGCCCGACGCTGATCGCGCACGGCACCGACGAGCAGCGCGCCCGTTTCCTGCCCGGCATCGCCGCGGCGACCGAGCTGTGGTGCCAGGGCTACTCGGAGCCGGACGCCGGCTCCGACCTGGCCTCCGTCCGCACCCGGGCGCGGCGCGACGGCGACCAGTGGGTGATCGACGGGCAGAAGGTGTGGACGTCGCTGGCGCAGCAGGCCGACTGGTGTTTCGCCGTCGTCCGCACCGATCCGGGCTCGCGGCGCCACGCCGGCCTGTCGTACCTGCTGGTGCCGATGGACCAGCCCGGGGTGCAGGTCCGTCCGATCGTGCAGCTGACCGGGACGTCGGAGTTCAACGAGGTCTTCTTCGACGGTGCGCGGACCGCCGCCGACCTGGTCGTCGGTGCCCCGGGTGACGGGTGGCGGGTGGCGATGGCGACGCTCGGGTTCGAGCGTGGGGTGTCCACCGTCGGCCAGCAGGTCGGTTTCGCCCGGGAGCTGGACGCGGTGGTCGCCGAGGCGCGGCGCACCGGCGCGGTCGACGACCCGGTGCTCGCCGATCGCCTCGCGCGGGCCCGGCTCGGTCTGGAGGTGCTGCGCACCCACGCGCTGCGGACGCTGAGCGCCCACGACGCCGGTTCCGCGGTGCCGGCGGCATCGATGTCGTCGGCGTCGTCGTCGTCGTCGGTGTCGGCGGCATCGGCGTCGGTCTCGAAGCTGCTGTGGGGGCGCTGGCACCGTGACCTCGGCGAACTGGCGATGGCGGTGCGCGGCGCCGCCGGCCTGACCGTCGCGGAGCCGCCCTACGGCCTCGACCGGCTGCAGGCGCTGTACCTGTTCAGCCGGGCCGACACGATCTACGGCGGCTCCGACGAGATCCAGCGCAACATCATCGCCGAGCGGGTGCTCGGTCTCCCGAAGGAGCCACGCGGTTGACCAGCGCGTCCGGAACCAGCAGCGGTGGCGGGCCGGCGGAGGTGCCGCCGCCGTACGTGCCGCCGACGCCGCCGTACGTGCCCGGGCATGGGCTGCTCGCGGAGCGGACGGTGGTCGTGACGGCCGCGGCGGGCGCCGGCATCGGCGCCGCCGTGGTCCGCCGCTGCCTGGAGGAGGGCGCCCGCGCCGTGGTGCTCAGCGACACCCATTCCCGGCGGCTCGCCGAGGCGACCGAGGCCCTCGGCGCCGAGTTCGGCACCGAGCGCGTCGCATCGCTGGTCTGCGACGTCACCCGCGAGGCCGACGTCGCCGCCCTGATCGACGCGGCGGAACGGTTCGGCGGGGTCTCCGTCATGATCAACAATGCCGGTCTCGGTGGCACCGCCGCCATCGTGGACATGACCGACGAGCAGTGGTCGAAGGTCCTGGACGTCACCCTCAACGGCACGTTCCGCTGCGTGCGCGCCGCCGCCCGGCGGATGATCGAGCGCGGTACCCGCGGTGTCATCGTCAACAACGCCTCGGTCGTCGGCTGGCGCGCCCAGGAGGGCCAGGCCCACTACGCGGCGGCGAAGGCCGGCGTGATGGCGCTGACGAGGTGCGCGGCCATCGACGTCGCCGCGCACGGCATCCGGGTGAACGCGGTCGCCCCGAGCCTGGCGATGCACCCGTTCCTGGCGAAGGTGACCAGCGCCGACCTGCTCGCCGAGCTCCGGGGCCGGGAGGCGTTCGGCCGCGCCGCGGCGCCGTGGGAGGTCGCGAACGTCATGGTCTTCCTCGCCAGCGACTACTCGTCCTACCTGACCGGCGAGGTCGTCTCGGTCAGCAGCCAGCATCCGTAGCCGGCATCCGTGGCCGGCATCGCTTCCGCAGCCGGCATCCGTGAGCGACGGGAGACTCAGGTGGGTCAGGCCTACATCATCGACGCGGTGCGGACACCGGTCGGCCGCCGCGGTGGCTCGCTGGCTCGGGTGCACTCCGCCGACCTCGGCGGGCACGTGCTGCGCGCGCTGATGCGGCGCACCGGGATCGACCCGGGCGCCGTCGACGACGTGATCTTCGGCTGCACCGACACCCTCGGCTCCCAGGCCGGCGACGTCGCCCGGACGTCCTGGCTGGTCGCCGGCCTGCCCGAGCACGTCCCGGGGGTGACGGTCGACCGGCAGTGCGGCTCCAGCCAGCAGGCGGTGCACTTCGCCGCGCAGGGCGTCCTGTCCGGGACGGCCGATCTCGTCGTCGCCGGCGGGGTGCAGAACATGTCCGCGATCCCGATCTCCGCGGCGATGACCGTCGGTGCGCAGTTCGGTTTCAGCACGCCGTTCGCGCAGTCACCCGGCTGGCGGGAACGCTACGGCGACCAGGAGGTCTCCCAGTTCCGCGCCGCGGAGATGATCGCCGAGAAGTGGGGCGTCTCCCGCGAGCAGATGGAGCAGTTCGCGTTCGCCAGCCATCAGCGTGCGCTCGCGGCGATTGACGAGGGCCGATTCGCGCGGGAGATCGAGCCGGTCGGCGACTTCGCGGTGGACGAGGGGCCGCGCCGGGAGACCTCGATGGCGAAGATGGCCGGCCTGCGCACCCTGACCGACGGCGGCCGGCTCACCGCCGCCGTCGCCTCCCAGATCAGCGACGCGGCCTCGGCACTGCTGGTCGCCTCCGAGGCCGCGGTGCGCACCCATGGGCTGACCCCGCGGGCCCGCGTCCACCACCTCAGCGCGTACGCCGACGACCCGGTGTGGATGCTCACCGCGCCGATCCCGGCGACCCGGCGGGCGCTGGAACGCGCCGGGATGTCGATCGACGACATCGACCTGTTCGAGGTCAACGAGGCGTTCGCCTCCGTCGTGCTGGCCTGGTTGCGGGAGACCGGCGCCGACCACTACCGCACCAACGTCAACGGCGGCGCCATCGCGCTGGGGCATCCGATCGGTGCCACCGGCACCAGGCTGATGGCGACCCTGCTGCACGAGCTCGAACGCACCGGCGGCCGCTACGGCCTGCAGGTGATGTGCGAGGGCGGCGGCCAGGCAAACGTCACCATCATCGAACGCCTCTGACCGTCGCCGCTGACCGTGCCTCCGGGCGGAAACAGGGGAAGCAGATGAACGAGGTCTTCGCGCCGGCCGCGCTCGGCCCGATCACCCTGCGCAACAGAGTGATCAAATCGGCGACGTTCGAGGGCCGCACTCCGGACGCCCTGGTGACCGACGAGCTGATCGAGTTCCACCGGGAGGTCGCCGCCGGCGGGGTCGGGATGACCACCGTGGCCTACTGCGCGGTCGCCCCGGGCGGGCGCACCGACCGTCACCAGATCTGGATGCGCCCGCAGGCCGTCCCGGGGCTGCGCCGGCTGACCGACGCGGTCCACGCGCACGGCGCGGCGGCCAGCGCGCAGATCGGGCATGCCGGCCCGGTGGCCAACGCGGCCTCCAACCGGGCCCCCGCCCTCGCGCCCAGCCGGATGTTCAGCCCGCTCGCGATGCGGCCGGTGCAGGTTCCCGACATCGACGGGATCGCGCGGGTCGTCGCCGCCCACGCGGATGCGGCGAAGCTGGCGGAGCAGGCCGGGTTCGACGCGGTCGAGCTCCACTTCGGGCACAACTACCTGGTCAGCTCGTTCCTGAGCCCCAGGCTGAACCGGCGCGGGGACCGTTACGGCGGGCCGCTGGAGAACCGGGCCCGACTGGCGCGGGAGGTCGCCCGGGCGGTGCGGGAGGCGGTGGGCGGCCGGCTGGCGGTGATCGCGAAACTGAACATGGAGGACGGGGTTTCGGGCGGCCTCACGGTTCCCGAGTCGTTGCAGGTGGCGGTCTGGCTGGAGGCCGACGGTGCGCTGGACGCACTGGAGCTGACCGCCGGCAGCTCGCTGCTCAACCCGATGCTGCTCTTCCACGGCGACGCACCGCGGAAGTCCTTCGCGAAGGGACTCCCGCCGCCGGCGCGCTGGGGGTTCCGGCTGGTCGGCCGTTACTTCCTGCGGGAGTACCCCTACCGCGACGGATTCCTGCTCGAGCGGGCCCGGCAGTTCCGCCGCGAGCTGTCGATGCCGCTGGTGCTGCTCGGCGGCATCACGAACCTGGCCATGATGCGCGAGGCGATGGCGGAGGGCTTCGACTTCGTCGCCATGGGCCGTGCTCTGCTGCGCGAGCCGGACCTGCTCCTGCGGATCCAGGCCGAGGAATCCACCCGGTCCGCCTGCGTGCACTGCAACGAGTGCATGCCGACCATCTACTCGGGGACGCGCTGCGTCTACCGCGTCGAGCGGCCGCACGGGTCGCCGTGACTGGTGAAACCTCTAGACATTTGGTGTTATGGTGGGCGGCGTCGATCGAGCAGAGGGCGAGGCGCTCATGCAAAGGCCACTGGCCGAAGTCTTCACCTGGCCGCACGACACGCCGCAGCTGATCGGCAGCCGGTGCGGCGACTGCGCGGCGACGACGTTTCCCGCGCAGTCCCGCTGCCCCCGCTGCGGGCGGTCCAGCATGGCCGAGCTGCTCCTGCCGCGGCGCGGCCGGCTGGTGGCCTGGACGACGCAGGGTTTCGTTCCCAAGCTGCCCTACGCGGGATCCGACAAGGCGGATGGATTCACTCCGTTCGGGGTCGGCCTCGTGCAGCTTGACGATGTCATCCGGGTCGAGTCGAGGCTGACGGAGAACGACCCGGCGAAGTTGGATTTCGGCATGGAGATGGAGCTGTCGATCGTTCCCTTCTATGTCGACGACGCCGGTGACGAGGTCATGACCTTCGCCTTCGCGCCGGTTTCCGAAAGCACCGGCAGCACCGGCAGCACCGACACCGATGGCCGCTGAGGAGTCCACGATGAACGATGTCGCGATCATCGGAGCCGGTCTTCATCCCTTCGGCCGGTTCGGCGCCAAGTCTGCGTTCGCCATGGGCGCCGAGGCGATCGACCTCGCGCTCGCCGACGCGGGAGTGGGCTGGCAGGACGTCCAGTTCGCCTTCGGGGGCAGCTGGGAGGTGGCGCAGACCGATCCCCTGACCGGGCTGCTCGGCCTGACCGGTATCCCGTTCATCAACGTCTTCAACGCCTGCGCGACGGCGGCCAGCGCGATCCAGCAGGCGGCCAATGCCATCCGGACCGGCCAGTGCGAGATCGCCGTCGCCGTCGGGCTGGACAAGCATCCGCGCGGAGCCTTCGTCGAGGACCCGATGCTGGTGAACATGCCGTCGTGGTACGCCGAGAACGGTCAGTACGTCACGACGAAGTTCTTCGGAATGAAGATCAATCGTTATATGCACGACCACGGAATCACCTCCCGCACACTGGCCCGGGTGGCGGCGAAGAACTTCCGCAACGGCGTGCTCAATCCCAACGCGTTCCGGCGCAAGCCGATCTCCGAGGATGAGATCCTGGCCTCGCCGGTGCTCAACTACCCGCTGACGCAGTTCATGTTCTGCGCTCCGGACGAGGGTGCGGCGGCCGTGGTCCTGTGCCGGGCCGACATCGCCCACCGCTACACCGATGCGCCGGTCTTCGTACGGGCCTCGGTGATCCGTACCCGCCGTTACGGCGCTTACGAGGTGAACACCACCTGGGCGGCCGTCGAGGAGGACGCCGCGCCGACGGTGTACGCCTCGCGGGCGGCCTACGAGGCCGCCGGGATCGGCCCCGAGGACGTGGATGTCGTCCAGCTGCAGGACACCGACGCCGGTGCAGAGGTCATACATCTCGCCGAGAACGGTTTCTGCGCCGACGGTGAGCAGGAGAAGCTGCTCGCCGAGGGCGCCACCGAGATCGGCGGCCGGCTGCCGGTCAACACCGACGGTGGCCTGATCGCCAACGGCGAGCCGATCGGCGCCTCCGGGCTGCGGCAGGTGCACGAGCTGGTCCGCCAGCTTCGTGGGCAGGCCGGCGAGCGGCAGGTTCCCGGCAGCCCGCGGGTCGGCTACGCGCAGGTCTACGGAGCCCCCGGCACCGCGGCCGTCACCATCCTCTCCCTTTGACCCTCTCCCTTTGACCGTGGGCGGGGCCGGCGGGAGCCGGCGTCCCGCGGGAGCCGGGGGCCCGCGGGACTGCTTGCCGGTCGTGGCGGCCGACGTGTAGTACGGGAAAGGGTTCTTCAGCGCGCTGTTCCCGTCGTGCCGCGTGCCATGTGCCGTGCGAGGAGGTAGGTATGTCCGATCCGGGTGGGGGCCAGCCTGCGGTGCTCGCGGACCAGGCCTCGTTCGACGATCCGGATTCCGACGGCGGCCCGTCGTCGGCCTACTTCCGTCGTCTCGACGACGGCCGCTACCAGCCCGGCCGCTTCGCCAGCGGCATCTGGGCGAGCGGATCCGTGAGCGGGCGCATCCTCGGCGGCCTGATCGGGCACGTCCTGGTGCAGGAGCAGGCGGAGCCCGGCTACCAGCTCGCCCGGCTCACGGTCGACATGTTCCGCTCGATCCCGTACGCGCCGCTGCAGGTGAGCACGTCGCTGGTCCGGGCCGGCGGGCGGATCCGGGTGGCGGACGTCCACGTCAGCCATGACGGTGTGGTCGTCACCCGGGCGACGGCGGTGTTCCTGCGCCCGTCCAGCAACGCGCCGGGCGAGATCTGGCACGCCGAGCGCGAGGTCTGGCCCGCCCCGCGGCTGGGCTCGCCCGTCCCGCAGCAGCCGGAGGGCTCGCGTGCGGACGTGCGGCCGATGGTGCGCGGTGACGAGTCCGGCGGTGCGGTGGTTCCGACGGCTGGCGTCCAGCGGGGTGGGTCGTGGCTGCGTGAGGTGCGTGAGGTGGTCGAGGGCACGCCGCTGACACCCCTGGCGCGGGCGATACTGGTCGCCGACATGACCAGCCCGTTGACCCACCGCGGCACCGGCGGCCTCCAGTACATCAACACGGACTTCACCCTGACGCTGGTCCGCGAGCCGGTGGGCGAGTTCTTCGGCGTGCTCGCCCAGGACCAGTACGCCGTCGACGGTGTCTCGTTCGGCCTCACGACCATCCACGACGCCGCCGGCCTGCTCGGCACCTGCACGACGACGGCGCTCGCCAACGCGGGCCGGGCGGATCCGGCGCACCTGCTGGACCGCAAGCGTCGCATCTGAGGCGCCAGCACCCGCCGCGTCTCCTCCACCGTCCGCCGTGCCGCATAGCGCCGGTTCCGCGGCGCCGCCGGTTCCGCGGAACCGTGGTGCGGCTGTTCCGTGGAACCGTGGTGCGGCTGGTTCCGCGGCGCCGCCTGTTCCGGAGTGCCGCTGGTTCCGCGGAACCAGCGGCAACCCGCGCGTGCGCTGTTCCACTGGACCCCGGCACCAGGCGCACGGTCGAATGGTGGTACGGAGCAACGCACCCGCGGGTGGACCCGGCGGAAGGAACGAGACGTGATGGCCACACCTCCTCCCCTCAGCCCCGGCCCCGGTACGCCGGCACCGGCGGAGTCCCTGCCGGCAGCGGGGTCGATGAAGCCGGCGACCACCATCAGCCGTGGGCGGGTCCATGCCGAGCAGGCGAACAAGCGGGTCCGTGCGCTGCTCGGTGGTCACGTCGTCGTCGACACGATCCGGCCCGTGCTGGTCTGGGAGGGCCCGCACTATCCCGTGTACTACCTGCCGGCCGAGGACGTCCGGGCGGCCCTGGAGCCGAACGGGAAGATCGCGCGCTCGCCGAGCCGGGGTGACGCGGTCCGCCACGACGTGGTCATCGGCGGCCGGACGGCCCCGGACGCCGCGGGCACCTACCCCGATTCGCCCATCCCGCAGCTGCGTGGCCTCGTCCGGCTCGACTGGGACGCGATGGACGAATGGCTGGAGGAGGACGAGCTCGTCTACGGGCACGCGCGTAACCCCTATCACCGCATCGATGTCCTCTCCAGCTCCCGGCAGGTGCGGGTGGAGATCGACGGCGTGACGGTCGCCGAGTCGGCCCGGCCGGTCGTCCTGTTCGAGTCGGGTATCCGCCCGCGTTACTACCTGCCGCTGACCGACGTGCGGACGGAGCTGTTGCTGTCGTCGGAGTCGTCCACCCACTGCCCGTACAAGGGAGCCGCCGGCTACTTCTCCGTCCAGGTCAACGACAAGGTCCACGAGGACGTCGTCTGGATCTACCGCACCCCGCTGCCGGAGAGCATCCGCATCGCCGGCCTGGTCTGCTTCTACGACGAGAAGGTCGACGTCTACGTCGACGGAACCCACACCTGACCTGTCAGATGCTAGAACCCGGTTCTGTCGTGGTGGGGGCTGGTCCGGTCGGCTGCCGGTTGGCGACCGACCGAACCTGGATGGAATCGGCTTTCAGGTAGCGTGTAGTCGTGGCGAAAGAGGAGACGCTGCCGCAGCCGGTCAGCACCATGACGCCGGCCCAGCTCGAGCGACGGCGCCGGCTGACCGACACGGTCATCGAGATGATCGACCAGATGGGTCCCGAGCAGCTGCAGATGCGCGACGTGGCGGAGCGGTCCGGCGTGGCGCTCGGCACCGCGTACCGCTACTTCTCCTCCAAGGACCATCTGCTCGCGGCGGCCTGGGCGGACTGGCAGCGGCGGCTCACCGACCGGGTCCGCGCCGAGGTCAGCCGGGACGCCTCGCGCAACCGCTCCGCCCCTGGCGGTGCCTGCACCCGGGTGCTGTCCTTCCTCAGCCGGGAGACGCGGGCGTTCCAGCGGCACCCGAACTTCGCCCGCCTCGTCGCCTACGTCGAGGTGTCGGGAGACCCGTTCGCCAGTGAGGAGCTCGCCGGTCTGCGCTCGGACAACTACGCGACCCTCATGGCCCTCATGGAGGGTGTTCCCGCCGATGTGGTCCGCCCGGCGATGACGGCCATCAACGCCACACTCGGCTCCGGCCTCACCGCGTGGATCTGCGGCCGGCTCACCTTCGCCGACTTCTCCCGCCAGCTGGAGGAGGTCGTCCGCCTCATCCTGGGCCCCTACGACGAGGCCTGACGCCCTGGCCGATCAGCCGAGCCGGGTGGAGATCTGGTAGCGGTCGGCGGGGTGGGTGTGGATGCCGGTGCTCACCAGGCGGCCGTCGGAGCCGTAGTGCCGCCGGGTGATGACCAGGGCCGCCGATCCGGGGGCGGCTCCGAGGGCGCGGCCCATCTCGTCGGTGAGCAGGTCGGCCGAGATGATCTGTTCGACGGGTCTGTCGGCGAGGTCGGCGGCCTGGAAGCTGACCCGCAGGATCAGGTCATGCGGCAGGTCGCCCCGCAGGTACTGCTCGCTCCAGCAGACCGGGGTGTCGTCGCCGCGCCGGGTCCGCGCCCCGCGGACGACGAACCACGACGTTCCCGCCTCGGCGCCGACCCGGCGGGCGGTGTCGGCGTCGAGAACGATGTCCGCGGAGGTGGGCCGGGCTATCCGGGTCTCGACCGCGAGGGCGAGGATGTCGTCCGCCGACTGGGCGAACGGCTGGTAGTCGGCGACCGGCCTGGTCGCGACGACCGTGGTTCCGGCGCCGGGCCGGCGGTTGACGAGCCCCAGTTCCTCGAGTCGCCGTAGCGCCCGCCGCACCGTCTCCCTGGCCAGGCCGTGTGCCGCACACAGTTGTTCCTCGGTGGGCAACCGGCTGCCGACCGGGTAGCGGCCGTCGGCGATGCCGGCGAGCAGCTCCTCGGTGAGTACCCGATGTCGCGGCACTGCCAACGCTAGGTCCCTCCCTGGTCCCTGTGGTCGCCCCGGTCCTGTCGGCAAGCTTCCCGGATGCCGTCTCGGCTGTCCGTTCTGGACGCCCGTGCTGGCGGGGCCGGTGCGGGCGGACTGGTTCGAGGCTGGCGCGTCCGCGGATCCAAGGCTATCGTCCCCTCAGCACAGTTTGTCTAGACAAAGATTCGCGTAACGCCGCGAAGGAGCGCCGTGAGCGGACTGCTCGATGTCGACCGGCTGGCACGCTGGCTCGACGCACAGGGACTCGAAGCACGACTGCCGGTCTCGGCGGCGCCGTTGGCCGGCGGCAGGTCCAACGCCATGTTCACCGTGGACCGCGGGAACCAGCGGTGGGTGCTGCGCCGGCCGGCGGCCGTCGCCATGCCGAACGCCGACGCCGGGATGGTGCGCGAGTTCCGCATCCTCGCCGCGCTGGCGGGCACCGGCGTGCCTCACCCGGCGGTCGTCGCGCTGTGCGAGGACCCGGCCGTGCTCGGCCGCACCTTCTACCTGATGGAACGGGTCGACGGGGTGGCTCTGACACCGCCGCCACAGCCGCTGGCGACCGGCCCGGGCCGCGTCGAGATCAGCCGGTCCATGGCCGAGTCGCTGGCCCGGCTGCACGCCGTCGACTGGCGCGGCCGAGGGCTTGCGGACCTGGGGCGTCCCGAGGGGTTCCACGAGCGGCAGACCGAGCGCTGGACGCGCCAGCTGCGCTCCTACGAGGGCCGGGAGCTCCCGGGCGTCGACGGGGTGACCGCCTGGCTGCGCGGCCATCTGCCGGAGTCGTTCACGCCCACGCTCATCCACGGCGACTACCACATGCTCAACGTGCTGATCGCGCCGGAACCGCCGGGGCGGGTCGTCGCGATCCTCGACTGGGAGACCGCGACGATCGGCGACCCGCTGCTCGACCTGGCCGGGTTCTGCGAGATCTGGAGCACCTCCCTGGGCGACGGGTGGGGAACTCCCGACCAGCTGATCGAGTGGTACTCGGCTGCCGGGGGAGCCGCCTCGGGGCCCGGCGCGGTGGGCGGGCTCGGCCTGGCCGACCTGACCTACTACCAGGTCCTCTACAACTTCCGGCTCACCGTGCTGCTGGAAGGCATCTACCAGCGCTCGCTGCGGGATCCGACCCGCCCCGCCATGGAGGACGTCGGGGCGCGGGCCCGGTGGAACCTCGACCGCGCCCGCCAGCTCGTCCACCTGCACGAGTAGGCCCGGGCCACACGTATCGCGTCACCAGTCCTGCTGGGCAGAAGGGGACAACAGATGGTCAGTTTCGATGTGGAGCCGGCGCTCGCCGCGGAGCTCGCCTGGATCCGGGAGTTCGTCGCCACCGAGATCGAGCCGCTGGACCTGGCGTTCGGCGACGAGGAGATCGTGTACGACAAGTCCCACCCGGTGCATGAGCGTCACCTGCGCCCGCTGCAGGACCGGGTGCGCGAGCGCGGGCTGTGGTCGTGTCACCTGACCCCGGAGTTCGGCGGCCAGGGCTACGGGCAGGTCCAGCTCGCGCTGATGAACGAGATCCTGGGGCGCTCCGCGTTCGCGCCGACGGTCTTCGGCTGCCAGGCGCCGGACTCCGGCAACGCCGAGATCCTCGCTCACTACGGAACGCCCGGGCAGCAGGAGCGCTATCTCGCGCCGTTGCTCGACGGGCGGATCTCGTCCTGTTACGCGATGACCGAGCCGCAGGGCGGCGCCGACCCGGCGCTGTTCACCACCCGCGCGGTGCGCGACGGCGACCACTGGGTGATCGACGGGGAGAAGTGGTTCTCCTCCAGCTTCGAGAAGGCCGCGTTCACGATCGTCATGGCGGTCACCAACCCGGACGTCTCCATCTACCAGGGCACGTCGATGTTCCTCGTGCCGGCGGGAACACCCGGGCTGGAGGTGATCCGGCGCACCGGGCTGGGCTACGACGCCGCGGGAACCGGCAACCATCCCTACGTGCGCTATGACGGGGTCACGGTCCCGGCGGAGAACCTGCTCGGCGCCGAGGGGCAGGCGTTCGTCATCGCCCAGACCCGGCTCGGCGGCGGCCGGCTGCATCACGCCATGCGCACGGTCGGCGCGGTCGCCCGTTGCCTGGACATGCTGTGCGAGCGGGCGTTGAGCCGAACCACGCAGGGTGAGCTGCTGGCGCGAAAGCAGCTCACCCAGCAGAAGATCGCGGACGCCTGGATCGAGCTGACCCAGTTCCGCCTTCAGGTGCTGCACGCGGCCTGGTGCGTGGACACCTACGGGGCGAAGGCCGCCCGCCGGGAGATCGCCGCGGTCAAGGTCGCGACGCCGAAGGTGTACCACGACGCGGTGGTGCGCACCATGCACGCGCACGGAGCCCTCGGGATCTCCAACGAGATGCCGCTGGCCCGGATGTTGCTCGGCTCGATCGCGCTCGGGATCGCCGACGGGCCCACCGAGGTCCATCAGGCCACCCTGGCGCGGGAGGTCCTCAAGGAGCATCGCCCCAGCCCGGACAGCTGGCCCAGCGAGCATGTCCCGGCCCGCCGCGCTGCCGCCCGCACCCGCTACGCGGATCTTCTGGAGGGCTGACATGGTCTATCCCGGCTTACACGCGCAGACCGACCCGGACCGGCCGGCCGTCATCATGGCCGCCGGCGGTGAGCGTCTCACCTACGCACAGCTCGATGCGAGATCCACCCAGCTGGCACGGCTGCTGCGGGCCCGCGGCCTGCAGGTGGGGGACACGGTCTCGATCCTGGCCGAGAACCACCCCGCCTTCTTCGAGGTGTACTGGGCGGCGAGGCGGTCGGGGCTCTACATCACCGCGATCAACCGGCACCTCGCCCCGGCGGAGGCGGCCTACATCCTCAGCGACGGCGGGTCGAAGGCGATCGTCGCCTCGGCCGCACTCGGCGCGACCGCGGCCGAGGCGGTGGCACTGGTGCCCGACTGCGCCTGCCGGCTCGTCCTGGACGGCACGCTGGACGGATTCGAGCCCTACGAGGAGGCGCTGGCCACCGAGCCGCCCACGCCGCTGGACGACCAGCCGCGGGGAGAGGTGATGCTCTACTCGTCCGGAACGACCGGCCGCCCGAAGGGCATCCGCCGCCCGCTGTCCGGGCGCAGCGTCGACGACCCGGAGAACGTCGGCACCTCCACCCTCGAGCGCGCCCTGTTCGGGATGGACGAGACCAGCGTCTACCTGTGCCCGGCACCGCTCTACCACGCGGCGGGGCTGCAGTGGTCGGCCGGCGTCCACGAACTCGGGGGCACCGTGGTCGTGCTGGAGAAGTTCGACGCCGAGGGCATGCTCGCCGTGATCGAACGCGAGCGGGTCACCCACACCCAGATCGTCCCGACGATGCTCGTGCGCGTGCTGAAGCTGCCCGACGAGCGGCGGCTGCGGTACGACCTGTCGAGTCTGCGCCGCGTGGTCCACGCGGCGGCGCCCTGCCCGCCCGCGGTCAAACGGGCGATGATCGACTGGCTGGGCCCGATCGTGGACGAGTACTACGCGAGCACCGAGGGCTCCGGGCTCAGCTACATCGGCGCCGCCGACTGGCTGCGCCATCCCGGCTCCGTCGGGCGGCCGCTGGTCGGCATCCCGCACGTCTGCGGCGACGACGGCGCCGAACTGCCCGCCGGCCAGCCCGGGCTGATCTACTTCGAGCAGGCCGAGGCACCGTTCGCCTACCACGGCGATCCGGAGAAGACCCGGGCCAGCCGGCACCCGGACCACCCGAACTGGACCGCGGTCGGCGATGTCGGCTACGTCGATGACGAGGGCTACCTGTATCTCACCGACCGGAAGAGTTTCATGATCATATCGGGTGGGGTGAACATCTACCCGGCCGAGATCGAGTCCTGCCTGGTGATGCACCCGGAGGTCGCCGACGTCGCGGTGTTCGGCCTGCCCGACCCGGAGATGGGCCAGTACGTGCACGCCGTCGTCCAGCCGGCGGCCGGGGTGGCGCCGTCATCGGAGCTCGCGGAGCGCCTGCGCGCCCACGCCCGCGAGAGCCTCGCCCACTACAAGGCCCCCCGGGTCTTCTCCTTCCGGGAGGAGCTGCCCCGCATGCCCACCGGCAAGCTGGCCAAGGGCGCGCTGCGCGACGAGTACCTCCAGGACGCGGACGTGTCGTCATGACCGGGCCCTCGTTCCGCCTCGACGGCAAGGTGGCGCTGGTGACCGGCGCGAGCCGGGGGCTGGGCCGGGCCATCGCGCTCGGGTTCGCCGCGGCCGGCGCCGACGTGGTCGTGTCCAGCCGCACGGCGGCGGCCTGCGAGCCGGTGGCCGCCGAGATCCGGGCGCAGGGCCGCCGGGCGCTCGCGGTCGGCGCGCACGTCGGCGACTGGCATGACTGCGAGCGGCTGGTAGCCCGGACCGTGGGCGAGCTGGGCCGGCTCGACGTGCTGGTGAACAACGCCGGGATCGCGCCGGTGCCGCCGTCGCTGGCCGGTGTCACCGAGGCGCTGTTCGAGAAGACGGTCGCGGTCAACCTCAAGGGCCCGCTGCGGCTGACCGGGCTCGCGGCCGAGTATCTGCCCCCGGGCGGATCGGTGATCAACATCAGCTCGAAGGCGGCGACCCACCCCGCCCCGCACACCGTCGTGTACGCGGCGGCGAAGGCCGGGCTGAACGCGCTGACCGCCGCCGCGGCCAGCGAGCTCGGCAGCCGAGGCGTCCGGGTGAACGCGATCGTCTGCGGCTCCTTCCACACCGACAGCTTCGACCGCTCGATCCCGACGCCCGAGCTCGCCGAACAGGTCGCCGGCCGGATCGCGCTCGGCCGGATCGCCGGCCCCGAGGAGATCCTCGGAACGGCGCTGTTCCTCGCGTCGGACGCGTCGTCCTACATGACCGGCGCGCTGCTCGCGCTGGACGGAGGCTGAACATGACATCGACCGTGACGTCTGCGGAGGAGCAGGTGCGCGCCGTCGTCTGCACCGACCTGGTGGGCGAGGACGCCCTGGAGCTGCGGGACCGGCCCCGCGCGCCGCTGGGGCCGAAGGCCGTCCGGATCAGGGTCCGGGCCGCGTCGGTCAACTATCCCGACGTGCTGATGATCCGCGGCGAGTACCAGGCCCGGACGGAGCCGCCGTTCGTACCCGGGACGGAGGTCGCCGGCGACGTCGTCGAGGTCGGAAGCGAGGTCGGGGCCGAGGCCGGCGGGATCGCCGTCGGCGACCGGGTCCTGTCGGTCGTGGGCGCCGGGGCCTTCGCGACCGAGGCCGACGCCGTGCCGCCGTGGCAGCAGGTGCACCGCATCCCCGCCGAGATGCCCTACGACGAGGCCGCGGCGTTCACCATCACCTACGGCACCGCCTACCACGGGCTGATCCGCCGCGGCAGCCTGCGGGCCGGTGAGTCGGTGCTGATCACCGGAGCGAGCGGCGGCTGCGGTTCGGCCGCCGTCCAGGTGGCCAGGGCGGCCGGCGCCCGGGTCGTGGCGGTCGCCGGCGGCGCCGAGAAGACCGCGCTGGTCCGCCAGCTCGGCGCCGACGTCGTCATCGACCACCGGGAGCTCGACCCGCAGGATCCGAAGGCGCTCTCGGCGCTGGTGCGCGGGTACACCGGTGGCGAGGGGGTCGACGTCGTGTTCGACACCGTGGGCGGCACCGACATCCGCGAACCGCTGCGGTCCCTCGCCTGGTACGGGCGCTATCTGACGATCGGGTTCGCGGGCGGTATCCCGACCGTGAGCGTCAACCAGACGATCCTCAAGTGCGTCTCGATCATCGGTGTCGCCTACGGGATGTCCGCCCTGCGCGACCCGGCGGCGAACGAGCAGGACATGCGGGCGCTGTTCGACTGGTATCGCCAGGGCCTGGTCCGGCCGTCGATCGGGCACCGGTTCCCGCTCGAGCAGGCCGCCGAGGCGCTGCGGGTCGTGCGGCAGCGCCGGGCGCTCGGCAAGGTCGTCATCGAGATGCCGCCGCCCGCCGCCGACCGGGAAGCGGGACGGTGAGCGGGCCGGACCCGGCCGCGACGGCAGCCGGTGCCCAGGGGCTGCCGGAGCCCGGCTCACCGCGGGTCGCGGTGGTGACCGGCGGGGCGAGCGGCATCGGCCGGGCCACCGCCGCCCTGCTCGCCGCGCAGGGGGTGCGGGTGGCTGTTCTCGACCGCGCGGGCGCCGTCGGCCCCTCCGGCGGCGGCATCGGTCTGGGCCCGGTGGATGTCAGCGACAGTGCCGCAGTCGGCGAGGCCGTCGCCCGGGTGCGCGACGAGCTCGGGCCGATCGGCATCGTGGTGAACGCGGCCGGGATGCCCGCCGGCGGCAACCTGGGGGACGAGCATTTCCCGGAGGCCTGGGAGCGGACCCTCGCGGTCAACCTGACCGGCGCGATGCTGGTGGTACGGGCCTGCCTGGCGGACCTGATCGCGTGCGGCGCCGGGCGGATCGTCAACGTCGCCTCCACCGAGGCGCTCGGCGCCGGCCGGCTCACCGGGCCGTACACGGTGTCCAAACACGGGCTGCTCGGCTTCACCCGGTCACTCGCGGTCGACCTGGGGCGGCGCGGGATCACCGCGAACTGCGTATGCCCCGGCGCGACGCTGACCGGGATGACCGAGGCGATCCCGGCGGCGCACCGGGAGACGTTCGCGCGCCGCGCCATCCCGGCCGGCCGTTACGGCCGACCCGAGGAGGTCGCGCACATGATCGTGGCGTTGACCGCGCTGGAGGCGTCATTCGTGAACGGCGCGGTGATCACCGTCGACGGAGGCATGTCCGCGCAGGGCCGTTGAGCGGTGCGCCGTTGAGCGGTGCGCCGTTGAGCGGTGCGCCGGGCCAGGCCGGCCGGCCTGGCCCGGCCCGGCGTCAGGCGTTGCCGGCCAGGGGCGAGTAGGTGGTCCGGATGGCGCGCTTGAGCAGCTTGCCGGTGTCACTGCGGGGCAGCGGCTCCGCGGACAGCCACACGTGGGCCGGGACCTTGTGCGCGGCGAGGAGCGTGCCGACATGCGCGCGCAGGTCCTCGGTGGTGGTCGGGGAGCCGGCCGCGACATGGACGACCGCGGCGACCTCCTCGCCGAGGGTCGGGTGCCCCACCGCGAAGACGGTCGCCTCCAGCACGGCCGGGTGCTCCATCAGCGCGGCCTCCACCTCGAGCGTGGAGATGTTCTCGCCGCCCCGGATGACGATGTCCTTCAGCCGGTCGACGATGTAGAGGAAGCCCTCGTCGTCGAAGCGCCCGAGGTCACCGCTGCGCAGCCAGCCGTCCTCGAACGGCACCGCGGCCAGCTCGGTCCGGCTCCAGTAGCCGGCGCAGACGTTCGGGCCCCGGACCCAGATCTCCCCGGAGTCCCCCGGCACGGCGTCCGAGCCGTCGTCACCGACGATGCGCACCTCGGCCACGGGGACGGGCGCGCCGACGCTCGCGGGCCGGTTCTGGTAGTCGGAGCCGTTGATCGAGGTGGTGAGCGCCGAGGTCTCGGTCAGGCCGTAGCCCGTTGCCGCGATCACGGTGGGGAACCGCTCGCGGATGCGGCGTGAGAGCGCCGGCGGCGAGGCGGCGCCCCCGCCGCCGAACCTCTGCAGGGCGCTGAGGTCGCGGCGGTCGACCGACGGCGCGTTGAGGAGGTCCCACAGCATCGTCGGCACACCGGAGAACGAGGTCACCCGCTCGCGCTCCATGAGATCGAGGGCGACCTCCGCGTCCCACCGGCGGATGAGGACGAGGGTCCCGCCGAAGGCGGCGGTGCTGACCAGAGTCGCGTGGCAGCCGGTGGCGTGGAACAGGGGCACCGACAGCATCTGGACGGTCGGCCCCGAGGGAGCTGCCGACGGTGTCGCGTCGCGCTGCATGGTGCGGGCGCCGACGAACATCATGTTCATGAGGTTCGCGCAGGCGTTGCGGTGGGTCCCGGCGACGCCCTTGGGGTTGGCGGTGCTGCCGGACGTGTAGAAGAGCGTGGCGAGGTCGTCAGGCTCGACGTCGACGTCGACGGGGCCGTGCTCCCGTTCGGTGAGCGCCGCGAACGGCAGGATTCCCGCGGGCAGGTCGGCGGTGCCCTTGCGGTCGTCGAGCCGGGTACCGATGACCGTGCGCCCGTCGAGCGCGCCGGTGACGGTCGCGAGCCGCTCAATCCGCTCACCGTCGGCGATGACGACCGTGGCGCCGGAGTCGTCGAGGGTGTAGGCGAGTTCGGCGCCGTTGCCGAACGAGTTCAGCGCCACGGCGACGGCGCCGATCCTGGTCGCGGCGAAGAACGCGATCGACCATTCCGGGATGTTGCGCATCGCGATCGCCACCCGGTCGCCCTTGCGGACGCCGAGCTCGTCGACGAGTGAGGCGGCGAGGGCCTCGACGAGCTGGAGGTGGCGAACGTGGGAGATTCGTTCCTCGCCGAGGACGATGAAGTCCCGCGAGCCGCCGGCCGCCGCTCCCTGAGCCAGGACGGCACCGAGGTTTCGGGGAGCGTTCTTCCAGGTCCGGGTCGGCACGCCGCGTACCTCGACGGTCTCCCACTCGAAGAACTGCCCCGGTGCGCAGAGTGCCTCGTGAATTTCCTGGTTGCTGAGCAACGGCGGTGACCTCTCAGGTTGTACCGGTGGCTCTGGGTGCTCCTCGGATAATTTATCCAATCATCCAGCGCGCTCGGGGGTAGACGCAACAGTCCCGAGCGCCCGGGCACGGCCGGCGGTGACGACAGCGCCCGGTGAGCGGGGAAGCTGGGAACGGCAGACGTCCAGCCCGGCTAAAGCAGAGCCGCGGCGAGCCTGCGCCACTCCTCACGGGGGAAGGCGGTCTGGTCCGCGGTGAGCACCTGGAGGGTGACGTGGTCCGCGCCCGCGGCCCGGTGCTCCTCCACCCTGCGCCTGACCGCCGCCTCGTCCCCCCAGGCGATCATCGCGTCGAACACCCGGCCGTCCGCGGCTGCCACCTCGTCGGGCTCGAATCCCAGCCGGATCAGGCTGTTGGCGTAGTTCGGGAGGGAGAGGTAGCCGCGCAGCCACCCGCCCGCGATCGCCTGGGCCTCCTCCTTGTCGGAGCACAGGACGACGGCCTGCTCGGGCAGCACGAGCGGACCGTCGCCCACCGCCTCCCGCGCGATCCGGGTGTGCTCCGGCGTGACCAGGTAGGGATGGACGCCGCGGGCCCGCCTGGACGCGAGCTCCAGCATGCGGGGGCCGAGCGCGGCGAGGACCCGGCTGTCCTGGGGGACGGGCTGCTCCGCGGCGTCGAGGCCGTCGAGGTAGGTCTTCATCGCGGTCAGCGGCCGCTGGTATCTGCCGGGCTCCGCCGCGGAGTCCACGGCGATCGCGTGGCTCACCCCGATGCCGAGCAGCAGCCGGTCGTCGTGTTTCGCCGCCAGCGCCGCATACGACGCGGCCGCCTGCTCCGCCGGGCAGTACCAGAGGTTGAGGACGCCGGTCGCCACGACGGTGGAGCGAGTGGCGGCGAGCAGCCGCTCGGCGGCCTCGAACGTGTCGCCGCCCATGTCCGGGATCCACAGCGCGCTGAAGCCGAGCTCCTCGAGCTCGGCCGCCGCCTCGGCGGCTTCGCCGGGGTCGCTGTAACGCAGCTGCTGGCTCCACACGCCGACGCCAGAGAGGTCCATGCTCTGCCTTCCGGAGAGATCGCGCTCCCGCCGTGCGCCGCCATCCGGCGCCGCCGGCGGAACCGCCTGAGAAAACGAGTCAGCCGGCGGCGCGGGGCGCGCCGTTCCCGGCGGAGCGGATCGCCCGCTCCATTCCGGCAATCATGTCGGGATAGCGCCCGGTCCGCGCGCCCCCGTCGACGCTGTACAGGGAGCCGGAGACGAAGGACGCCTGCTCCGAGGCGAGGAAGTAGATGACGTTCGCGATCTCCTCAGGTTCCGCGAACCGCCCGAGGGGGGCGTTGTCGACGAACTCGTCGACCAGGCCGGGCAGGTGCCACACCCCACCGGTGAGCCCGGTGCGGACCAGGCCCGGGGCGACCGCGTTCACCCGGATTCCGTGCCGGCCCAGCTCCAGCGCGGCGACCTCGGTCAGCGCCACGGCGCCCGCCTTGGCCGCGCAGTAGGCCGCCACACCGCGGCCGGGCTGCACCGCGTTGAGGCTCGCGACCGTGACGATCGACCCTCCTCGCCCGGCCTCCCGCAGTGCCCGCCCGCCGTGCTTGAGGGTCAGGAACGCCCCGTGCAGACTCAGATCGACGATCCGCCGCCACTCGCCGAAGTCGTGGTCGGCGACCTCGCCGAGGGTGCCGCCACCGGCGTTGGCGACCACGACGTCGAGCCCGCCGAACCTGGCCGCGGCGAGCGCGACCAGTGCGGCCACGTCGTCCTCGTCGGTCACGTCGCACCGGGCGGCCGCGAAGGCGTCGGGGCCGAGCTCGGCGCTCAGGGCCGCCAGGCCCGGCTCGTCGATGTCACCGCCGACGACTTTCCCGCCTTCGGCGACGAACCGCCTGGTGACGGCCCTTCCGATGCCGTTGGCGGCCCCGGTGACGACACCGACCCACCCGGAGCGTGCGCCGCCCGTCATCGGCCCTCGACTCGCCGTAAGGGACGGCTGTGCCGGTTCCCGCTGTGAACAGCTCGCGTCATCTGACGGTCCTCCTGGAAGCGTGGGGCGTCGCAGGTCTCCAGTTCGAGCCCGCGGCCCGCCGGATTCGGAGCCGGATCGGGTGACGGAACCGGCGATGGTCCTGGCCCATGCCGGCGGACGCCCGAGTCGGTGGACGCCCGTGCCGGTGGGCGCGGGGCGATCACGAACGGCGAGACAGTTTTCGTCCGACGTTGTACAGCGACACAGTACGACAGATCTGTCTCGCCGGAGACCCGCGACTTCCGTGACTGTCTCGCCTGATACCGCCGCCGCGACTGATACCGCCGCCACGCCTATCGGAGTGGCTGACGAGCCCAGTTCTCACTGAGATGCATCGCGACCGAACCACCGTCCACCAGGAGGTCCGTTCCGGTGATGAACGTCGACTGGGGGCCGAGGAGGAACGACACCGCGTCGGCCACGTCGTCCGGTGTTCCGATCCGTCCCGCGGGGGCCGCGTCGGTGACGGAGCGCAGCGCGTCACCCCAGGGCCCGTCCAGTTCGAGGCGCCCCATCGGCGTCGAGATCACCCCCGGGCTCACCGAGTTGACGCGGGCCCTGCGCCGCCCCCAGGGCGGAGCCGCCGCCCGCACGCGCAGCATCGCCCCCAGCTTGGCCAGGCTGTAGGCGCCGGTCGGTTCCGTGACCACCTGGCTCGACAGGAACGGGAGCTCCAGCAGCTCGCAGGCGGGTGTGATGGCGAGCGCGCGCTCCTGGTCGGCGGGCAGCCGCGGCGCGAAGTGCCCGGCGGTGCTGGAGATGACCACGCCGGCTCCGCCGGGCGCGATGACCCGTGCGAACTCGTCGAGGAAGTGCGCGACACCGAGCAGATCCACCCGGATGATCGCGTCCGGCCCCGCCTGCGCCATCGAAAGACCGGCCGTGTGGACGGCGTGTGTGACGGGACCCAGACCGGCGGCGACGTCCGCCAGTGCGGCGACGGACTCTCCCTCGGACACGTCCACGGGCCGGGTGACGACCTCGTGCCCCTCATCCCGCAGCGCGCCGGCGACCGTCGTGAGTGTGTCGTCGTTGGCGTCGGCGAGTAACAGGGTCCGGGATCCACCGAACCGGCGGGCGATCGCCGCGCCCATGCCGCCCACACCGAGGACGACCACCACGTCCTTGCTCATCACTGCCTCCGTCATCTCAACAGCGGCGGCCGGGGTCTACGGGACCGCGCCCCGCGGATCCCCGGCGCCTTCGCCGACAGTCTGGCTGGTTCCTGTTCGAGGAGACCCGGCCCCGGGCCGTGGCCGGCGCCCCGCACCATCTTGGCGAAGCTGGGCGTTTCACGTTTTCCGTCGTGATCGCGGGCGCGAGTGCGCAGTGTCGTCGAGGTATCCGACGGTCCCGGCCCCTCCTGGACGTTGGGCGTCGGGCAGTTGCGGTCACAGCGGACGTCGACCAGGAACGGGCGGTCGGTGGTCGCGAAGGCGCGCGTGTACGCGGCCGCGAGCTCGTCGGGGTGCTCGACCAAGTCGATCATGCGGTGGCCGTGCGAAGAGGAAAGCGGCGGTCCCGCGTCGCGACGCGGGTGGCGATCGGACCGGGCGGGTCGGCAAGGTGACAGTGGTGTTCCTTGCCTGCCGTGTCGAGCCGTCCAACGATGCGGGCAGGTCAGGGCCGCAGGATGTTTCGGCCGCCTGCCCGAACCCGGACGTCTCCATCGTCACCGTCACGCCGGTGGCTATCTGGACAGGGAGTTCTCGTGTCATACAGAAGGACGATCCGTGAGACCGTCGAAAACGGCATCAGTGATCTCTTCGAGCTCCAGGCCTCGCTGCTCACCGCGATCCAGCTGGAGTTCTCCACCATTCCGCCGTATCTGTGTGCACAGTGGTCGGTCCGGGATCCCGATCCGAGTGAGGTGGAGAAGCGACTGAAGACGGTGGTGACGCAGGAGATGCTGCATTTCGGCTTGGCCTGCAACATGTACACCGCTACCGGAGCATCGCTCAAGGGTGAGATCACCGCGGCGGACTTCGTTCCGAGATACCCGGTCACGGGACTGCCTGGTGGCGTACATCCGGGCCTTGTCGTCGGGCTGGCGCCGCTGGGGACGCAGACGCTGCAGACGTTCATGGCCATCGAGTATCCGGAGGCGGGCCCCGCTGTGCCGCAGCCGGTCACGCCTCCGCCGCCCCCGCCGCCGGCGGCGCCGACCATCGGCCAGTTCTACGACGCGATCGCACGCGGATTCACCGAGGTCTTCCCCGGCGGATCGCTGCCGCAGAACCCGTCCCCGAACCAGGTCAACACCAACGTGGGTGCCGATCAGCTGCTCCCCGTCAACACCGTGGCGGACGCCCTGAACGCCATAAAGGTGATCACCGTGCAGGGTGAGGGCACGGACACGTCGCCCGACGAAAGTGCCCCCGACTCGTCCACCTTCGCTCATTACTACATGTTCGCCGAGGTCTACTACGGCAGAGGTTTGGTCGCGGTGGGGGACGGTTTTCAGTACGCGGGCCCGGTCATCGAAACGCCCGCGGTATACACGTTTTCCAGCGGAGGGTCGGATGGATCCGGCCAGCAGGATTTCGCCGGATCCTTCACGGACCTGATGATCGACCTGGAGTCGTGCTGGACGACGAAGGATTCCTCCATAGGCGACGCCATCAGTCAGATGAGCGACCTGAGGACCAGGGGTGTGGACCTGATCAGGGCCGGAATTACCCCTCCGTTCACCCTGACCTGCTGATGTCTGCCGCGGGCCGCCTCGCGGGAGGTCCTCGCCTCCCGAGGCTCTGCCCGGACCGCGGCGCCACCGGCCCCTGCAGAGCCGTGCCGGTGGCACCGCGGGCGTGAGAGAGACAGGTGCCCTCGGGATGGTGCGTCTGTAGCCGGAAGGCCTGTAACTGACTACGCGGTGTTGCTTCGGCGAGCGGGGCTGATCCTGCGCTCGCGGCGCAACAGCCGGTCCCGGATGTCATCCGTGCCAGCGGCGTCGATGGCGGTCCAGGCGAGCGCGGTCGCCGCGTGGATGGCTGTGGCGTCCGCGTCGGCGGTGGCACAGGAGCGGGTGAAGTCGGAGTGGTGGGGGAATCCGATGGCATTGGCGATGCCGACACCTGGATGGATCGCGGGCAGGGCGAGCGAGACGTTCGCCATGTCGGTCGATCCGCCGGCACCGATCCGCACGTCGGAGGGGACCTCGATCGCCTGGCGGCCGAGTGCGGTGACGTTGCGGCCGTAGAGCCGGCTGAGATCGGCGTCGGCCTCCATGTGCGAGTAGGTCTTCGAGGTGGGGCGGACCTCCATCTCGCATCCGGTCGCCAGGGCACCGGCCTCGAAGCACCGCCGGACCTTCTTCTCCAGCTCGTGGGCCCGCTCGAGGGTCCAGGAGCGGACGAAGTAGCTCAGTACCGTCCGCTCCGGAATGATGTTCGGTGCTTCGCCGCCGTAGGTGACGATGCCGTGCACCAGGTCACCGGCCGGAAGCTGCTGACGCAGCACACCGATCGCGGTCTGGGCGATGGTCGCCGCGTCGAGCGCGTTGATGCCGAGGTGCGGTGCGCCTGCGGCGTGCGACGCCCTGCCGCGGTACTCCACCTCGAACTGCACCGACGCCAGCACGGTGTTCGTCATGTCGACGATGTCGAAGTCGCCGGGGGCCGGGTGCGTCATCATCGCCGCGTGGACGTCGTCGAACACTCCGGCGTCCAGCATGATGATCTTTCCTCCGCCGCCCTCCTCCGCCGGAGTGCCGATCACCCTGACGGTGATGCCGAGGTCGTCGGCCACGGCGGCCAGCCCCAGCCCGGCGCCGACGCTGGAGGCGCAGATGACGTTGTGGCCGCAGGCGTGCCCGATCGAGGGCAGCGCGTCGTACTCCGCGCAGATCCCGAGCACGAGCGGGCCGGTCCCGTAGCTGGCCACGAACGCGGTCTCCAGGTCGGCGGCCTCGCGTTCGATGCTGAAGCCGTTTCGCTCCAGCAGGTCGGTGGCCCAGCCAGCCGCCTTGCGTTCGGCGAACCTGGTCTCGGGGTTGGCGTGCAGGTCGTGGCTGAGGGTCAACAGCGCGGTGTCGGCGGCGTGGATCGCGGCCCGGGCCGCGGATTTGGGCAGGGTCAGGATGGTGTCGGGTTCGGTGCCGGAGTCAGGCGTCGTCGCCGGGCTGGGGGGAGTGGTCAGGTCGGTCATGGTGAGCCTCCGTGGGCTGCGCCGGTGGGGGCGGGGCCGCGGTGTTCGTGCCGCGGGGGGCGTTTGCCCCGGCGGTCCGGGGCCGGCCGCGCCTGCGCGTGGGTGTGATCCCATGCAGCACCAGGTCGACCATCTGGTCGATGTCGCGCAGGTCCCGGATCCGCCCGGCGTAGTAGGTCTGGTATGCCGGCACGCCGGCGAGGATGTCGAGGATCAGCTCGAGGTCCGCGTTGGGCGGCAGGTCGCCGCGGCGGACCGCGCGTTCGAGGATGGTGCGCCCCATCTCGCGGCGCGGCTTGACGAATCGTTCGCGCAGCTGTTGGAGGGCGTCCTTGCTGTCGGCGGCGAGCTGCTGCATCACCTGACCGGCGATGCCGATCTGGTTGCGGAAGTTCACCGAGCTGAACTCGATGAGATCCTGCCTGGTGTCGCCGGTATCCGGGATCCCGCCCCACTCGAGCCAGCGGTCCATGATCAACTCGACCGCGAGATATGCCCGTGACGGCCACCAGCGGTAGACGGTTGCCTTGCCGACACCCGCCCGGGCGGCGATCTCCTCGATCGTGACCGCCGCGTAGCCACGCTCCCGCACGAGCGCCTCCGTCGCGTCGAGGATCGCCTGATGGGCGGCGGCGTTGCGGTTGCGGCCACGACGGGGCTGGGACGGGTCGGGCGATCCATCGGCAACGGTCACGGGCGCTATTTTCCTGGTCGTGGGCCCGGCGGCGGCACCACGATCGGCCGAGCTCACAACCTTGGTCATGCACTGTGGCTTCCGTCCGACCCATCCGACCCGTCCGCGAGCAACGGGAAGTGGCAGGCCACCTGGTGGTCGGGGCCGACGGGACGCGGCGTCGGGCGCTCGGAGACACAGCGGTCGACGGCGATGGGGCAGCGCGTGTGCAGCGGGCAGCCGGCCGGTGGGTCCAGGGGCGAGGGCAGGTCTCCGGCCAGGGCGGGGGCCTGTTCCGGGTCGACGGCCGGGTCCGGCACCGGAACCGCGTCCAGCAGGGCTCGGGTGTACGGGTGCGCCGGGGCGTTGTACACCGCGTCGACCTGGCCGATCTCGACGATCGTCCCGAGGTACATCACGGCGACCCGGTCGACGACGGCGCGTACCACGGCGAGGTCGTGCGCGACGAACAGCAGGGCGAGCCCGCGTTCGGCGCGCAGCCGGGCGAGCAGGGAGAGCACCTGAGCCTGGATCGAGACGTCGAGCGAGGCGACCGGTTCGTCGCAGACGAGCAGGTCGGGTTCGAGCGCCAGCGCGCGGGCGATCGAGACCCGCTGGCACTGGCCGCCGGACAGCTCGTGCGGATGGCGATCCCCGACGAGCTCCGGGTCGAGGCCGACGTCGCGCAGGAGCGTGGCGGCGCGGGCCGCGCGTTCCTGCCTGGGCCGGTCGCCCCGGATGTCGAGGCCTTCGACGACGATGTCGCGCACGCGGCGGCGCGGGTTGAGCGCGGCGATCGGATCCTGGAAGATCATCTGCAGTCGCGGCCGGCGCGGGCGCAGCTGCTTCTCGTCGAGGTCGCACAGGTCCTCGCCGTCGTAGACGACCCGGCCGGCGGTGGGGCGGGGCAGCTGGAGGATGGCCCGGCCGGTGGTCGACTTCCCGCATCCGGACTCGCCGACGAGGCCGAGCGACTCGCCGCGGAGCACGTCGAAGCTCACGTCGGACACGGCATGGACCGTTCCGCCGCGGACCCGATAGCGCGCCACCAGGTGTTCCACCCGGAGCAGGGGGTCCGGGCGCAGCTGCTCCGCCGTCGCGGGGGCGGCCGAGGCCAGCACACCGGTGCCGGGGGTCATCGGGCCACCGCCGTGAGCGCCCCGACCGGGTGCCGACAGGCATAGGAGTGGGTCGCGTCGAGACCCTGGCGGCGCGGCGGTGGGCCCTGCTCGCAGTCCGCGGCGACCGACGGGCAGCGCGGCGCGAAGCGGCAGCCCGCCGGTGGATGGACCAGGTCCGGCGGGGTGCCGGCGATCGCGCGCAGGGCCGCCCCGCGCGGGCTGTCCAGACGCGGGGCGGCGGCGAGCAGGGCCTCGCTGTAGGGGTGCCGGCGGGCCGCGAACAGCGTTGCGGTACCGGCCTCCTCGGCGATCCGGCCGCCGTAAAGCACCACGACACGGTCTGTGCGGCCGGCCACCACGCCGAGGTCGTGACTGACGAGGACCAGCGCGAGGCCGCGCTCCCGCTGGAGCTCGGCGAGCAGGTCGAGGATCTGCTTCTGCACGGTGACGTCGAGAGCCGTCGTCGCCTCGTCGGCGATGAGCAGCTCGGGGTCGCAGGCGAGTGCCATCGCGATGACGACTCGCTGGCGCAWCCCGCCGGACAGCTCGTGCGGGTACTGGCGCAGCCGCCGCCGCGGCTCCGGGATGCGGACCTGGTCAAGCAGTTCGACGGCGTGTTCGTCGGCCTGCCTGCGGCGCAGCCCTTTCCAGGCGCGCATCGCCTCGGTGAGCTGCCGCCCGATGGTGAGAACCGGGTTGAGCGATGTGGTCGGGTCCTGGAACACCATCGCGATCCGGCGGCCCCAGTACTGGCGGGCCGCCTGCGGGGGCAGCCCGTTGAGATCGACGCCGTCGAACGTGACGGTCCCGGTCACGGTGGCTCGCGGCGGGACGATGCCCATGATCGACCGGACCAGCATCGACTTGCCCGATCCGGACTCACCGACCAGGCCCAGTGTCTGCTGTGGGGCCAGGGTCAACGAGACGTCGTCGAGGGCGCGCAGCGGGCCCCGGGGGGTCGGGATGTCCACGGTCAGTCCCGCCACCCGCAGGAGCGGCTGCGCTTCCGGCACCGTCGGTTGCGCTGCCGGCGCCATCAGTTGTCCGTCCGGCCGAGGATGTCCACCCGCATCGTGCCTTCGTTGAAGAACTCGATGCCGCCCACCTGACCGGTGTGGATCGCCCCGACTTCGGACTGCTGGTAGAACCAGAACGGCACCTCGGTTTTCATGAGCTTCTCGACCTCGGCGATCGCGGCGACCCGGTCCGGCCCGTCGGGTGTGGCGCGGGCCTTGTCGAGCGCGGCGTCCATCTCCGGGCTGCCGTAGTTGCCGTAGTTGTCGGAGCGGCCGGAATGCAGCCGGTTGTAGAGCACCGGCTCGGGGTCGTCATAGCGAATCGTCAGGAAGCTGAGGTCGTAGTCCTTGTTGAACAGGAGGTTGACCTGGTAGCTGGCCAGGTCGACGGTCTTCAGGCCCACCTTGATGTTGCGCAGCCCGCTCAGCGCCGCCTGGATGTACTCGCCCAGCGCACGGGCCTGCGGCGTCGACGGAAGGAGCAGGTCGAACTCCAGCGGCCTACCGTCCGCCGCCAGTTCGTCGAGCAGTTTCTGCGCCTTCGCCGTGTCACCGTCGTCGGTGGCCATGCCCTCGACATAGAACGTCGAGCCCCTGCGGAACGGGTCGCCGCTGGGCAGTCCCTTTCCGTCGTACACGACCTTGTCGAGCCGGTCGCGGGAGAGGGCGGCCGCCACGGCCTGGCGGGCCCGGACGTCGTCGAAGGGAGCGCGCCCGGAGTTGAACAGCAGCACCTCGCCGCCGTTGAGCTCGTGCAGGTCGACCGCCGTGCCCTGGCCCTGCGCCCTGGTGATGGTCTCGGCGGTCTGCGTCAGCATCAGGTCGGTCTCGCCCGCGACGAACGAGTTGTAGCGCTGCTGCTCGTCCGTGTTGACGACAAAAGTCAGCTCGTCGAGATTCGGGAGTGGGGCATTCCAGTAGGTGAGGTTGCGCTTCAGAGTGAGATGGTCGTCGCGAACCCATTCGGAGACCACGAACGGCCCGGCGCCGACGGGGTGCTCGGAGAACTCGGTGAGCCCCTTCTTCAGCGCGGTCGGTGAGGCGATATAGGGAACGCTGCGGGCGATCAGCTTGTCGAAGTGCGCGTTCGGCGCCGGCAGCGTGATCCGCAGGGTGAGGGAGTCGACGACGGTGAACGTGTCGCCCCTGAGCGTGGCGCTCTGCAGGGAGGCGTTCTCCGCGACCGAATGCTGCTCCCAGGTGTACTTCACCGCCTCGGCGTCGAACGGTGTGCCGTCACTGAACTTCACGCCGTCGCGGAGCTTCAGCGTCCAGGTCAGGTTGTCCTCGGTGGTGGCGCTGGTCGCGATGCCCGGCTGCACCTTGTCGGTCTTCGGATCGAGCCGCAGCAGCACGTCGTAGATCGCCGCGAGCCGGTTGCCGTCGACGGCGCCCTGCGGGCTCCCGGCGAAGGGATCGAGCCCGCGGGCCTCGGTGACCAGCGACACGGTCATGGCGCCACCCCGGGTGGGCGTGGCCGATGACGATCCGCTGCCGGACGATGACGACCCGCCGGAGTCGGAGCCGGCGCAGGCGGTGAGGGACACCAGGGCGGCCGCAAGGACAGCGGCGACGCGACGTTTCACGAAGATCCTCTCAGTGGGATGGTTCGCCCGCGGGCCGGCGGCCGTCGGCGGGGAGTGCACGTGGTGACGGCGGGCACCGGCGTCAGACCTTCGACGCGCGCACGTCGAGGCGGGAGTTGAGGCGGTTCGCCACCGTGTTGAGGGCCAGCACGGTGAGGAACATGGCTGCACACGGGACGAACACGTACGCGGGATGATCGGCCAGATCGTCCTTGCCGGCGGCGATCATTCCGCCCCAGCTGGGGTTCGGCGGCGGGATGCCGAGCCCGAGGAAGCTCAGCGAGCCCTCCGCCACGATGAGCCCCGCGATGCCCACGAAGGCGAACGAGATCATCGGCTGCACGATGTTGGGGACCAGCTCCCGCAGGACGATGCGCCGACCGCTCGCCCCCATCGCCCGCGCGGCCAGCACGTACTCCCGCCCGGTCGCGCTCGCGACGTTCGCCTTGGCGAGTCTCGCGCCGGGCGGGACGGCGAGCAGGGCGAGCCCGCAGGCCAGTGTCCACAGCGTCGGTGACACGACGCTGGCCAGCGCCAGCAGCATGATCAGGGGCGGGAACGCGAGCAGGGTGTTGAAAAGGACATCCGTGACCGCCTCGAACCAGCCCCGCAGGTAGCCGGCGAGCACCCCGAGCAGCCCTCCGACCAGCAGCCCGACCGCGGCGGCGCCGACGCTCACCACCAGGGAGGAGCGGGCCCCGTACAGGAGCCTGGCCAGCACGTCTCTGCCCAGGCCGTCTGTTCCCAGCGGGTGCGACCAGTCGGAGAACACCGGGACGCCTGGATCGCCGACCAGTTTGTCGAAGTCGTCGAGGGGCAGCAGCCCGGCGGTGACGGCGCCGAGCACCAGAACCACCAGCCACCCGATCGCAAGCCCCGTGCCAGCACCCTTCGCCCATCCGCGCCGGCCGCTCATGCCGTCCGTACCCGGGGGTCGATCGCGGCGTTGACCAGGTCCACCAGCGCGTTGATGACGACGTAGCTGAGCGCCACCACGACGACAACGGCCTGGATCACCGGCAGGTCCTTGCCGTAGATCGCCTGGGTCGCGAGATTGCCCAGCCCTGGCAGCGCGAACAGCGACTCGATGATCACGGTGCCGCCGATCAGCCGCCCGGCCGCGAGCCCCGTCAGCGTGACCAGTGACGGCGATGCGGGCCGCAGCGCGTGCCGGAAGAGCACGTAGGGCCGGGAGAAGCCCTTCGTCCGGGCGGTGAGGATGAAGTCCTCCCGCAGCACGGCGAGCACGTCGGCGCGCAGGATCCGCGCGAGCACCGGTATCTCGACGACGGCGAGTGCGATGACCGGGAGCACCAGATGCCGCAGGTTCTCGATCGGCTCCTCGTGCAGTGGCACCCAGCCGGCGACCGGGAACACGTGGACGCGGACCGCCAGCAGGTACGCCAGCACCAGCGCGACCGCGAACGAGGGCGTGGACAGCATCGCCGACGTCAGCACGGACATCACGCGGTCCGCGAGTCCGCCGGCCCGGGCCGCGGCGGCCAGCCCGAGCGGGACGGCCACCGCGAGCGAGACCAGCAGCGCCAGCGCCGCGATCTCGAAGGTCACGGGCAGCCGGTCGGCGATCAGGTCCGTGACCGGTTGCCGCTTGGTGATCGAGCTGCCCAGGTCACCGGTCAACGCGTGGCCCAGCCAGGACAGGTACCGCTGGGGAAGCGGCTGGTCGAATCCGTAGCGGCTGTCGAACGCGGTGACGGTCTCGGGTGAGGCGTCCGGGCCGAGGATCGCCCGCCCCGGGGAGCCCGGCATCAGGTCGACGAGTGCGGTCGCCGCCAACGTCACCAGGAGAAGCACGGGCAGGAGCTGAGCGATTCGGTGCGCCAGAGCGCGAGTCATAGGCCATCCAGAACGGAGGTAGCGGCGTGTCGGTGCATCGCATGGGACACCGGGCTCGTTGGCAGTGTCAAGACGATACGTTTCGTTTTACACAGTGTTTTCCCAGCTTAGCAGCCATGATCAAACAGTGATATGACATTTTTCTGCCTGAGAAGGGTTGCCCTGGTGAAGGTGGGCGGGTCAGACTCGGCGCCATGCCACCCCGAACCGCGCTGGGCTCGCCCAGCGTTCTCGACCTGTTCTCGATCGGCCTCGGCCCGTCGAGCTCCCACACCGTCGGCCCGATGCGGGCGGCTCGCCGCTTCGCCGAGGCGTGCGGTGCGGCGATCGCCGCGGTGGCCCGGGTCGAGGTGACGCTCTACGGCTCGCTCGCACTCACCGGCGCGGGCCACGGCACCGACGCCGCCGTCCTGGCCGGGCTCGCGGGCCTTCTCCCCGAGACTGCGGAGCCGGACGAGGTGCCGGCGATCACCACCGCCGTGCGCGTCAGCGGCCGACTGCGGCTGCTCGACGCGCACGAGGTGGCGTTCGACGTCGACCGTGACCTGCTCCGGCAGCCCGAGCCACTCCCGCGGCACCCGAACGGGCTGCGATTCGTGGCGTGGAACGCCGGCGGCGGACGGCTTCGCGACGAGACGTACTACTCGGTCGGCGGCGGCGCGGTGGAGGCCGACTCGTCGAGTGAACGCGATGGCGCGGGCGTGCCCGACGCCACCGCGGGCGTCTACGCCTACTCGTCCGCCCGCGAGCTGCTCGACCTCTGCGAGCGACACGAGCTGCGGATCAGTGACGTGGTGCTGGTGAACGAGGCCGCCCGGCACGGCGCGGCGACGCTGCGCCGCGAGCTGCTGGACCGCTGGCGGGCGATGGCCGAGAGCATCGAACGGGGCTGGCGCGCCGACGGGCAGCTGCCCGGCGGCCTTCGGGTCCGCCGGCGCGCCCGGGAGATGCACGACGCGCTGGTCGCGGCCATCAACGGGAACGGTTCGGGCCGGGCCGACGCGCTGCACTCGCTCGACTGGGCGACCGCCGCGGCGCTCGCCGTCAACGAGGAGAACGCGGCCGGCGGGCGGATCGTCACCGCTCCCACGAACGGCGCGGCCGGCATCGTGCCCGCGGTGCTCTACTACTACCGCCGGTTCGTCGCACCCGACGACGCGGCCGCGGACGCCGGAACCATCCGCTTCCTGCTGGCCGCCGGGGCGTTCGGGCTCGTCATCCGGCGCGCGGCGTCGCTGTCCGGGGCCGAGGTCGGCTGCCAGGGCGAGATCGGGTCGGCCTGCGCCATGGCGGCCGCCGGGCTGTGCGAGGTGCTCGGCGGAACACCCGCGCAGGTGGAGAACGCCGCCGAGATCGGGATGGAGCACAACCTCGGCCTGACCTGCGACCCGGTCGGCGGGCTGGTGCAGGTCCCCTGCATCGAGCGCAACGCGATCGGCACCACCAAGGCCATCGCCGCCGCCCGGTTGGCGCTGGCCGGCAACGGGCGCCACCGGGTGTCGTTCGACCAGGTCGTCGCGACGATGCGGGCGACCGGGCTCGACATGAAGGCCGAGTACCGGGAGACGTCGCGCGGCGGCCTGTCCGTGGCGCTCGCCGAATGCTGACCCGGCGAACGCCGACCTGGCGAATGCCGGCCTGGCGAAGGAAGGAATCCTGATGACCATCCCGAGCCATCTGCGCTACACCGAAGAGCACGAGTGGCTGGAGATCGACGGTGATCTGGCCAGGGTCGGGATCACCGCCTACGCGGCGGACGCGCTCGGCGACGTCGTCTTCGTGGACCTGCCCGAGATCGGCGCCGCGCTGGCCGCCGGTGAGCCGTGCGGCGAGGTGGAGTCGACGAAGTCGGTGAGTGATCTGTGCGCGCCGGGAGACGGCGAGGTGATCGAGCGCAACGAGGCCGCCCTCGGCGATCCGGCCCTGCTCAACAGCGACCCGTTCGGCTCAGGCTGGCTGTTCCGGATGCGGCTCACCCGCCTTCCGGACCTTCTCGACGCGGACGGCTACACGGTGCTGACGGGGGCGCCGCCGGCCTGAGGATCTGGTGTCGAGGCCGCCGGTGGGAGCGTTGACCCGCTACCGCCGGCGGCCTCGGTGCGTTACTTGCGGCGCTCGTCGAGTTCGCCCATCCGCGGCCGGGGGAGAAGGACCTCGTCCGGCCCTGGACGGACCGCGGTTTCGTCGCGCGGGAAAACGAGCCCGGTGGGCAGATCGTCGCCGCGGAAGAGAGTCTCGGTCACCCCGCCGGCCAGGGTGTCCACGGCCAGGATCACCGCCGCGGCCGTCCAGGAGCTGCGTTCCTCGGGCCAGTTGACGCCGGCCTCGAACTGCCAGCCGGTCCAGTAGCTGCCGTCGGCGTGGCGCAGGTGCCCGATGTCGCGCACCAGCTGGACGGCGGCGTCGGTCTCCCCGACCAGATGCAGGGCGATGGCCAGCTCGCAGGTCTCGGCACCGGTCACCCACGGCTGGTCGTCGACGCAACGGGCACCCAGCCCGGCGACGACGAAGTCGTCCCAGCGTGACCGCAGCCGGGCCCGCCCCTCGGCGCCGCGGAGGACGCCGCCGATCACCGGGTAGTACAGGTCCATCGACCAGCGGTCCCGGCGGCCGAACAGCTCCGGACGAGCGCGCAGCGCGTGCCGCAGCATCCCGGCCCCGAGCTCCCACTCGGACCGCGGCTCACCGACGAGGTCGGCCAGGGCGAGGCCGCATCTCAGGCTGTGCAGCGTGCTCGAGCACCCGGTGAGCAGTGCCTCGGTGTGCGGGCTGCCGTCGGCCGCGCGGGCCCACCACACCTACCCGTCCGGCTGCTGCAGGTCCAGGACGAAGTCGAGCGCGGCCCGCACCACCGGCCACACGCGGGCCGCGTGCTCGCGGTCGCCGGTGACGAGCCAGTGGTGCCAGGCGGCGGCGGCGACGTACGCGCACTGGTTGCTGTCCGCTCCCGCGTCCTCGACGACACCGGCCACTGTGCGCATCGGCCAGGAGCCGTCCGGGCGCTGGCTGCGTGCCAGCCACTCCCACCCCGCGGCGGCGGCGTCGGACCGCCCCGCCAGCTGCAGGGCCATCACGCACTCGAGATGGTCCCAGGCATCGGTGTGGTCGCCGGGGGACCAGGGAATCGCCCCGTCGGGTTCCTGCATCGCCGCGATGGCGTCGGCCGTCTCGATGATCGCCGCGCGGGTGAGGAGCGTCGGCGTGCCGTCGGATGGCAGGGCGTATGTGTGGCTCACGGTGTCTGTTGCCGCCAGTCGGCCAGGACGTCCTCGATCGGCGTGCCCGTGGGCGGCGGCCCGACCGGCGCGGCGGTCGGGGTGCGGGTGAAGCGCGGCGCCGGGGCGGCCTGTTCCGCGCCGTCGACCGTCACGATCGTCTGTCGTTCGGCCATGTGTGGATGGGTCGACACCTCGCCGAACGAGAGAACCGGCGTCACGCAGGCGTCCGTGCCGGCGAACACCTCGGCCCATGCGTCGCGCGGGCGGGTGGCGAAGATCCCGGCGAGGCGAGCGCCCACCACCGGCCACCCGGCCCGGTCGTACTGGCCCGGCAGCTCCTCGGCGGTGAGCCCGACGCCGGCGAGCAGCTGGGCGTAGAACTGCGGTTCGATCGCGCCGACCGCGACGTAGCGCCCGTCCCCGCAGACATAGGTGCGGTAGAACGGCGCGGCCCCGTCGAGGATGTTCGACGACCGCTCGTCCGACCAGACCCCCATGGCCCGATGCGCCCAGGCCATCTGCCCGAGCACGCTGGCGCCGTCCACCATCGCGGCGTCCACGACCTGCCCGCGCCCGGAGACCGCCTGCTCCCACAGGGCCGCCAGCACTCCGGCGACCAGGAACATCGAGCCTCCGCCGAAGTCCGCGGCGAGATTGAGCGGCGGGACGGGCGGGGCGTCCGCGGGGCCGATCGCGTGCAGGAGCCCGGTCAGCGACAGGTAGTTGATGTCGTGGCCGGCCCGCTGGGACAGCGGCCCGCTCTGCCCCCACCCGGTCATCCGTGCGTAGACCATCCGCGGATTGCGGGCGAGACAGTCGTCCGGGCCCAGCCCCAGTCGCTCGGTCGTGCCGGGGCGGAACCCCTCGATCAGCACATGCGCGTGTTCCACCAGCCCCAACACGGCTTCCCGCCCGGCGGGGTCCTTGAGGTCCGCGCCGATCCAGCGACGGTTGCGCAGCATCAGATCGTTCATGCCGGTCGCCCCGGGACGCTGGACGCGCACGACGTCCGCGCCCAGGTCGGCGAGCAGCATGGCGGCGTGCGGACCGGGCCCGATGCCGGCCAGCTCGACGACGCGCAGGCGCGTGAGCGGGCCGCCACGGCGAGGCGTGGGTGGAACAGGCTCGACCTCCGTGGTCGCACCGCCGAGCGTGCTATCGGTCATTCCTGTCTCCGAACGTGCTCTTGACGAGTGGAACCGGCCTGGCGGGCACCCGGGCGCGTTGAGTCCTGTGCCGGTTCGGGGGTGCGGCTACTTCCCGCCGCGGAGCCGCCCGGCGCCGCGCGCATCAGGTGCGAGCGCGTGCACCGACGAGACCTCCGGCCGGAAGCGGCCGGCGAACCAGGGCGAAGTCCGACGATGTGTGCTCGGCGGCACGCTAAGGCCGCCGCAAGCGCGGAGTCAAGAGTTCCGGACGAGAGTCGTCCGGATCAATTCGGGGCTCGGGAGCCCGGAGCCCGGAGTCCGGAGTCCGGAGTCCGGCCGCGATCAGCTGATCGCGGCGCGGGCGTGGACCCCCGCCAGGACCAGATCCACGACCTCCGCCGCGTAGGCGTCCCGCCGGGCGTGCCAGACGTCGGTCTTGTCCGACGGCAGGAGGAGGAAGTTGTGGATGATGGTCCCGCGGACCGCGTCGACGATCATTTCGGGGCGGGTGCCCTTCGGGAGCTCGCCCCGCTCGATCGCGCGGTTCACCCCCTCCCGGACCAGCGCGCGGCTGCGCCGCCTGCCCGGGTCGATGTCCGGGAAGGCGACGTCTCCCGTGTACAGCTTGGTGTCCAGGAGGAGTCGGATCTCCGCAATCCCCGCGGGCTGGTCCAGGCGGTCGAGCAGGGCCAGGGCCAGCGTGAGGAGGTCGCCGCGGATGCTGCCCGTGTCCGGAAGCTCGACGAGGTCCGGCTGCGTCGCCGCGAAGGCGCTGGAGAGGATCTCCATCTTGGAGGACCAGCGACGGTAGATGGCGGCCTTGCCGACGCCGGCACGGACCGCGATCGCGTCGAAGGTGAAGCCTGACCAACCCACCTCGGCGTAGATCTGGATCGCCGCGCCGGTGACCTTCTCCTCGATGGTCGGATCCACGGGGCGCCCGATGCGGCGCCTGGGAGGGGTGGACATCACCCCACCATCCCACAGCCCCACCTGATCGGTTGATCACGTGGGTGTCCCACCCTGGTTCACGATCCGGCGGTGGTGGCCATGGCCGGGTGCGGGTCCTGGGCCGTCTTGACGCCGGTTGGTCGGTCGAATACTTTGCGCCTATTACAGAACGAGTTCGTCCGAAATCTCACCCTTAATGGGCGCGGCGAAGGGGAGGCGTCATGGCGATCGCCATCAGCGACGAGCACCAGGAGATCGCGCGTACAACGCGGGCCTACCTGGAGAGCCACGGGGCGCGTGCCGCGGGCCGGGAACTGCTGAACGCGCCGCCCACAGCGGTGCCGGACTTCTGGAAGGGGCTCGCCGAGCTCGGCCTGCTCGGCCTGCACCTTCCGGAGGAGTTCGGCGGTGGCGGGGCGGGGCTGCCGGAGCTTGTCGCGGTGGTCGAGGAACTCGGCCGGGCCGTCGCCCCCGGCCCTGTGTTGCCGACGCTGGCGGTCTCCGCGGTCATCGCGGCCAAGGGCAGCCCGGACCTGCGCGCCCGGCTGCTGCCCGCCCTCGCCGGTGGCGAGACGGTGGCGGCGATCGGTCTCGGCGGGACGCTGACGGGTGGCGGCGACGTGCTTACCGGCGATGCCGGTGCCGTGCTCGGCGGTGGCCTGGCCGAAATCCTGCTGGTTGCCGTCGGTGACGACCTGGTCGTGCTCTCGGCCGCGGCGCCGGGAGTCATGGTCGAGGTGCCGGCGTCGAACCTCGACCGTTCCCGCCCGTCGGCCCGGGTGCGCCTCGACAATGTGCCGGTCGCCGCTGACGCCGTCCTCGCCGGGGCCCGCCCCTTCGCGGAGGCGGTCGTCCGCACGCTGGTCGCCGCCGAGGCGGTCGGCGGTGCCCATGAGTGCGTGACGGCCGCGACCGAGTACGCGAAGGTCCGTGAGCAGTTCGGCCGCACGATCGGCACCTTCCAGGCGGTCAAGCACCACCTGGCGAACATGCTGGTCGCGGCCGAGCTCGGTACCGCGGCGACGTGGGACGCGGCGCGGGCCGCCGCGGGACCCCAGGACGAGTTCGTGCTGGCGGCGGCGGTCGCGGCAGCGCTTGCCCTGCCGGCCTTCGTCACCAACGCGGAGCGCAACATCCAGCTGCATGGTGGGATCGGCTTCACCTGGGAGCACGACGCCCACCTGCTGCAGCGGCGCGCCGTGGTCCTCAGGGCACTGTTCTCCCCGATCGAGGCGGCGGCCGACGTCACCCGGCTGAGCGTGGCCGGTGTGACGCGCGAGACGGCCCTCGACCTGCCGCCCGAGGTCGAGGCCGAGCGACCGGCTGTCCGGCGGCTCGCGGCGGAGATCGCCGCGCTGCCCGCGGCCGAGCAGCGCCAGCGCCTCATCGAGACCGGCTACGTCCAGCCGCACTGGCCGAAGCCGTGGGGGATCGAGGCCCCCGCCGGCCTGCAGCTGGTGATCGAGGAGGAGTTCCGGGCCGCCGGCGTCGCGCGGGTGAACCTGTCGATCACCGGCTGGGTCATCCTCACCCTGATCCAGCACGGCACCCCCGACCAGGTCGACCGGTGGGTCCGGCCCGCGCTGGCCGGGGACGAGATCTGGTGCCAGCTGTTCAGCGAGCCGGCCGCCGGCTCCGACGCCGCCGCCGTGCGGACCTCGGCGGTGCGGACCGACGGGGGCTGGGTGGTCAACGGCCAGAAGGTCTGGACCTCCGATGCACACCGGGCGCGCTGGGGCCTGGCCACGGTGCGCACCGAGCGCGGGGTCGGCAAGCACAACGGCATCACCACCCTGGTGATCGACATGGCCGCCCCCGGAGTGGAGATCCGCCCGCTGCGCCAGAGCACCGGCGACAGCATGTTCAACGAGGTCTTCTTCACCGATGTCTTCGTCCCGGACGCCGACGTCGTCGGGGTGCCGGGAGCGGGCTGGACGGTCGCCCGCGCGACTCTCGGCAACGAGCGGGTCAGCCTCGGTGGCAGCGTCGACATGATGGGATCGGTCGACTACCTCGACCTGTACCGGGCACACGGTCACCGGCTGCCCGGCGCCGAGTCCCGGATCGGCGCGCACCTGGCTGAGAACCTCGCACTGCGCCAGCTGAACCTGCGCCGCGCCGAGCGGGCGGTCGCCGGTGGCGGCCCAGGACCGGAGGGCAATGTCACCAAGCTGGTCGTCGCCGAGCACGCGCAGCGCACCGCGACCCTGGCCGCCGACCTCGTCGGTGAGCAGACCGCGTTCAGTGACGAGCTCGGCGGCGTCGGATGGCGCCAGCTGATCTCCCGCGCGGCGACGATCGCGGGCGGCACCTCGGAGATCGCCCGCAACCAGATCGCGGAACGCATTCTCGGCCTGCCGCGTGATCCGCTGGCGATCTGAACCGTTCCCGCTGACCGGCGCACGCCGCGGCCCCGCGTGCGACCTGACCTGACCTGAGCTGACCTGGACGGGCGGTCGCCGGTCGTCATTCCGGTTCGTCGTAGTCGTGCAGGGGCGGCGGGCCGGCCATGGGTGGGCGTGGCTCGGTCGGCCGATCGGCGATCTCGTCTCGCAGCTGGGTGAGGCTCGCGAGTTCGGCGTACATCCGGCGCAGCACGTAGTCGCCGACGGCGCGGGAGTGACGCAGCCGCGTCACTTCGTCCAGATGAACCTCGCGGGCTCGCCGCCGGCCCCACTGCAGCTCGTCGATCGCGGCCCGGGTTCGCGCCAGGTGCTGGTCTAGCAGCCGCACGATCTGGTCTGGCTCGCCCTCCGCACCCAGCCACACCCGCAGCAGGACGGAATCCTTGACGACGACGGGCTCGTCGTCGGGCAGGTCGTCCAGCCAGCCGCGCAGCACCGCCCGGCCCGCTGGGGTGATCTCGTGGACGACGGTGTGCCGGGCCCGCGGCGCCGGCACCACCTCGGCGGTGACGAGTGCCAGCTCACCGAGGCGAGCCAGCTCCTTGCGGATATGGCTGACCGCCGGCGCCCAGTAGAAGAACCGCAGGCTGAAGTCCGCGCGGGTCTTGAGCTCGACCGCGGACAACGGCACGTCTGCGACTGCCAACAGCCCGAGCACCGCGTAGCTGGTCGGCGGCAGTCCGGCCGCGTCCCGTCGGGGCACTGCTGCACTCCCTTTCCCACGGCGTCACATCGATGCCGCGCCAGGCTGTCATACGCCGGCCGGTGAGCGACGAGCCCGTCCTTCGTCGGTTCGATGGACGGCAGCTCCGGAACCCGGCTGGATGCTGCCGGGTCAAGGGTGTGGAAGATCGGCGTCCTCGGCGAAACGGTCCTCGAGATCGCGCTTGATTACCTTGCCGGACGCATTGTGGGGCAGGGCGTCAACGATGCGTATCCGGGCGGGGACCTTGAAGGCGGCCAGCGTGGCCGCGACCCAGTCGCGTACTTCCGCCGGGTCGAGGATGCTCCCATCGTGGGGGACCAGGACAGCCAGCACCTCCTGGCCGAGCTGGTGGTGTGGCACCCCGATCACCGCGGCCTCGGCGATGCCCGGATGCTCGATCAGCCGGTTCTCGATCTCGATCGGGTAGATGTTCTCGCCGCCACGGATGATCAGGTCGCGCAGGCGGCTCTCCAGGTACACCATGCCGTCCACGATCCGGCCGTAGTCCCCACTGCGATACCAGCCATCGGCGTCGAGGACCGCCGCCGTGGCCTCCTCGTCGTTCCAGTAACCGAGGAAGACGCTGGGGTTGCGGAGCCAGATCTCGCCGACGTCGCCATCTGCTGTGAGCTCGGAACCGTCTGCGTCTCGCAACATCAGCTCCGAGGTCGGCGTGGGTACCCCGACGGCGCCGGGATGCGTGACGAGCCGGGTACCGCCGATCGCCGTGCCCACCCCGAAGGTCTCGGTCATCCCGTAGCCGCTGCTGACCCGCACGCCCGGTAGCCGCTCGGCGACGACCCGGGGCAGCTCCGGGGGCATCGGCGCGCCGCCGCAACCGATGCCCCGCAGGGTGACGAGCGTGGCAGGGTCGAGGTCGGGATGCTCCAGCAGGCGGAGAAACTGGGTCGGGACGCCGGTCCACTGGGTGACGCCGTACCGGCGGGTGAGTTCCAGGTGCGCGGCGGGATCCCAGCGGCCGGGCGGAGCGAGTACCAGCGTCATGCCGGATCGCGGCGCAGCGCCGAGCAGCGGGCCGAGTCCGGAGATGTGGAAGAGCGGGCTCGCGAGCACGCTGACGGCGGCCCCGGCGGGCGGCGCGGCATCCCCGCTCACCACCTCGACCGCGCCGCGCAGGCTAGCGTCCAGGCCGAAGTTGACGACCGCGCGGTGACTCAGCACCGCACCCTTGGCGCGGCCGGTGGTCCCGCTGGTGAACAGCACGGCGATCGGCTCGTCCTCACCGATGTCGCAGGCGAACAGGTTCTCGTCCACATCCACGTCCCGGACGGACGACTGCGATCGGTCGAGGGCGTCCGGGACGCTCACGGTGGCCTCGGCGGCCAGCTCGTCGAAGGTCACCACCGGCAGGCCGGCATCCGCCATCCCTGCGAGCCTTTCGATCCGCTCGAGCCGGCGTTCGTCCCCGACCAGCAGCCGGGGACCAGTCAGCACGAGGCCGTGGCGCATTTCGGGCCCGGTCCACCAGCCGTTCAGGCCGACGACGACCCCACCGAGCAGGACGACCGCCCAGATGGTCAGGGCGTGTTCGACGCTGTTCGCGCCGACCAGCGCCACCCGGTCACCGCGCCGGACGCCGTGCCGGCCGTGTAACACGGCGGCGACGCGTTCCGCGACCGCCGTGGCCTCGGCGTAGGTGACCGTGCGGTCGCCCAGGATGAGATATGGCCGGTCGGCGTGATCGCGGCCCGCGGCGCGCAGCACCTCCACCACGTTGCGCGGCCGGTTCGCGAAAACCGTCATCTCGACACCGCGAACGTCCTCGCGGGCCAGTTCGAATGGCGCACCGGGCCCGAGGAGCAGTGCGCGAGCCGATTCAGGGACCCGGTGAAGGTCGGGCCACCGTAGCATCTCTGCCCTCCCGATATCGACGCCGACGGCCGGCCGGCTCCTGTTCCAGAACGGGAGGAAGGAGCCGGTCGGCCTCATTCGGTGTCACAGGTAACTGGAAACGTGGTCACGAATCCATCAGGACTCCGGACGTCGACATTTCCTCAGTAGTCGTCGGTCGGCTCGAAGAGGCCGGCGAACTCGAGCTTGCCGTCGCGGACCCGGCCGAAGTGCAGCCAGTCGCCCTTGAACAGCTGGTGGTCGAACGGGCCGCCGGCGATGTGGGTGTTCGGGCCACCGGTGACGGCCGGCATGAAGCGGATCCGTTCGATGCCCTCCTTGACGCCCTGGCCGGTCAGGACGGTGGCGCGGTGCAGGGCCTCGACGGTGGTCGCGGCCATGTCGTAGGCGAGGCCGGGAATGGCGTTCGGCCACATCCAGGGGTCCTCGCCGTAGCGGGCGACGAACCGCTCGTGGAACCGGTGCATGCGCGGGTTCTCCGGGCACCACTGGTCGATGCCGACCCAGCCTTCCAGCTGCTCGAAGCCCCAGATGTACTGCATGAACGCGGTGGTCATGATTCGCGGCGGATCCCAGTCGATCTTTTCCAGTGCTGCGCGTACCGTCCCGTTCACGACCAGGCCGCCGTAACCGAGCCAGGCCAGCGCATCGGCCCCGGAGTCGCGCAGCAGGGCGAACTTCTCCGCGAGCTCGTCGGTGGTGGTCTTGTTCGTRATCGACTCGACGGCGGCGACCGAGATACCGAGCCGGCGGCACTCCTGATGGAAGAACCGGACGTACTCGGGGCTGATCGGCGACCAGGGCATGACGACCGCCACGCGTCGGTGGCCCTCGCGCTTCAACCAGTTGACCATCAACGCCGGGTCGCCTCCGACGTCACCGTTGCCGAGCCGGAAGCAGTACTCGCCGTGGAACGCGTCGGTTCCGCACATGCTGATGAGCGGGACCTTCCGGGCGTTCGCGTGCTCGGCCAGCGCCATCGCCGAGTCGGTGTAGTTGGCGCCGACCACCGCCAGGCAACCGGCGTCCACCAGCCGGTTGAACGCGTCGATGCCGCCCTTGGCGGTTCCCTGGGGCAGACCCGCGTTGTCCTCGAAGAGGAACTCGTAGCGGCGGTCGAGCAGGCCGCGCTCGATGCCCTCGTCGAAGGCCATCTGGATTTCTCGCTGGAAACGCTGCCATTCCATGCCCAGCCAGCCGATCCTGATCGGCTCGAGGCGTAGCCAGCGGTCCTCGATCGACGTCGTCGTCATCGTCGGTGCTCCGTCCTGTTTGGCGCTGGTTCCCGTTTCCGGTCGGTGGTGTCCGGTGAGGCGGGTGGTCGCACTGTCGTGGGTCATCGGTCGAATGCGCTGAGGGCGTTGTGGTCAGCCGCCGCGGTACCCAGCCGGGTCAGCAGCAGGCTGGTGACCGCCGGGTCGACCTTGAGGGTGATGGCCCACAGGTAGAGGCCGTGGATGATGCCGCGCCCGATCCCCTGCCAGACGGCGTTGTCGGGCGGCGTCTCGACCCCTGCCGACCGCAGCCGTTCGAGGTAGTGCGCGACGAGGTCCTTCTCGGTTCGGCGGCGGTCGGAGACGGTCAGCGCGGAGGCGAGATGGTAGCCGACGTCGAGGTACCACGGCCCGCGTTGGACCAGCTGCCAGTCGAGGAAGGACGGCCGGCCCGCGCCGTCGAGGAAGACGTTCCCGACATGGGCGTCGCCGTGGATCACGCACCAGGGCTCATCGTCCTGCCTGGTCAGCGCGGCAAGCGAACGGTAGGCGTGCACCAGCCGCCCGGCGTCGCGCACCTCCGCCGGCACGCCGGCGCCGATCGGCCCGTCGAAGTTGACCCGGATCTCGTCCACCCCGCGTAGCTGGAGATAGCTGGTCAGCCGCGGGGCGAGCCATTCGGTGGTGGCGAGGTCGGCGGCGCCCCAGGTCGAGGCATGCAGGGTGGCGAGCTGCGCGAGGCTCTCGGCGGCCTGGTCGGGCGTGTAGTCGCTGCGTGCGTCGAGGAACTCCGCGCCCTCGACGATCACATCCTCGGTGATGACGACGCCCTGCCGCTCCCGCGGGTCGACGTCGGCGTAGACGCTGCGCAGCGTTCGGACGCCGGATCTGGCCGCCACATCCCGGTAGAAACCAGCCTCCGGAATCCCCGCGTGCCGGAACGCGTGGCCTGCCTCGGTGAAGTAGCCCTTGCCACACAGATCGGGGGAAAGCCCTGCCGGGACACCATCCGCGCACTCGATCCGGAACCGGGCGTTGGTGGCGATCCGGCTGATCACGGGTCCTGGCCTGACCGCGGTGACGGCGATGCCGGGGAAGCGGGCGCCGAGCGCGCCGGTCAGCCAGTCCGGCGACAGCATCTCGTCGAGCGTGCCGGGAACGGGAACGGTCATTCTTGGCCTCTCTTATCGCTGCTGCCGCTGTCGCTGTCGCCGCCGTCCGGCCCCGGTGGGCTGGCGGTGGACGGCTGCTCCGCGGGTGCCGCGCGCAGCCGCGGAGCGATGTCCGTCATGAGACGAAGGAGCAGGTCGTCGCCGCCGTCACGGACGGCCGGCAGGAGCACCAGGTGGCGGGCCCCGGCTCGGATGTAGTCCTGCAGCCGTGCCTCCACCTGTGCCGAGGTCCCGGCGACGGCGACCCGGTCGACCATCGGCAGGAAGTCCTGCCGGTAGGTCCCGCCGAGGAACTCGGCCGCGCGCCGCCGGGCGACCTCGGTGTCGTCGTCGACGACCACCGGCAGGTACGCCGCCCAGACGAAGCCGTCCAGGGCGCGGCCGGCCGCGTGTGCCTCGGCTCGGACGACGGCGACGGACCGCCGATAGCGTTCGGCGGAGTACAGGTAGGGCATCCAGCCGTCGCCCAGCCGGGCGGCCCGGCGCATCGCCGGCTCCCGGCGGCCGGCGACGATGACCGGCGGCCCACCCGGCTGGCACGGTGGCGGGCCGATCCGCACGCCCGTCATCGGGAACAGCGGGCCGGGCCGGTCGACCGGGGTGCCGCCCCACAGGTCATGCAGCACCCCGATCGCCTCGTCGGTGCGGCGGCCCCGCCCGGCCAGCGGCACCCCGCAGGCGTCGAACTCGGCCGGGTACTCGCCGCCGACTCCGATCCCGAGCGCGATCCGGCCGTCGGTGGCCGTGTCGAGATCGGCGATCTGCTTGGCGACGATGGCGGGTTGGTACAGCGGCAGGAGCAGGACCGCTGTGCCGATGACGACCCGTTCCGCCTGCGCGCTCAGCCGGGCCAGCCACGCCATCGCCTCCGGGCTCTGGTTCGGCGAGGCGACATGCCCGCCGACCCAGAGCGCGTCCGCGCCGGCAGCCTCCAGCGCGGCGACCCCGGCCCGGGATCGCGGTGCCACGCAGCCGACCGTCACCTCGCCGCCCGTGAGCAGCTCCCGCGCCTGTCGAGTCCGCGGCGTCTGTCGCGCCGCCGAGTCTGTCGCATCCATGATGGGCCGCTGGTCGGTCGACGGTCAGCTGCTGGGCAGCGGGGCGCCGCAGGAGAGCTTCAGGGTCTCGACGTATTTCTTGTCCTGCAGCCTGACAGTGCTGGCACACGGCGCCGAGATGGTGTGGTTGAGCGGCCACTGCGTCTCGGCGAGCGCGCCGTCCCGGTGGAAGGTGTAGCCACCGCCGTTGATGGTCTTCAACAGGTTGTCGACGGTGAGGTCCTTGCCGGTTTTGGCCACCGCGTCGAGGAAGAAGTCGGCAGACCAGTAACCGGCCATCGCGACCAGCCCTACCGCCTGGTCCGGGGCGTACTTGGCGAAGTCGGCCTCGAGCTGCTTCATCGCGGGCGAGTCAGTCTGTGTCGATGACCACTGGAGCAGCGTGTAGGTGCCCTGGAGTCCTGCGTACCCCTCCAGCCGTGGGTCGTAGCCGACGGCGCTCAGGACCGCGCCCTGGTAGCCGGCGGCGGCGAGGGCCTCGGCGATCTTCGCGGTCGGCCCGAAGTCCGTGGTCAGCACGACCAGGTCGGGCGGCGCGCCACCGTCGGCGCTCATGACGTCCCCGATGATCGGGGTGGCGTCGGCCAGCCCGGCCGCCGGTACCGGGCTCTTGTCGTAGACGACCTTCATCCCGGACTGCGTGAACGACCTGGTGATGCTCGCGAGACCGAGACGTGCGTTGTCCTGGTCGGTCCCGATGGCCGCGACGCTGCCGCCGGTGGCCTTGTCACCGAGAATCGACCGCCCGACCATGCCCCACGCCGAGCTGGTGCTGTGCCCCGAGCTGGGAACCAGGCAGCCGGTGATACCGAAGCCGATCGCGGTGTCGCAGTACGCCTCCTGGGTGCCCCAGCCGAAGTAGGGCACGCCGTCGTTGCAGAAGGTGTCCCGATAGTTGGGCGAGCGGACCATCGTCGGAACGGCCGCGAAGACGTTCTCGTTGACGAGTGCCTTGGCCTGGGAGACGTTGCGGGCCGGGTCGCTGCCGTCGTCGAGGGTGCCCACATAGTTGATCTTCCGGCCGTTCACGCCGCCCTCGGCGTTGGCACGGTCGAACCGGACCTTCGCCCCGGCCTCGGCAGCCGCGAGCGCCACCCCGGCGGGGCTGGTCATGCTCAACAGGCCACCGACCCGGATCTCGGTGTCGGTCACGCCGCGGGCCTGCGGGCCGCCCGGGTCGGCGCATTTCAGGCTGGCCGGGTCCACGGAAAGGCCCGTGTTGTCCCAGCCGGTGGCCGGTCCCGGGTCGAACATCTTCTGATCGATCGCCGTGGTGGCGGTGGAGTCGTCTCCGCCGCCACATGCGGCGATGCTGAGTAAGAGAACGCTGGCGATGACCAGTCCGGTCCTGGATCGTCTCATCGGTTCCTCCGTGGGCGTGCGGGTGCGGGAAGCCGGGTGTCAGCTGCGCCCTGTCGGGCGCGGAAGCGGACATGGGGCCGGGAGAGCTGCGGGAACCCCGGGCCATGGGGGATGGCGGTCGGTCGGGGTGTCAGGGCTGGAACCGGTTCCGGAGGACAGATTTGGCGATCTTCCCCATGTCGGTGCGGGGAAGGACGTCGACGATCTCGACCTGTTCCGGGATCTTGTAGCGGGCGAGGCCGGCGTCTTCGCAGTGGCGGGCCAGGTCGGTGAGGCCGACCGGGGCCGCCCCGGGAACAAGGGTGATCACCGCGCAGCAGCGTTCGCCGGTGCGTGGGTCGGGCAGTCCGATGACGGCCACCTCGTCGACCGCCGGATGGGTGGAGATGACCTCCTCGACCTCGCTCGCCGAGATGTTCTCCGCGTTGCGGATCACGATGTCCTTGCGCCGGCCGGAGATCCGGACATGCCCACGCGGGCCGACGACACCGACATCGCCGGTGCGGAAGAAGCCGTCCGGGTCGAACAGCTCCGCCGGGCGTGACCGCCGCTCGCCGATCGGCCGCCGACGGCCCGCATCCGACCCGGCCGCGGCGAGGTAGCCGGCGAACAGCTGCGGACCGCGAACCAGCAGCTCGCCCTCGACGCCGGCCGGGYAGTCCCGGCCGTCCGGCCCGACGACGCGCACCTCGACGCCGGGCGCCGGGCGGCCCTCGGTGCGGTCCAGGTCGTCGTCGGTGTCGTCCAGGGCGCCGTGGGTGGCGAGCGGGAACTCGGTCATGCCCCAGCTCGACACCAGGCCGCGTCCGCCGAGCGCGTCGGCGATCTCCCGGTGCAGGCCGGCGGGCTTGGCAGCGCCACCGCTGACCGCCACCCGCAGCCGCGGGAACAGTGCAGCGGCAGCGGCGTCGGCGTCGCCGCTGCCGCGGTGCTGGTCGCCGTGGTGCTGGCCGGCCTGGGCCGCGAGGTACGCCCGCAGGAACGGTGTCGCCGAGCCCAGGATGGTCGCGCCGTGCGCCGCCATCGTCAGCGGGCTGGTCGCCGGGTCGAAGGCGTCCACCAGCAGCAGCCGCGTACCGGATGCCAGGGCGGCGGCGAGCATGACGGTGCCGCCGATGTGCGCGATCGGGAACGCGATCGGGTAGACGTCGTCCGGGCCGAGGCGCATCGCGGTGACCGAGCCGGCCGCGGCGGCCATCACCGAGGCGTCGGTGTGCAGCACGCCTTTCGGTGCTGCCGTGGTCCCGGATGTGTAGTAGATCCAGCGGATCTCCTGCGCCGCATCGACCGTGGGCGGTGGGGGAGGCGGGAGCGGGCCGCTGCCTGTCGGCAGGCCGAGCTCGCCGGCCGCGGCGGCGGCACGATGGTCGACCACGAGGATGCGGAAGCCACGGGCGGCGGCGATGGCCGTGGCCATCACCTGGTGGTCGAATCCGCGCCAGGCCGGCGGGACGGCCAGCAGGGTGGTGCCGACCTGCTCGACGATGTACGAGACCTCGCGCTCACGCAGCGTGGGGACGATCGGATTCTGACTGACCCCGAGCCGTGCGCAGGCCACGGCCAGCACCACCGCCTCCAGGGAGGTCGGCAGCTGCCAGCTCACCACCGAGTCGTGGCCGACCCCCAGGTCCAGCAGCCCGGCGGCGGTGGCTGCCGCCGCGTCCCGCAGCCCGGCAGCAGTGAGGGTGCGGCCGAGGTCGTCGAGCAGCAGCGGTGCGTCCGGCGTCGCGTCGGCGCGCCGCTGCACGAGCTGCCAGAGGGTGGCGGCGGTCAGCGCGGATGTGGTGGAAGCCGGTATCGGTAACGCGGCGCTTGTCATCGGGACAGCCCCCGTCCGGTCGTCACAGCACGGCTCCGTCGATCTTGAGCTGGACGATGTCGTCCCAGCTGTAGCCGTGCTCCAGCAGGACCTGGTCGGTGTGCTCGCCGTGGCCGGGGGCCGGCGCGAGGGCCGGAGCGACGCCGTCGAACTGCGCGGGGCTGGCCACCAGCGGGTAGGTGACGGTGTCCTTCTGGACGGTCGTGACGAAGTTGTTCGCGCGCACCTGCGGGTCTTCTGCCGCCTCCCGGGCGGTCTGCACCAGCGACCACGGGGTGGCGATCTTCTCCAGCAGCGTGATCCATTCGGCGAGGTCGCGGGAGGCGAAGATCTCGTCGAGGACGGCGATGCAGGCCGCCGCGTTCTCCGCGCGTCCCGCGGCGGTCGCGAACCGCGGGTCGGTGAGCAGGTCGGTGCGGTCGACGGTCTCGCAGAAGCGGTCGAAGTGCTTCTCCGTCTGGATGCCGGAGAGGTAGACGAGCCTGTTGTCCCGGGTGGTGTAGGCGGCGACGAACGGGTTCGGCAGCTCGTGGTGGCGGTTGCGGGGGATCGCGTCGACGTCGTAGAGCTGGCTCGCGACCACCCCGGGCCCGAACATCCACATGCCGGAGGAGAGCAGCGAGACGTCGACGACCCCACCGCGGCCGGTGCGCTCTCGCCGGAAGAGCGCGGCCGCGATGCCGCCAGCCAGGAAGGCGCCCGAGGCGAGGTCGCCGAGCGCCGGGCCGGGCTGCGGGACGAACTCGTCACTCACCTGGCTGGCCGCGTGGGCCATCCCGGTGCGCGCCCAGAAGTCGGTGTGGTCGAAGCCGCCGGCGTCACGTTCCGGCCCGGCCGGCCCGTGCGCGCTCGCCCGGGCGTAGACGAGGTTCGGGTTGATCGCGGTGAGGTCCTCGGCGTCCACCCGGAACCGGCGGCGTGCGTCCGGGAGCAGGTTGGTGATGAAGACGTCGGCGCCGCGCGCCAGCTCCGCCACGATCTTCTGGCCCTGTTCCGTGCGCTGGTCCACGCCGATGCAGCGCTTCCCGCGGTTCGTGATCTCCCACATGAACGCGACGCCCACCTCGCGCTCCGGCAGACCGGCGATGATGTTGCCGCTCATCGGGTCGCGGACGTCGGGCGGCACGATCTTGATGACGTCGGCACCCCAGTCGGCGAGCACGGCGCCGGCGGACGGCGCGAACGCGTACATCGACGCCTCGATGACGCGCACACCGGCAAGCAGGTCGTAGGGCATGACTCTCCGGTTTCTCGTCGGTCTCTCGGTCACGAGAACGCCGATCGGCGAAGGCGGGGCGAGACAGGACGAAGGACGAACTCAGGCCTGCAGCAGACCGCGCAGGTTCGTTTCGGCGATCTTCACGGCGTCCGCGTCGGGCACGTCTGCGAGGGCCTTCTCCAGGTAGGCGCGGTTGTTCGGCCACAGCCCGTCCCCGTGCGGGAAGTCGCCTTCGAACAGCAGGTTGTCCACCGGGACGTCGGCGAGGCTGCGCAGCGCGAACCGCTCGTCGACCAGGCAGACGTACATGTGCTCGGCGAACACCTCACGGGGCGACCGGGTGGCCTTGACGCCGGCCTGGCCGATGGAGGTGTCCTGGCTCAGGCGGCCGTCGTGAAAGGCTTTCTCCGCCCGCTCGAGAATGTACGGAATCCACCCGGCGCCGCCTTCGGAGAGGATGACCTTAAGCCGGGGGAAGCGCTCCAGAATGCCGGCGAACAGCCAGTCGACGCCGGCCATCATCGAGTTCACGCCGTTGAGCGCGACGAGCACCGTCGGCGGGGCGTCCGCGGAGGTCGTGACAAGTCGCGACGAGCTGCCGATGTGCATGCAGACGGGAATGCCGGCCTCGTTCGCCACCGCCCACAGCGGATCCCAGTGGTCGGTGTGGACCGAGGGAAGGCCGAGCACGGTCGGGTTCTCCGAGAAGGCGATCGCCCGCGCGCCCTTGGCGAGCACCCGCTTCAGTTCCTCGACGGCCTTCTCGACGTCGAACAGCGGGAGGATGACGGCGCCGAAGAGGCGCTCGGGGTCGGTCGCGCACCACTCGTCGAGCAGGTAGTCGTTGTAGGTGCGCAGGCAGGCGAGCCCCAGCTCCAGGTCGGTGACGTTCAGGAAGAAGCGGTGCCCGGCGAACCGTGCGTAGTTCGGGAAGCAGAGCTGGCCCCACGTCCCGTCGATGTCCATGTCCTTCAGCCGCTCGACCGGGTCGTAGCAGCCGGGACGGATCTCGTCGAAGCGGGCGGTGCCGGGCGCCGGCGGGTAGCCGGCCTCGGAGAAGCCGGGCAGCGCACGACAGGAGCCCATCGGGATGTAGGTGTGCTCACCCTCGTAGAGCCAGGCCTGCCGGCCCTCGACCTCCACGATCTTCGGGCAGCCGTCGCGGTACTTCGCCGGGACACGGTCGACCCACAGGTGGGCCGGTTCGATCAGATGGTCGTCCGCCGACATGATTCGGGTGGTCGTTGGCAACATGTGCACTACTCCTGTTCGCGATGTCCGCGACCGTGCCGCTGGTGGGGACGCGCGCTCAGCGCGGTGCCCCGACGAGCAGGGACGAGGTGAACGACTCCGCGCCGCTGGTGACGACGGCAAGCTGACGGGCGGTGGGCAGCTGGTGGGCACCGGCCTCGCCGCGCAGCTGCAGGCAGGCCTCCAGCAGGCCGCCGTAGCCGTGCAGCCGCCCGCCGGAGAGCTGGCCGCCGCCGGTGTTCAGCGGCAGATCGCCGGTCGGGCCGATCCGGTCCCCGCCCTCGATGAAGTCGAGCGCCTCGTAGCGGCCGCAGAACCCGAGGGCCTCCAGCCAGCGCAGCGCGTAGACCGAGAAGCCGTCGTAGACCTGAGCGAGGTCGACGTCGGCCGGTCTGAGGTCGGTCCGCTCCCACATCATGGCGGCGGACTCGTCGAACCCGGAGGCGGAGCCCATGGCCTCCAGCCGCAGCGCCCGGCCGGGGTCCCCGGCCGCCGCCGCGTTCGAGACCACGAACGCCACCGAACCGTCGACCGGGACGTCGCAGTCGTAGACACAGATCGGATCGGAGATCATCCGGGCGCCGAGGTAGTCGTCGAGGGTGAGCGGATCGCGGTACACCGCGGCCTCGTTGCGGGCCGCGTAGGCGCGGGTGGCGAGCGCGAGCGTGGCGAACTTCTCCCGGCTGGCACCGGCCAGCTCGATGCGCCGCTGCATCTCCATCGCCGCGTAGCAGGGGTAGCCGATCCCGAACGGCGTCGACCAGTGGGTGAGCTCCCGGCCGAAGCGCACCGGCTGGCCCTGGGTTCCGCCGCCGCCGAGCAGCGTGGCCGACCGGCTGCCGAAGCCTTCCTGCGCGGTCGACTCCCACACCGTCCGGAAGCACAGCACGTGGGTCGCGAGGCCGGCGGCGACCGCCAGCACGGCGTTGACGATCGAGCCGAGCTGGCCGGCGAGCTCGCCGCCGCCGGTGTGCCAGCGCAGCCTGAGCCCGAGCATCGCCCGGACGTCGTCGACACCGGCGCCGGTGATGCCGGGCGTCGACCAGAACGCGCCCGGGTAGGTCGAGACCCCGTCGATGTCGTCCGGTGTGAGCCCGGCGTCGGCGATCGCGGCCAGTGCCGCGTCCGCGGTGAGCACCCACGGGTCCACCCGCAGCCGCCGCCCGATCGCCGACCGGCCGACCCCGGTGATCAGCGCCGTGTCCTCGGGCCGGCGGCCGTCACTCCCGCGCATCGCCGGCCCCCTGATCCTCCGCTGCCGGGTGCTCGGGGCGGAACAGCGGGATGAACGCCTCACCGGACCGGCTGAAGCAGACCACCACCGGCAGCCCGACACGGATCCGCTCCGGAGAGCAGTCGACCACGTTGGTCAGCAGGCGCAGCCCGGGCTGCTCGACCAGCTCGACGTCCGCGACCAGGTACGGCGGTGGCATGGAGGGAACCCACTGGTAGCGGTTCAGCGTCCACGACCACACCGTGCCCCGGCCGGAGACCGGGTCGAACCCGACGTCGCGGCCCCGGCAGGCCGGGCAGACCGGCCGCGGTGGGTGCAGGTAGCGCCCGCAGTCACGGCAGTGCGCGATCCGCAGGACGCCGTCCGCGCCCGAGGTCCAGAACGCCGCGGTCCGCTCCGTCAGTGGCGGCGCGACCCGGCCGAACTCCTCGACCCACACCTGCCCCGGCACCACCGCGGCGGCGTGCGAGTTCTCGACGGAGCTGGTCGTCATCCCCACACCACCGGAACCGCGGTCGGACCGCGCTCGTACATGCCGATGATCCGCGGCGTCTCGGCGTCCGGGTCGAGGCGCAGGTTCGGGAGGCGGTCGAGCAGCGCGGAGATCGCGGTGAGGATCTCCGCACGGGCGACGTGCATCCCGAGGCAGATGTGCGGGCCGCCGCCGAAGCCGAGGTGTGCGCCGGGCGGGCGGCTCGGGTCGAACTCGTCCGGCCGCTCCCAGCGGGCCGGATCGCGGTTCGCCGCACCGAAGCACAGGTGGATGACCGATCCGGCCGGGACGTCGACACCGCCGAGCGTGGTGTCCTTCGTGGCGTAGCGGGAGAACATCGGGTCGGTCGGCATCCAGCGCAGCGACTCCTCGATCGCGGCGCGCAACACCGCCCGGTCCGCCCGGGCGGCGGCGAGCCACTGCGGGTGGGTCAGCAGAGCGAGCAGGGTGATGCCCATCTGCTTCCACGTCGTGCCCGAGCCGGCGGCGAGCAGTAGGTGGGAGAAACCCAGGATGTCCACGTCGGAGAGCCGATGGCGCTCACCGTCCTCCTCGGTGACCTCCGCCTGGACCAGCACGCTGATCAGATCGTCCGCTGGCTCCCGGCGGCGCTCGGCGATGATCGGGGCCAGGATCTCGACCAGGATGTGGGCGTCGCGTCCGTCGGAGGTGGCTGCCTCGCGGATCCGCAGCGCGTCGGACACGCCGATGCCGAAGCTGCCGCAGATCGTGAGCAGTGGGATCGCCGCGCAGAAGTCGACGTTGAGGTCCGACCGCCCGGACGACTCGATCGCGTCGAGCAGTGCCCGCACCGTGGACTCGATCCAGCGTTCGCTCCACCAGCCGCCCCGCTTCGGCACGAACGACGGCTGCACCAGGGCGCGGTAGCGGCGGTGCTTCACCCCGTCCATGTAGAGCAGCAACGTGTCGGCCATCGCGCGTTCGGGGCCGGGCGCGCTCGGCGCCGACACGAACGTCTCGCTGTCGCGCAGCACCGCCTGGCAGGTGGCGTGGTCGAAGACCGAGAAGTGCGCCAGCTCCGGGTAGGGCAGGCCCTGGAAGAACGCCTCGCCGTGGAATCCGACCAGCGGCCCGACGATGCCGGGATGCACCGGCCCGGTCTCGCGGAGCCGGTGGAACGCCGGGTACGGGTCGGTCTCGAAGGCCCCGCCGCGGCTCGCGTAGACGTCGCTACGCAGGTCGAACAGCTCGCGGATGCGCTGCGGGTCCAGGGTGGGAACGTCACTCGCGACCATGTCAGCCTCGCTCGAGAACGACGACGGGAATCCTGCGTGTCGTCCGCTTCGTGTACTCGTCGTAGTTCGGCCACCGCTGGGCCATCAGACTCCACAGACGCTCGTGTTCCGCGCCCTCGGCGGTGCGGGCGGTCGCCGTGAACCGGTCCGCCAGCACCTGCACCTCGACCTTGGGCTGGGCAAGGAGGTTGTGGTACCAGCCGGGATGAGCCGGCGCGCCTCCCTGGGAGGCGATGACGACGAAGCGGTCGCCGTCCTGCGCGTAGATGAGCGGCGTCGCCCGGCGCTGCCCGGTGCGTCGCCCGGTCGTCCAGAGCACCAGGCAGGTCACGCCGTTCCAGCTGTGGCCGACGGCGCCGCCGGTCTCGACGTAACGGCGGACGTGTTCCGCGCCGAACAGTGCCAGATCGGGCGCCGTGTAACCGCCGTCGCGGGTCGTCGGTGCCGCGTTCTCCGTCATGGATCTCGCCTCCTTTCCCTGGGGCCGACTGACATGGGCCCCGGTCGCGTCCTCAACGGGCGATGTATCCACCGTCGACCGGCAACAGGACGCCGGTGATGTTCCTCGACGCGTCCGATGCCAGGAAGAGCGCCGCCTGGGCGCAGTCCTCGGCGGTGATGTAGCGTCCCAGCGGCTGGTAGGCGGCGACCTCGTCGAGGTACTGCTGTTCCGGTGGCTGGAACTCGGCGCCGGGCGAAGCGGGAGTGAAGTTCGTCAGCGGCATGGCACCCGGGCAGATGGCGTTGCAGCGGATGCCGAACGGTGCGCACTCGACGGCGACACCGCGGGTGATCTGGTTGACCGCGCCCTTCGTCGCACCGTAGACGACGCTGCCGAACCCGACGATGCCCGCGACCGAACCGGTGTTGACGATGACACCGCCGCGGTCACCGTCGCGGCCCTGCTGCTTGAACTGCTTCACCGCGTGCTTGCAGCCGTTGAAGACGCCCCGGAAGTTGATGTCCGTCAGCCGGGCGAAGTCGTCCGCGGTGAAGTCCTCGAACGACGCGCCGGGCTTGAAGCCGGTCACCCCGGCGTTGTTGAACATGACGTCCAGGCGGCCGAAATGCTCGACGGCCGCCGCGACCGCGGCGGCGACATCCTCCTCCACCGCCACGTCGCAGTGCTGGACCACCGCCGTCCCGCCGGCCGCGGCGACCAGCCGCGCGGTCTCCTTCGCCCAGTCGTCCCGGACGTCGGCGCAGACCACCCGCGCGCCCGCGGCGGCGAACGCCAGGGCGGACGCACGGCCCACGCCGGAACCGGCGCCGGTGATCACCGCGGCCTGGCCGGCTAACGACGATGGCGATGTCATGAAATCTCCCCTGGTTCGGATCGGGTGACGAGCCTGAGCGCCCCGGACGGGCAGGACTCGACGGCGGCGCGCAGCGCGTCCGCGGAGTCCGATCCGTCGAGGCGCACGACCTTCATCTCGTCGTCAAGGTCGAACATCGCGGGTGCCTGGAACGCACAGGATCCCGAGCCCATGCACAGGTCGCGGTCCACGTGCAGGCTGGATCCGCCCGCGTCGGCACGCCGGTCGCCGTCGGTGGCCATCGGGTCAGCGGGCGCCGGCGACGACGACATGCTTGAGCTCCTGGTACTCCCGGAACCCCGCCACGCCGCGTTCGCGGCCGATTCCGCTCTGCTTGTACCCGCCCATCGGGGTGTAGGCGTTGGCCGCCCCCCGGTTCACCTGCACCGTCCCGGAGCGGATGCGCTCGGCGATGGAGAGCCCGAGCCGCAGGTCGGCGGTGTAGACGCCGCCGGACAGGCCGTACTCGCTGTCGTTCGCGATCGCGACGGCATGGTCGACGTCGCGGTAGCCCTGCACGGTCACCACCGGGCCGAAGACCTCCTGCTGGGCAAGCGGATTGCGGTTGTCGTCGACCACGACGACGGTCGGCTCGACGTAGTACCCGACCGGCAGATGGGCCGGGCGACCCCCGCCGGCCACCAGCCGCCCGCCTGCCGCCACGCCGGCGGCCACCAGCTGCTCGACGCGGTCCCGCTGCGCGGCCGAGATGACCGGGCCGACGACGGTCGCCGGGTCGTGCGGGTCACCCACCCGAAGCGCGCCCGCGACGGCGGCCAGCCGCCCGGCGACCTCGTCCAGGCTCTCCAGCGGCACCAGCACCCTGGTCTGCAGCGCGCAGCCCTGTCCGCTCTGCGAGCCGAAGACGGTCGACACCCCGGCCTCCACCCCGCCGAGCGCGTCGGGAAGGTAGAGCTGCACCGACTTGCCGCCGAGCTCCAGCAGCAGCCGCTTGACCGTCGGTGCCGCCTGGGCGGCGATCCGCCGGCCCACCGCCGTGGACCCGGTGAAGGACACACAGTCGATCCGCGGATCGCTGGTGAGCAGTTCCGCGCCCTGGGAGTCACGCTCGACGACGACGTTGAGAACCCCGGGCGGCAGACCGGCGTCGAGCCCGGCCGCGCCCAGCGCCAGCGCGGTCAGCGGCGTCAGCGGGCTCGGGCGCAGGACGACGCTGCACCCCGCCGCCAGCGCCGAGACCACCTTCCACACGTTCGTCTGGAGCGGAAAGTTGTAGGGACTGATCGCCGCGACCACACCGCACGGCTCGTAACGGCGGATGCTGAGCAGCACGTCGCGGCCGGCCGGGTCGAACGAGTCCGCCAAGGGCAGCTCGTTGTGCTCCCACTCGGGCAGCGTCGCGAACAGGTCCGGCAGCTGGCGGGCCTGGTCGAGGGCCATGTCGACCTGTGCCCACTGCGCGACGATCCTGGTCGCGCCGGTCTCGCGGATCGCCGTCTCGATCAGTTCGTCGCGGCTCTCGCGCAGCCGATCGGCGAAGCGCCGCAGCACGGTGACCCGTTCGGCCACCGGGAGGCGACTCCACGGGCCGTCATCGAACGCCCGTCGCGCCGCGTCGACCGCCTGGTCCACCTGGGCCAGTGAGGCCGTGGGCACATGAGTGAAATTCTGTTCTAGTGCTGGGTCTTCGACCGCGAGGGCATCCGACTCTCCGGCTACGGCGCGGCCGTCGATGTAGAGCTGGTCGAACGTGAGATGGTCTGCCACGAAGCGACTCCGGTCCGTGCGTCCGTAGGTGATGTCGTTTCTGAGCTGCGACTTGCCGGCCGCGGGATTGTGCGTGCGCAGGCCGACGCGGGCGTCGAGGCGGGCTCGCCGTGGGGGGAGCCCCGCGGCGAGCGTCTGGCCAGCGTTGCCGGCGCGACCTGAACTCTCGTGCCGGCAACGCTGCATCGAAGTTCTAATTGGTAACCTAGTCAGGTGACTGTAGTCGGGCGACTAAATCAATGCAAGGGCCATCCTGTCGGTCATCGAGGACTCCGGCCGTGCCGTCCGGGAGCGCCTAGGATGCGACCCTGTGGCCCCAGGTAGCAGCGGAACGGAATCGCGGTCCGAGTCGGGCCCGGACGACTCGGACTCGGCGGCCGACGGCGCGGGCCGCGCTCGGCGGCCGCGCGGTCGTGCGGAGGTACGCGAGGCGTTGCTGGAGTCGGCGCAGCGGCTGATCGCGCGGCAGGGGCCGTCCAAGGTGCGGCTGCGTGAGATCGCCGAGGACGCCGACGTGAACTTCGGTCTCGTCTACCAGTACCTCGGCACTCGGGAGGAGTTGCTGCGGGCCGTGTACCAGCGGGTCTCGGCGAGGTCGGCGACCCGCTTCGAGCACATCGACGACCTCGCGGACGCGATCGACATCTTCCTGACCGCGGATGACAGCGTCGGGCGCATCATGGGCTGGGCGGCACTCGAAGGCGATCCCGCCGACGTGTTCGGGCCGTCGCCCGGTCTCCAGCAGGTCGCCTCGATGATGGTCCGGGCCGCGCGGCAGGACGGCCTGGACCTGCCGGAGGACGAGGCGCGGCTGCTGGCCGCCTTCCTGCAGGTGGTCGCGCTCGGCTGGCGGCTGTTCGGTTCGATCGGCCTGACCGGCGCCGGTGTCGAGGCGACCTCGGACGTCGACCGTCGGGTGCGGGAGTGGATGAGAACGCTGGTCGAGTCGGTCGTACGGGGCGGGGCCGGGTAACGGCGCGGGACCAAGAATAGATTCGTGTTCTAGTATCTGTTGAGCCCGGTCCGTTCCATCCGAGGGAGTGCTGATGGGCGCCCGATACACGATCATCTCCGCCGACACCCATGCTGGCGCGAACCATGCGACCTACCGCGAGTACCTCGACCCCTCCTTCCACGACGACTTCGACGCCTGGCGGGGGAAGTACAAGAACCCCTGGAAGGACCTGCGCGACACCGACCTGCGCGTCCGCAACTGGGACGACGACCGGCGCGACCGGGACCAGCTCGCCGACGGCGTCGTCGGGGAAGTGATCTTCCCGAATACTGTACCGCCGTTCTACCCGGGCTTCGTGCTGTTCGCCGGCCCGCCCACCGCGGAGGAGTACCCGCACCGCCGCGCCGGCATCCTGGCCCACAACCGGTGGCTCGCCGACTTCTGCGCCCGCAAGGCGGCGCAGCGCGCCGGCGTCGGGCAGATCTTCCTCAACGACATCGACGACGCCATCGCGGACGCGACCTGGATCAAGGAGCACGGCCTGCGTGGCGGCGTGCTGCTGCCGAACGTCGCGCCCGACGTGAAGTGGGTGAAGCCGCTCTACCACCCGGACTACGACCGGCTCTGGGCAGCGCTGCAGGATCTTGAGATCCCGGTCAACCTGCACGGCGGCACCGGCTCCCCGAACTACGGCCGCTTCGCCTCCGTGCCGGCGATCATGATGAGCGAGGTCAGCTTCTACGGCCTGCGCCCGTTCGTCCACATGCTGCTCGCCGGTGTGTTCGAGCGTTTCCCGCGGCTGAAGTTCGTCATCACCGAGGCCTCGGCCTCGTTCGTTCCACCGCTGCTGCGGCAGCTCGACGACATCATCGCCAAGATCCGCGGCGGTGAGATCGGCGAGCTGAAGTACACCAGTGACAACGCGCTGCCCCGCTCGGCGACCGAGTACTTCCACCAGAACTGCTGGGTGGGCGCCAGCTTCCCGAGGCCGGACGACGTCGCCGCCCGCGAGGTGATCGGCCGCGACCGGTGGATGTGGGGCAGCGACTACCCGCACGACGAGGGAACCGGGCCGTACACTCGCCAGGCGCTTCGTCAGGTCATGCACGACCTGCCCGAGCCGGAGCTGCGCGACCTGCTGGCCGGGAACGCCGCCCGCCTCTACGGCTTCGACCTCGACGCACTCGCACCGTTGGCCGCGCAGTACGGCCCGAGCGTCGAGGAGATCGCCGAGCCGCTCGACGCGCTCCCCGAGGACTCCAACAGCGCCCTGCTCAACGCCCAGAAGCAGTTGGTGACGGCCTGAAGGGCCCTTCCCCGGCGTCAGGCTGGAACGGCCTGACGCCGGGGTGGCCTGACCGTGTGGTGGGTCAGTAGACGCGGAAGGCGTCGAGGACGGTGTCGGCGTAGGCCGTGTCGCCGGTGATCTCGACTCGGCCGTGTCGTGCCTCCCGGCCGGTTCCCCAGAGGATGAAGTCGGTGGCGCTCRTGCGTACGGTGGCGCGCGTGCCGTCCTGCGCCGCCGTGGCGTCGTGGTGGAGCTCGGTCGCCTCGGCGTGGGGGAGGAGCCGCAGGGCTGTGCCGCCCGGTCCGGTCAGGACGAGGGCCAGTGGGTCGGTGAGCAGCTCATGGAACCGGTCGGTGGTCATCTGCCGGATGCCGCCGATGAGCCAGCGGGTCGCGGCGGCCAGCCGTTCACCGTCGAGGTCGGGCAGGGTGCGCCGGACAGGCCCGCGGGGAGTGAGGACGTCCCATCGGATGTGGCAGGTGTGGTCGAAGACGATGGCGTCGGCGAGGCTCGCGAGCGGGTAGCTGCCGGCGGTGCCCATGTTCACGGGCGTGGTGGCGAGTTCGTCGGTCAGCCCACCGAAGATGGCCAGCACAGCTGGCACCGATGACCTGATGATGTCGAGGAGTTCCGCGGTCGGCCGTTCGGCGACCTCGTGCGTGTGGGCGTCGACCGCCGCCTCGAACTCCAGGCCCTGGTCGTAGGGCGTGATCGAGATCAGCCCGGCGAACCCGGCCACACTGATGGTGAGGTGCGCGAGGGTGGTGTGGACCGTCCAGCCGTCGCAGGCGGACGGGGCCGCGAGCTCATCGGCGGTGAGAGCGCCGAACACCTCGAGGGTCTCGGCGAGGGTCCGCTCGATCGCCACCGTGCTGGCGCCGGCGGAGAGCGCGGAGGCGGCGGACGTCACGGTGTCAGAAGACGCGTCAGAAGACATAGTCCTCTCCGGTGGCTCGCAGGGTGATGTCGGTGACGGCGACGCCGAGCGGCTGGTCGATGAGGCGGACGATCTCGTCCGCGACCTGGGCCGCGGTCAGCGACCAGTAGCGGACGTCCTCGGGGTCGGTCAGCCCGGCGGCTGGCGGGCCGCCGCCGAAGTAGGCCTGGGCATGCTCCTGGAAAACGCCGGCGCGGTGCGCCGTGAGCGCGGCGGGCGCGGTGAAGTCGATGATCTCGCTGGCGAGGTTCGTGTCGACGACGCCGCTGGGGCGGACCACCGTCACCTTGATGCGGCCCTGGCTCTCGACGCGCAGCGCGTTCGACACGGTGGCGACGGCGGCCTTGGTCGCGCCGTAGACAGCTGTCCCGGCGATGCCGGCGTTGCCGTACACCGAGGAGATGTTGACGATGTGCCCGCCGCCCTGGCGGAGCATGTGGTCGTGGACGGCGTAGATGCCGTGCAGCACGCCCTTGAGGTTGATGTCGATGCACCGGTCCCAGGCATCGGCGGCCCGTTCGTGGTCGGCGAAGTGGGCCAGCGGCATGATGCCGGCGTTGTTGACGAGCACGTCGACCCGCCCGAGGTCCGCCACCGCGCGGTCGACGACCTCGGCGAACGCCCGGCGGTCGCGGACGTCCAGGCCGAACCCGCGGGCCTGGTGGCCCTCGGCGGCGAGGGAGGCCGCCAGCTTCTCGGCGCCTTCGGCGTTGACGTCGAGCGCGACCGGGATCGCGCCGCCCTGCGCGAGCCGGGTGGTGATCTCCCGGCCGAAGCCGCTCGCGCCGCCGGTGACCAGCACGACCTTGCCGTTCAGATAGCTCATGTGAACCTGGCCTCCGCCATGGGGATGTGCGTTGGTGGGCGCTAGATCTTGCGGTGGTCCCAGGAGGCGACCTTCTCGGGGGTCAGACGGAGCCAGGCGTGCCGGCCGTCGTGGTACATCGAGCCATCCGGGTTGGCGATGTACTTCGCGGCGAACAGCCGTTCCGGCGTGGCCAGCTCGGGGTGGTCCTCCTCGCCGGTGCGGGGGGCGCTGCCGACCGGCTCGAACCGGCCGCGCAGCTCCACGCCGTGCAGCTCGCCGAAGTCGTCACCGGCGTCGACGACGACGGCTGCCCGCCCGTCGCGCAGCAGGTCGGCCCACCGCTGGCTGCGGACGATCGAGTACAGCCAGAGCGAGGTACCGTCCCAGACGTACCAGAGCGGGCTGACGTGCGGCGCGCCGCTGGACGTCAACGTCGCGACCCGGCACACGCGGTGCTCGGTGAGCAGTGCGTCGACCTCGTCGGAGGTCAGGGCGATCCGACGCCCCCGGCGCTGGGTGCTGATCAGGTCAGGCTGCACGAGGCCTCGCTCTCATGTCGGCGTTCTCTTCTGCCGCGCCCGGCCGGGGCGCTCGACCTCCGAGGAAGAGATCGAAAACGAAGAATTCGAATATTCGATGAGATCTCATCGTTATTTCGATACCGTAGAGTGGCCGCGAGAGAAAGGTCAAGCCGTGCCGAACGCCGCATCGCCGCCGACGACGCGGGTGCTCGACGTCCTCGAACTCCTCGCTCAGCGCGGGCAGAGCGGGCCCGCTCCGCGGCTGGGCGACCTCGTGCGCGACCTCGGCCTGACCCAGGCGACCGCCCACGCGATCATGGCGACCCTCTGCGAACGCGGCTGGGCCGTCAGGGACCCGGACCACCGGACGTTCACCCTGGGCCCGGCGCTCGCGGCGGTCGCGGCCCGAGCCGCCGCCGAGCGCTCGCGTCATCAGCCGGCCCGGGCCGCGGTCCACCGACTCGCGAAGGACCTCGGCTACCCCGCCGTGATGACCGAGCGCGTCGGCGACGAGCTCGTCATCACGACGATCGACCTGGGCCCGTGCCAGGTCGCCGACGCCGCGGCCGGAGACCGCTTCCCGTTCGCGGCGCCGCTCGGCGTCGTCTTCGCCGCCTGGGAGGACAGCGACGGGCGCCGGGCCTGGATGGACCGCGGCGCGATCACCGACCCGGTGCTGGCCGAGCGCCTCGACGGCCTGCTCACCGCCACCCGCGAGCGTGGCCACACCCTCGAGCGCCTGGACCCCGCCATGGCGCAGGCCGCCAGGGCCATGGCCAGCCTGCGCGCCGACCCGCAGGCGCAGCCGGTGCGGCGAGCGATGGACGGCGTCCTGGCCGAGATCGCCAGCCTCGGCCTGCGCTCCACCGGCGCGACGGACCAGGACCGGCGGCCTGTCACGGCGATCGCCGCGCCCGTGTTCGACCCGCACACCCGCCAGGTCACCGCGAGCATCGGCGTCCACCCGCTGCGGGCGCTGTCCGCCAGGCGAGCCGACGAGATCGCGAACCACGTGACCCGAGCCACCGCCGCCGTCAACGCGGCGTTCGACGACGACGGCAGGCCGGCCAGCCTGGACCGATAGCCGCGAGACCGGGCCATCTGCGCCTTCATCGGGGCATCTCCGGGTGGGGCGGCATCTCCAGGGGCGGGGCGTTGTCCGCGAGGTGCCGGTCGGCGGCCCACTGCCGCAGCGTCCCCTTCGCCACCTTCTCGAGGGTCGCCGTCGGCAGCTCGGGCACGACATACACGGCGCGGGGGACCTTGAAGTCGGCGAGCTGCTGCTGGCACGCGCTGACGACGGCTTCCTGGAGGGCCGTCTCGTCGGGGTCGGGATGCGCGGCCGCCGCGATGACGAACGCGACGGCTACCTCACCTCGAACCGGGTCCGGCCGGGCGACGACGGCGGCCTGGCCCACTCCCGCCACGGTCGTGATGACGCGTTCGATCTCCGCGGCGGCCACGTTCTCGCCGCTGACCTTGAGCATGTCCTTGGCGCGGCTGGCGAACCTCAGGGTGCCGCTGGGCAGCACCGTCACCCGGTCCCCGGTCAGCAGCCATCCGTCCTCGAAGGCGGCGGCGGTGGCGGCCGGGTCGGCGAGATACCCGGCGAACACCGACAGGCCGCGGATGCCTCCGACGAGCAGATCACCGGTCTCGCCAGGGCCGGCGTCGGCGCCGTCGTCCCGGCGGACCCGGACCTGATAGCCCGGTGCCGGCCGGCCGATCGCGCCCTCGTCGACCGGGTTGTCGAGCTCACCGACGACAGGTGTGCTGACGACCTCGGTCTGGCCCCAGGCGCTGAAGATCCTGACGCCGAGCAGAGTGTCCAGCCGGGGCATCTCGAGACCGAAGATCCAGCTGCGGTAGCTGTGCTCCGGAACCGGCTGGCTGGTGACGACCTTCAGCAGCAGCGGGAGCAGCCCGGTGTGGGTGCACCTGTTGCGGATGGACACCTCCCAGAACCGGGAGGCGGAGAACTTCGGCTGGACCACCACGGTGCCGCCCACCCAGAAGGTGGGCAACAGCTGCCAGCACAGCGCGTGGGTGTGGAACAGCGGGGCGTAGACCAGCTGGATGGTGTCCGGCGCCAGCCGCCAGAGCAGCGCCCCCACCCGGCCCGCCCACAGGGCGTTGGCGTGGGTGAAAAGGGCCGCCTTCGGACGTGCCGTGGTCCCGGAGGTCAGCTGGACGCACAGTGCCGCCGCCGGGTCGGCTTCCCGGTGCGGGGCCAGCTCCGGGTCACCGACCAGCTCCGGCACGGTCCCGGTGGCCGGGTCGAGCAGAGCCGTCCACCCGAGCGCGGTCACCGCCGGGCAGTCGGCGAGCCCGAGCCTCGGGTCGGTGACGATCCCGACCGCGCCGGTCAGTTCGACGGCGTGCGCCAGCTCATCCTCGGCGTACCGGGTGTTCAGGTCGACCGCGACCGCGCCGAGCCGCGCGCACGCGAACCAGACCAGCAGGAAGCCCGGGCTGTTGTCCAGATGGATCACGACGGCGTCGCCGGCGCGCACGCCCCGGCTCGCCAGCCCGGCCGCCACGGCGCGCACGTCGCGGGCGAACTCGCCGTAGGTCCAGGTGCGGCGCGCTCCGTCCGGCGGCTCCCAGACGAGGAACGGGCGCTCGCCGTACCGCCGCGCCCGCTCCTCCAGCGCCGAGGTCACGTCCATACCCACGAACGGGTGCAGGGCCGGAAGCTCGATTCCTAAGTTGCTGTCCATTGTCGAGTCACCCCTAGACCAGGCGTCAGCTGGGCGTCAGCTCGCGCGGGAGCCCGAGTATGCGCTCGGCGATGACGTTGAGCTGGATTTCGACCGTCCCCCCACCGATCAGCTGCGGCGGCACGGTGAGGTAACGCCCCGCCGCCTGGCCGCCGGGCCCGTCGGCGGTGGCCGCGGCCGGCCCGGTCCATCGCAGCGCACGCTCGGCGATCTGGGTCACCAGCGTGGCCGAGGCGATCTTGGAAACGCTCGACTCCGCGCCGGGCCGGAGGCCCGAGAGGCTGCGCAACGTGGTGCGCAGGGCCAGCGCGGCCAGCGCGTGGGCCATCGCGAACGTCGCGCCCACATCCCGCTGGACGTCGTCCGGGGCCGCGACGAGCTCCTGGCTGGCGACAAGATCGAGAAGGTGGGTCGGGATGTGCTGCATCCCGCTGATGCTCACCCGCTCGTTGCCCAGCGTGGTCCTCGCCAGCCCCCACCCGCGGTTGACCTCTCCGACGAGCCGGTCGTCCGGCACGAACACGTCGTTGAAGAAGACCTCGTTGAACAGGTAGCCGCCGTTCGCCTCGCGCAGCGGCCTGATCTCCAGACCGGGTGAGGTCATGTCGACGAGGAAGTAGGAGATTCCCCTGTGCTTCGGAGCCGTCGGATCGGTCCGGGCCAGGCAGATGCCGAAGTGCGCCTCGTGCGCGTTCGACGTCCAGACCTTCTGGCCGTCCAGGCGCCAGCCCCCTTCGACCTTCTCAGCGCGGGTCGACAGGGCGGCGAGGTCGGAGCCGGCGCCGGGCTCACTGAACAGCTGGCACCACGCGAGCTCGCCGCGCAGCGTCGGCGGGACGAAGAAGTCCTTCTGCTCCTCGGTGCCGTAGGCGAGGATGGTGGGCAGCGCCCAGTCTCCGATGATCAGCCTCGGTGGCGCGACCTCGGCGCGCTCGTACTCCTGCTGGATCACCAGCTGCTCGACCGGGGTCGCCGCGATGCCGTAGGGCTTCGGGTAGTGGGGTACCACCAGGCCCTCGGCGGCGAGCCGCTCGCGCCGGGCCGGGCCGTCGGCCGGCAGCGCGGCCACCTCGCCGAGCAGCCCGGCGACGCGGGCGCGGAAGGCGGGGTCCGCGGCGGAGAGATCGACGCTGAAGTCGCGGGACGTGCCGTGCACCAGCGCGCCCAGCCGGTGCTCCCAGCCGGCGACGGGACCGAGCAGGCTCTCCAGCGTCATCGCCCGGCGCCAGTACAGGTGCGCGTCGTGCTCCCAGGTGTAGCCGATCCCGCCCAGCAGCGTGATCGACTCCAGCCCGATCCCGGTCGCGCGGGGCAGGCACGCGACAGCCGCACCGGCCGCGGCCACCGCGAGCTGGTCGTCGCCCTGCTCCATCGCCCGAGCCGCGTCCCACGCCGCGGCGGACATCGTCTGCACGTCGACGAACAGCCGGGCGCACTTGTGCTTGATCGCCTGGAAGGATCCCACCGGGCGGCCGAACTGCTCGCGCACCTTCACGTAGTCGACGCCCGTTGTCACGCACCACCGCGCCAGCCCCACGGCCTCGGCGGCGAACAGCACGGCCGCCACCGCCCGGACCTGCTCGGTACTGACCTCGATGACCTGGTCGGCGTGGACGGCCAACTCGGTCAGCGTCACCGTGCCGACGGCCCGGGTCTGGTCGATGGGCGCGGCCGCGACCACCGCCAGGCCGGGCCCCGGCCGGGCGGTGAACCAGAGCTCGCCACCGCCCGGAGTGGTCGCCCCGAGGAGCAGCAGCGTCGCCTCCGGCGCGCCGAGGACGGGCCCGGCCGTCCCGCTCACCCGGTAGGAGCCGTCGGCCGTGGGGGTCGCGGTCAGTCCGGCGGTGGACAGCGCGCTCGCCGCCGGCGCACCGGCCGCGAGCGCAGGCAGGACCGCCTTGCGCAGCTCGTCGTCGCCGTACCGGGCCAGCACCGAGCTGGCCAGCAGGCTCGGCAGCAGCGGCCCTGGGAGCAGGCCGCTGGCCGTCTCCTCGAGCACCACGGCAAGGGTGACGAAACCGGCGTCGGCCCCGCCGAGATCCGCCGGCAGATGCAGCGAGGTGAGGCCCTGCTCCACGATGCCCGGCCAGCAGTCCGGCGCCGCACCGGCGGTCCAGCGCGCCAGGCCTTCCCGCACCTGCTCGGACGACGAATACCGGGACAGGAAACCGCGGACCGAATCGGCCAGCGCCTTGTGATCCTCGTCGAGACCGATGGACACGTCCGTCACTCCTTCACCGTGCCGTTGGGAGACGCCGGGGGCGGTCAGACGCCGATGAGCGAGGCCGCGTTGTCGTGCATCACGAGCCTGATCTCGGCGTCGTTGAAGCCGGCCGCGGCCAGGTCCTTGGTGAACGACAGCGGATCGGCCAGGCCCTCGACGTGTGGCCAGTCGGATCCCATCAGCATCCGCTCCACGCCGATCAGCTTCTTGAGCTCGGCGAGGTCGTTCTCGTGGAACGGCGAGACCCAGACCTGGCGCCGGAAGGTCTCCCGCGGGTCCTCCGCCCACGCCTCGCCGCCCTGCACGAACGACTTCTTCAGGGACTTGAACAGCGGGGTGACCCAGTCCGAGCCGGTCTCGATCGCGGCGAACCGCAGCTGCGGGTTGCGGTGCATCGTGCCCTGCGCGAGCAGCGCGGCGAACGTGTCCGCGACGGCCGTCGGCGAGAGCAGGGCCCGCAGCGGGGTGCGGCGGAACGCCTCGGTCTCGTCGCTCTCGCTCCACCAGCCGATCAGCTCCGAGTACACGTCGTCGCCGCCGTGGTAGGCGCACACCACCCGGGCCTCGTTCGCGAGCGCCCAGAACTCGTCGTACATCCGGTCGGCCGGTGACTTCAGGCCCATCTCGGTGCGCACCGGGCCGGCCCGCATCACCACGATGCGGGCTCCCCTGTCCAGCGCCCACCGCAGCTCGGCGACCGCCGCCGCCGGATCCGACAGCGAGATGTACGGCGCGGCGAAGATCTTCTCCTGGTAGGCGAAGCCCCAGTCGTCGTCCAGCCACCGGTTGAAGGCACGGAAGGCGGCCCGCGCCGCGGGCAGGTCGTTCTGCAGTGCCCGCTCCATGCCGACCCCGAGGGTCGGGAAGAAGTAGGCGCCGTCCAGGCCCAGCTCGTCCATGACCCGCAGCCGGGCGTCCCGGTTCTGGTACTCGGGGCGGGGCGGGGCCAGCTCGCCGAACAGGTTGATGACCGGGCCGCCGACCTCGCCCCGGAAGTACTGCTCCAGCGCGCCGGGCTTGGCCAGCGCGCTGAACGTCGGGTTGGGCAGGAACTTGTTGACCTTCCCGCCGACCAGCAGCCGGGTGCGGCCGCCGACCTCCGCCCACTGCATGCAGCGCTTGGCGAACTCGGGCTCGATGTGGCGGGTGAAGGCGTCCAGGGCCTCGTAGTAGTGATTGTCCGCGTCGAAAGCGCGCAGTCCATCCGTAGTCACGCCGCAACCTCCCCAGGTGGGCCTCGAACACAGCGGCTCGCCTTCCAAGGTAGAACATCGTTTCATGTTCATGCCACTTGGGGGAGCGCCTGGTCGGTCTGCCCGTCTGTCAGGCAACCGTCGAGCCTGTTGAATATTTTATCCAACACGCACAGCCTAGTGTGTGCTGGCAACTTCTGTCGACTGGTCGAGGTCGGCGCGGGGCCGCCTTGGCGCGGCCCCGAGCGAGACCCTTCTAGATTCTGGTTCTAGTAGCTCGTACGGTGGAGAAGGCGCACCTGCCGACCAGGCAGCGGCCCAGGAAGTCGCCGGGCGCGGGAGGCGAGATCAACGCGCCGCTTCCTCGCGGTACCTGGCCGGCGCCTCGTCCAGCAGGATTGTCTTCGTCTCCAGGTATGGCAGCAGGCCCTCGATGCCGCCCTCCCGCCCGATGCCCGACTGCTTGAACCCGCCGAACGCGATGCCGGTGTCGGCCCGCATCGCGTTGTGGCCGACCGTCCCGGACCGCAGCCTGCCGGCGACGGCACGTGCCCGGTCGACGTCCTCGGTGAAGACCGCGGCGTTCAGGCCGTAGATGGTGTCGTTGGCGATCCTGATCGCGTCGGCCTCGTCGGCCGCGGGGATCACGCTGAGCACCGGGCCGAAGATCTCCTCCTGGGCGATCGTCGAGCTGTTGTCGACGTCGCCGAAGACCGTCGGCTCGATGTAGTAGCCGCGCTCCAGGTGGCCCGGCCGCCCGCCGCCGGTGACCAGCTTCGCGCCGCTGTCGACGCCGGCCCGGATGTAGCCCTCGACGCGATCACGCTGCCGGGCCATCGCCAGCGGGCCCATCTGCGTCGCCGGGTCATAGGGATCGCCCACGACCACCTGGGAGAACACCTGCGCGAGAGTCTCGACGAACTCGTCGTGCACGCCGCGTGGGACGACGATGCGGGTGAGCGAGGCGCAGACCTGGCCGGCCAGGAAGCACTCGGCGCCGGCGAGGGCCGTCGCGGCCTTCGTCAGGTCGGCGTCGTCCAGCACGACCGCGGCGGACTTCCCGCCGAGCTCGAGGGTGTACCGGGCGATGCGCTGCCCGCACAGCGACGCGATCCGCCGGCCGGCGGCGGTGGAGCCGGTGAAGGCGATCTTGTCGACCCGGGCGTCGGTCACCAGCCGCTCGGACACCGCGCGGTCGGCCGTCACGACGTTGAACACGCCCGGTGGCAGTCCGGCGGCCTCGGCGCATTCGGCCAGCACGTACGCCGCCCCGGGTGCCTCGGGGGCCGCCTTGAGCACGACCGTGCAGCCTGCCAGCAGCGCCGGCGCGACCTTCTGGACGGCCAGCTGCAGTGGCACGTTCCAGGGGATGATCGCGCCCACGACGCCGACCGGTTCCCGGACGAGCAGGCCGAACCCGCTGCCGATCGTCGGCGTGAACGGCTCCTCGAACGGATAGGTGTCGGCGAGTCCGGCGTAGTACTCGAAGACGCCCGCGGCCATCGGCGCCATATACGGGGCCACCGACGCGAGCGCGCCGGACTCCCGCGGCCACAGCTCCTTGACGGCCTCGCCGCGGGTCGCCAGCTCGGCGGCGAACCGGCGCAGGTACGCCGCGCGCTCGGTGTGCGTGAGCGAGGGCCACGGCCCGTCGTCGAAGGCCGAGCGGGCGGCGGCGACGGCCCGGTCCAGATCCCCCTCGCCCGCCTCGGCGACCCGGAGGAAGACCTCCTCGGTCGCCGAGTCGACGACGTCGATCAACGCGGTGGACGAGGGGGCCACCCACTGGCCGTCGATGAACAGCCGGTCGGGGTGCCGTACATGTCGATCGATGCCTGTCGCCACGCTCATCGCGTTCCTCCTTGTTCTGYGGCGCGCCGGGGCCGGGTGTCCCGGACGCGACCGGAGCTGGTCGTGGGGCTAGTCGAAGGTGATGACGCCACGGATGTTCCGACCGGCGTGCATGTCCGCGAAGCCATCGTTGATCTGCTCCAGCGAGTAGCGGGTCGTGATCAGCTCGTCGAGGCGCAGCTGGCCGGCGCGGTACAGCTCCAGCAACGCCGGGATGTCCCGCATCGGGTTGCACGCGCCGAACAACGAGCCCTGCAGCCGCTTCTGGAACAGCACGAGCTCATGCAGCGACAGCGGCAGGCTGCCGTCCGCGAGGATGTTGCCCAGCCCGACGACGACGCAGGTCCCGGCCTTGCGGATGCTCGAGAACGCCGCACCGATGTGCGCGCCGTTCGTCACCCCGACACAGACGATCGCCGCGTCGGCACCCTGGCCGTTGGTGTGCGCTCGGGCGATCTCGGTTGCCTCCTCGGCGGAGGCCACGGCGTGCGTGGCACCGAAGCCCAGTGCCTGCTCGCGCTTCCACTCCACCGGGTCGACCGCGATGAGGACCCGCGCACCGGCATGGGCGGCGCCCTGCACCGCGTTCATGCCGATGCCCCCGGCTCCGAGCACGATGACGACATCGCCGGGCCGGACCTCGGCCGAGTTCACCGCCGCGCCCCAGCCGGTCGACACGCAGCAGCTGGTCAGGCAGGCCGACACCAGGTCGAGATCGGCGGAGACCTTGACGGCCGAGTTCACGGACAGGGCCGTGTACTCGCTGAAGGTCGAGATCCCGGCCATCTGGCCCAGCGGCCTGCCGTCCAGGGACAGCCGGCTGGAGCCGTCCTCGCGCGCACCGGACAGGGTCCGGATGCCGTTGTCGCAGAGGTTCTGCATTCCCGACGAGCACCAGCGGCACCGCCCGCAGGCGGGGAGGAAGGGCAGTACGACGTGGTCCCCGACCTGCCAGCCGTCGGTGTGCGGGCCGACCTGTTCGACGATTCCCGCTCCCTCGTGGCCGCCGACGAGCGGCAGCGCGCCGGTGAAGGGCATGTCGCCGGTCGCGACGTGGTCATCGGAATGGCATAAGCCGGCAGCGACCATCCGGACGATGAGCTCTCCCTGTCGAGGTGGCTCGATCTCGATTTCGGTGATCTGCCATTTCCCGGGCTGTTCGTGCAGCACGGCGGCACTGCTCTTCATATCTCCTCCATTTCGGACGGATGACGTCTATATCTGTAGGCCGTGGTCCGCGTCCGCGCAAGAGGGGTCGTCACATCCCGCGCCGCCAGCTGTGGGCACGCTGGCCGCGAGCCGTGGGAAGGCGAGGGAAAGGATCGCCAGGGTCCGCGCCGGGGGCCTGGGCGGGCGAATCGGCCGACGGATGGGTGTGTGGCGGTGGAGCTGGCGGAGACGCACGGTTCGGTTCGTCGGTCGCCGAGGCGGACCTCGACGACCCCCAGGCTGCAAGACTATTGAGCTCAAATCTGGAGTGTGGTGAAGTGGGTTGTCCACACTAGCCGGTGTCTTCGTGGCAGCTCCACGATGCTCAGTCCAGCATGATCTGCCGAGTCGGCAGGTCGAAGGGGCGGTGAGGGTGCCATGAGCGACCCGTTCTCTCGCGGTTCCGTCATCATCACTCGGACTATTAGTCCGAGTGATGATGCATGGTTGCGACCCAATGTGGCCGGGCTGGCCACGCTCCAAGCACCGCGGGTGGGGCCGGCGCGCTCTTCCTGACCCTCGTCCTCCTGGGAAGGCCTTCATGAGCAGCACCACAGAGAGCGGCACCGCCGCAGTGAGTGGTACCGCCGCAGAGAGCGGCACCGTCGTGCCTACCGACCTCGACCCCGCGCTGTTCTTACCCGAGCCCGGTCCGCGGGCTGTCCGGTACACCGTCATCTCCGTCGACGATCACGTTGTCGAGCCTCCGCACCTGTTCGAGGGGCGGGTTCCGGCACGGTTCGCCGACGCCGCCCCCCRCATCGTCGAGACCGACCAGGGCCACCAGGTGTGGCACTTCGAGGGCCAGACCTTCACCCAGGTCGGGATGAACGCCGTCGCCGGGCGGCGGCCGGAGACGGTGAAGCTGGAGCCGTTCCGGTTCGAGCACATGCGTCCCGGCTGCTACGACATCGACGCCAGGGTCCGGGACATGGACATCAACGGGGTCTGGGCGTCGGTGAACTTCCCCTCGCAGATCACCGGCTTCTGCGGCCGGGTGTTCTTCGGTGCCCGGGACCGGGATCTAGGCCTCGCCTGCGTGCGTGCGTGGAACGACTGGCTGCACGAGGAATGGTTCCAGGCCTACCCCGAGCGGGTCGTGCCGATGGGCATCACCTACCTGGCGGACCCGGCACTCGCCGCCGCGGAGATCCGCCGCAACGCCGCCCGCGGCTTCACCGCCGTCACCTTCCCCGAGCGCCCGCACACGATCGGCCTGCCGTCTCTGTGGGACCGGGCCCACTGGGATCCGATCATCGGTGCCTGCGTCGAGACGGACACCGTCATCACCCTGCACGTCGGCAGCTCGGGGCTGTCCGACGCGCCGTCCGGCGCGCCCCGCCTGCAGCTGGGTGCGACGCTGTTCGGCCAGGCCTCGCTCACCGCCTGCGCGGAGTGGCTGTGGTCGGGCCACCCGGCCCGCCTCCCGACGTTGAAGATCGCGATGAGCGAGGGCGGGATCGGCTGGGTCGCGATGCTGCTCGACCGGCTCGACAACATCGTCGACCGGTCCGGCTACGGCACCGGCTGGGACCTGCGCCCCGCCGAGGTGCTGCGCCGCAACTTCTGGTTCTGCACCCTTGACGACCCGTCGACGATCGACACCCGCCACCGGATCGGCGTCGAGAACATCATGGTCGAGACGGACTACCCGCATGGCGACGGCACCTGGCCGGACACCCAGAGCGTGCTCGCCGACGTCTGGGGCCACGTTCCGCTCGCCGAGATCCGGGCGATGTGCTGCGAGAACGCCGCGGCCCTGTTCCGCCACCCCCTCCCGCCGACGGTCCTGCCGGCCGACTGAAGGACGCGACCATGACGTTCATCCCGACCGCCGAGAAACTCATGCCGGAGCTCACCGCCCGCGAGGAGATCGCCCTGCTCGCCCGGGCTCTGTGGCGGCAGGGCTACAACGACCACCTGGCCGGCCACATCACGGCCCTGCAGCCGGATGGCACCCTGCTGTGCAACCCGTGGCTGGTCCGCTGGGACGAGCTGCGCCCGGAGCAGGTCATCCGCATCGACCTCGCTGGCAGGGTGGTCGAGGGGGACTGGCCCGTCCCGCTTGGCATTCCGCTGCACCTCGCGCTGCATTCCGCGCGTACCGACGTCACCTGGGCCGTGCACAACCACCCGCTCTACGGCACCGTTTGGGCGGATCTCGGCGAGGTCCCACCGATCTACGACCAGAGCTCGGCGCTGGGCGGCGGCGGGGACCTCGTCCTCGTCAACGAGTACCAGGGCCCCGTCAACGATCCCACCACCGCCCGGGGGGCGATCGACGCCATGCACGGCGGCGACCTCGCCCTCCTCGCGGGCCATGGCGTCTTCGTGCTCGGCGGCTCCGCCCGCGCCATCTTCCAGCGCGCCGTGGCGCTGGAACAGCGCTGTCAGCGCGCCTGGCACGTCCGTGCCGCGGGCGGCTCCCCGGCCCCGGTCCTCCCGGCGGGCTTCCTGAACCACCTGAAGAACTCCGACGGCGACGGCTTCGTCGGTTTCTGGGAGTCCGCTGTCCGCGCCGAACTGCGCTCCGATCCCAGCCTGCTCCCGTGACGCCGCCGAGCTGCCGCCCGGCGACGTCACGCCGCCCCCGAAGCCGATCCGCGGGTCGGCCGGTGAACGGACCGGCGGGCGGTCAGGGCACGGGATTCTGTTTCGGTGTCGTCCCTGCCTGGTCGGCGGAGGTACGGGTGCCTCGGCGGGTCTTCGGCAGGCCGAGGCGCTGTTCGGCGACGAGGTTGCGGGCGATCTCGGTGGTGCCGCCCTGGATGGTGACCGCGCTGGAGTGCCGGGCGGCGCGTTCGATCTCGCCGCCGGCGGCCGACGCGATGGAGCTCCCACTGGCGGGGGCACGCAGGATGCCGCCGAGGCCGGAGACGTCCTGGAGTTCGCGGCTGTCGCGCTGGTAGGCGGTCGAGGCGAACAGCTTCGCGATCGTGCCCGCGACGGCGGGAGACTGGCCGGCGATGTTGAGCCAGGCGGTCCGCTGGGTGAGCAGGAAGGAGACCTCCGCGTCGGCCCTGGCCCGCGCGATCGCGGTCAGCACGGCGGGGTCGTCGCCGGGTCGTTCCCCTTCCTGCCAGGTGCCCGCCGGCGTGGGGACGCGGGCCCAGGCCGTCACCGCGGTGAGCAGCGGCTCGAGTGTCGCGGTGCTGCCCATGACACCGCGTTCCAGGCTCAGCCCGATCGCCATGACCTGCCAGCCCTCGTCGACCCCGCCGACTCGGCAGGAGTCCGGAACGATCACGTCGTCATAGAAGACGATGTTGGTCCGCTCGTCGGCGATCGTGTGGATCGGCTGGATCGTGATCCCTGGGGTGTCCAGCGGGACGAGGAACATCGTCAGGCCGCGGTGCTTGGGCACATCGGGATTCGTGCGGGTCAGCAGCAGGCAGTGTGCGGCGGTGTGGGCCAGGGTGGTCCACATCTTCTGCCCGTTGATCCGCCAGGAGGTGTGCGCGTCGTCCACGGGGGTGGCCCGGGTTCGCGCGGACGCGACGTCGGAGCCCGCGCCAGGCTCGGAGTAGCCCAGCACGGCGGTCGCCTCGCCAGCCAGCAGGAGCGGTAGGACGTCGGTGCGCAGTGCCGGGCTCCCGATCTGGTCGAGGACCCCGGCGACGATCATGGTGGTGCCGATGCCGTGGTAGGGGGCGTCCGCGAGCTCAAGCTCCCGGAAGAGGGCGGCCAGCTCGTAGGGATCCCGCGCGGCGCGGCCGCCCGGTGCCGACGCGGCGAGCCAGCCGCGCTCGGCGAGGGCCTTGTGCAGCGCGGGTACATGCACGGTGCCGGTCCGGCGAGCCTCGTGGCGGACCTCGTCCGTCAGCCAGGACCGGACGAAGTCGCGGACTGCGGCGGCGAACGCGGCGACGGACGGGTTGTGGGTGAAGTCCGTCCCGCCCAGGCCCGACGCGGCTGACCCGGTCGGCGCACCGGTCTGCGCGGCGGTGCCGGTGAGCACCGGGGCGTTCGCGGTGGTCGACCGGCCGTCCACGAGGTCGCGGCCCAGTTCGCGGGCGAGTACACGGGGCGCGCCGGCGAGCGCGGGGTAGGCGCGGGCGCGGCGGAAGTACAGCTGCGCGTCGTGCTCCAGGGAGACCCCGAGGCCGCCGTGGTACTGAACCGCCCGGTCCGAGGCCTGCCGTCCCGCCTCGGTGGCGAACAACGCCGCCATCGCCGCGAGCTGATCCCCGTCGGCTCCGGTGACCGACCGTTGCCCGGTGTCCAGGCTCCAGGCCGCCTCCCGCGACAACAGCGTGGCCCCGTCCACCAGCCCCGGCAGGTCCGCGAGGCCGTGCTGCACCCCCTGGAACGAGCCGATCGGCACGCCGAACTGAACGCGTTCCTTCACCCATCGGGTCGCCAGGTCCAGCGCGCCGTCGGCGAGGCCCGCGAGCCAACCAGCCATCAGGATCAGCCATTCCGACCGGGCCCGCGCGAACGTCGCCACCGCCGCCGGGCCGCCGAGGACCACCGCCTCGCGTAGATCACGGTCGGCCACCGGCAGGTCGCCCTGGTTGGCCACGGCGATGCCGGGCGGGACGGAGCGTGCCGCGACCAGCTGACCGTCGCGCACCGCGAGCACCAGCCCGGCGACCGCCCCCGCCGGCACCGCGACGGCGGTGCCGGCGTGCACCCGCGGTGCCAGCGTCGCGATCAGCTCCCCGGCGACGACGGCGGGCAGATCGGGATGGTCCGGCGCGACGGCGGCAAGCAGCCGCGCCGCCGCGACGTGCTCGGCGAACGGCATCGGCGCGAGCACACGCCCCAGCTCGATCGCCGCGATGACCGGTGCGTGCAGACCGGCGCCGCCGCCGTCGTGCTTCTCCGCGATGGCGAGCCCGGGCAGCCCTGTCGCGCACAGCTGCGCCCACAGCGCCGGGTCGTGCCCCAGTGGCTCGGCGGCCCGGGCCGCCACCAGCCCCGGGCTGCGGGCGAGCACGGCCCTGGCCAGCTCCTGCGCCGCTCGCGACGCCTCGTCCAACGACAGGTCCATGCAAGCCTCCGAATGCCGGTCACCGCACAGCCGGCGGCCTGATGACCGCCGAGCCACGTAATATGTATAAATATTATTTGAGCGGTCGAGGTCGAATGGCCGGTCCGCGTCGTCCGAGGTCGCGAGGCCCCTTGCGAGGCCCGTCGCGAGGCCCCTCGCGACGGCCACGCTGCAGGCCGGCCCACGGTCGACCCGCCACCGTCCGCACCCTTGCCGGCGCACCTGGCCCGGTGCAAGATAAATCTAGAGCTTTCGACGAGGGGACGTCGCATGAAGGTTCCGTTCACCTGGAAGCCCACCGGATGGTTCATGGTCGGCTGGTCGGCCGAGTTCAGCACGGGTCAGGTCCGGCCGCTGCGGTACTTCGGCGAGGAACTGGTCGCCTACCGCGACGAGTCCGGTGAGATGCATGTGCTGGCGGCCCACTGTCGGCACATGGGCGCCCACATCGGCTACGGCGGCAAGGTCAACGGCGACTGCGTCGAGTGCCCCTTCCACGGCTGGGGCTGGGGGCCGGACGGCAGGAACCACTACATCCCGTACCAGGACAAGCCCAACCGCGCCGCCCAGCTGCGGGTCTACCCGGTGCATGAGCAGTACGGCTGCGTGTTCGTCTGGCATCAGCCGCAGGGCGAGGCACCGCGCTGGCCGATGACCGACATCTTCCGGATCTTCTCGCAGTTCGAGACCGATCCCGACGCCTACTATCCGCCCTACCCGGCGCTGTCCCGCAAGATGGAGCGCGAGCCGGTGCACCCGCAGATCCCGGGTGAGAACGCCGCCGACAGCATGCACTTCCAGTACGTCCACCACTCGACGGTGACGCCGGTCCTGCGCGACTGGAAGGCCGACGACCACGGGTGGCTGTTCGAGACCGGCTGGCCCGACCGCCGCAGCAGCGACCCGGATGCGATGGTCCTGCGCATCCACAGCTACCTGTTCGGCCTCGGCGGTGCGATCAGCGCGTTCGCCGGCGTGGACAACTATCGCCTCATCTTCGCGACCACGCCCGTCGAGGACGGCGCCTCGGACATGTTCTACTCGATCTGGTGGCCCCGGCTCCCGGGCGACACCTCCGACGTTCCGCCACCGGACGTGCTCGAACGGGTGGAGAAGGAGTTCCTCTCCACGCTCGACGACGACCTCGGGATCTGGCGTCACCAGGAGTACATCGAGCGTCCCATCATGGCCAGGCAGGATGCCAAGCCGTACATGGCCTACCGACGCTGGGCGACCCAGTTCTACGAGGTCCCGCCGGGGGAGTGACCGCCATCGGTGGCGGATGACCTGCTCGTGGGCCGGTGCACGCGGTACACCGCCCGCGCCGGACGCAGCGCCCGCGCCGGACGGTTCGCGAGATCCCAGGCGGTACGCGAGATCCCAGGCGGGGAGGCGCCCCGCGGTGCCCGACCCTCATCACGCACGACCGCAACGACCCGGGAGCCCGCCGATGCAGACACAGGCCGGATCAGGCCAGCCGTTGCCCGCCTCCGACCCCCGCGAGGTGCGGGCCGCGCTGACCCGGCCCGGCGGGTTGTTCGAGATCCAGACCGAGGACGTGCGCGGAACAGCCATGCCGGTGTTCCGGAACAGGCTTCGTTCCCTGCGGGAGCTGCTTGAGGAAACCGCGCGGTTCGGCGACCGGATGTACATCGTGGACGAGGATGTCCGACTCACCTTCACCGAGCACCTGAACCGGGTCAACGCGCTCGCGCACGCCCTGCAGTCGGAGCTGGGGATCACGGCCGGGGACAGGGTCGCCCTCTTCGCCGCCAACCGGTGGGACTGGCTCGTCGCGTTCTGGGCGGTGGTGCGTGCCGGCGCGATCCCGTGTGCGATGAACGGCTGGTGGACACCGGCGGAGTTCCGCCACGCGGCCGACCTGGTCGAGCCGGCCCTGGTGATCGGTGACCGGCAGCGACTCGAACGTGTCACCGCGGCCGGTGTCGACATCCCGGTACTGAGCCTCGACGACGATCTGCTCCCGCTGCTGAGGAAGCATGAGGGTTCGGTGCCGGCCGGTGTCATGGGCGCCGAGGACGATCCGGCTCTGCTGATGTTCACCAGCGGCACGACCGGCCGGCCCAAGGCGGTGACGCTCCCGCACCGGTCCATCATCGGTTTCGCGCAGGCCAACCTCTTCTCCGAGGTGGCGGCCCGTGCGGCCTACGGGCTCCCGGCTCCGGCACGGATCGATGACGTGGCGCCGAACGACGACGTGGTGCTGGTCACCGCGCCCCTGTTCCATGTGTCGATGCTCAAGGGCTCCGCGCTGACGGCGGCTGCTAAGGGTTCCCGCATCGTCCTGCTGCCCGGGCGGTTTGATCCCGAGCGAGTGCTGCAGACCATCGAGAGGGAACGCGTCACCGGCTGGTCGGCGCTCGGCAGCGCCGCGCTGCGGGTCGCGACCTGCGAGGCGCTCGGCAGGTACGACACCAGTAGCGTGGCCTACCTCGGGGTCGGGGGAGCCCCGGTGAGCCCGGCCGTCCAGGAGCTCCTGCGCGCGGCCTTCCCCTCGGCCGCCAGACGGCTGGGCATGGGCTATTCCAGCACCGAGGCCGGGGCCGTGATAGCGAACATCGGCGGAGCCGAGTACCTCGCGCATCCGACGGCGACCGGCCGGCCCACCGTGACGGTCGAGATCGAGCTCCGCGACGAGACCGGCGCTCCGGCCGTGGGTGGCGAGTACGGCGAGGTCCATGTCCGCAGCCCGTACACGATGCTCGGCTACTGGAACGACCCGGCGGCGTCGGCCGAGGTCCTGAAGGACGGCGGCTGGCTGGCACTCGGTGACATCGCCCGGTTCGAGGGCGGTCTGCTGTACATCGACGCGCGCGCTCGCGACATGATCCTCGTGAGCGCGGAGAACGTCTCGCCCACCGAGGTGGAGTTCGCGCTCGAGGAGTCGCCGGAGGTCGACGAGGCGGCGGTGCTCGCGGTCGACGACGAGGTGACCGGCGACGCGGTGTGCGCGGTCGTCGTGCCACGCCCGGGCGCCGCGCCGACGGCCACGCGGCTGGCCGAGTGGTGCCGTGCGCGGCTGGCTCACTACAAGGTTCCGACCCGCTGGCACCTGATCGACGGTCCGCTGCCGCGGACCGCCACCGGCAAGCTCGCCAAGCGCGAGCTGCGCGCCTGGATCGATGCCGGAGCGCAGGCCCCCGGCCCGGCGTCCGGAGGCGGTTGACCCCCGCGGTCCGATCCCGCCGATCCCGCCGGTTCCGCCCGAGAAGACATTTCAGACAAACGGATCAAGCCATAGGGCTGGCGCACATCGATGCGGCCAGGTGATGTACGAGGTGAGGGTGCCGTGAAGGCAGAAGACATGATCCTGGTGAGTGTTGACGACCACCTCGTCGAGCCGCCTGACGTGTTCGAGGGGCGGCTGCCGGCGCGGTTCGTCGAGGCGGGGCCGAAGGTCGTCCGGACCGATGAGGGAAGCGATGTCTGGACGTTCAACGGCTCGGTGATCCCCAATATCGGGCTGAACGCGGTGGCGGGGCGGCCGCGGGAGGAGTACGGGGTCGAGCCGACCGCGTTCGAGGAGATGCGCCCGGGCTGCTATGACGTGCACGAGCGGGTCAAGGACATGAACGCCGGTGGGGTCCTGGGGTCGATGTGCTTCCCGTCGTTCCCGGGTTTCAGCGGCCGGTTGTTCGCCGCGGCGCAGGACAAGGACCTCGCGCTGGCGGTGACGCAGGCCTACAACGACTGGCATATCGAGGAATGGTGCGGTGCCTATCCCGGCCGGTTCATCCCGATGGGCCTGCCGATTCTGTGGGATGCCGAGCTGTGCGCCGCGGAGGTGCGCCGGAACGCGGCCAGGGGCTGCCACTCGCTGACGTTCACCGAGAACCCGGCGACGCTGGGCTACCCGAGCTTCCACGACACCTACTGGGACCCGGTGTGGAAGTCGCTGTCGGACACCGGAACGGTGCTGTCGATCCATCTCGGGTCGTCCGGGAAGCTGTCGGTGACCGCGTCGGACGCGCCGGTCGACGTGATGATCACGCTGCAGCCGATGAACATCTGCCAGGCCGCCGCGGACCTGTTGTGGTCGCGGGTGATCAAGGAGTTCCCGGGTCTGCGGATCGCGCTCTCCGAGGGCGGTACCGGGTGGATCCCGTACTTCCTGGACCGTGTCGACCGGACCTACGAGATGCATCATCTGTGGACCGGTCAGAACTTCGGCGGAAAAATGCCGAGCGAGATCTTCCGCGAGCGGTTCCTCACCTGTTTCATCGCCGACCCGGTCGGGGTGAAGCTGCGCCACGACATCGGCATCGACAACATCTCATGGGAATGTGACTACCCGCATTCGGACTCGTCCTGGCCCTCGGCCGCGGAGGAGCTGGCCGCAGTCACCGCTGGTGTCCCGGACGACGAGATCAACAAGATCACCTTTGAGAACGCGTGCCGCTGGTACTCGTTCGACCCGTTCGCCCATCTGCCCAGGGAGAAGTCCACCGTCGGCGCGCTGCGGGCCGCGGTCGCCGGGCACGACGTCTCCATCCGGAGCTTCGACCAGGGCCGCTTCGAAAAGCAGCTCGGCGTGCACGCCCTCGACCTCGCCCAGAACGCGACCGCCTGAACCGGCCCAAGACCGGACAGCCGAACCCGGGCCGGCTGTCCTGAGTCGACTCAACCGCAGGGAGTCTGCATGGAAATCGAGCATCCGAAGCGGTTCGCGGTGTCCGCGCCGGAGCGGCCAGCGGTGATCATCGGCGACCGGGTGGTGTCGTACCGGGAGCTCGACGCGCGTTCGAACCAGCTTGCGCACGCCCTCAGATCGTTAGGCCTCGGTGTCGGCAGTCACCTCGCCGTGCTGATGGACAACCGGGCCGAGTACTTCGAGGTGATCTGGGCCGGGCTGCGTGCCGGCCTGTTCGTCACCCCGATCAACTGGCACCTGTCCGCCGCCGAGGCGGGGTACGTCGTCGAGAACTCCTGCGCCGCCGCGCTGGTGACCTCCGCGGCGTGCGCCGACGTGGTCGCCGGGATCGACGCGCCGGCGGTGAAGGTGCGCCTCGCCGTCGGCGGGGCGATCGACGGGTTCGACGGGTACGAGGACGTCATCGGTGCCCAGCCCACCTCGCCGATCGACGACGAGTGCGAGGGCACCTGGATGTTCTACTCGTCGGGGACCACCGGCCGGCCGAAGGGCATCAAGCCGGCGACCGTCGGTGCCCCACTGGGCGAGCCCAGCCGGTTCACCGCGATGATCCGTTTCCTGTACGGCGGCGACGAGTCGACCGTCTACCTGAGCCCGGCGCCGCTCTACCACGCCGCCCCACTGGGCTGGGCGACCGCGATCCATCGGATCGGYGGGACGGTCGTCTGCACCGATCGGTTCGACGCGCTGGATTTCCTCGGCCTCGTGGAGCGGCACCGGGCGACGTTGATCCAGGTGGTGCCGACACACCTGGTCCGGCTGTTGAAGCTGCCGCAGGCCGATCGGGCCCGGTTCGACCTGTCGAGCCTGAAGACCGTGGTGCACGCGGCGGCGCCCTGCCCGCCCGAGGTCAAGCGGGCCGTCCTGGACTGGCTCGGGCCGATCGTGCATGAGTACTACTCCGGCAGCGAGGGCGCCGGGTTCTGCACGATCGGGCCGCAGGAGTGGCTCGCCCACCCGGGGTCGGTCGGCAGGTCGATGCTCGGCGCGGTGCACATCGTCGACGAGACGGGCGCCGAGGTGCCGCCGCGCACCGAGGGCCGGGTGTACTTCGAGTCGCCCCAGCGGTTCGAGTACCAGGGGGACCCGGAGAAGACGGCCGACGCGTTCGACGAGCGTGGGTGGGCCACCTTCGGCGAGGTCGGCTGGGTCGACGAGGAGGGCTACCTCTACCTCACCGACCGGGTCTCGAACATGATCATCTCTGGCGGGGTGAACATCTACCCACGTGAGATCGAGGACGTGCTGATCCTGCATCCAGCCGTCGCCGACGTGGTCGTGATCGGCGTGCCCGACGCCGAGATGGGGGAGTCGGTGCGCGCCATCGTCGAGCCGGCGACGCCGCCCGCCGATCCGGCCGCTCTGGAAGCCGAGCTCATCGCCTTCACCCGGGGTCGCGCCGCCCACTACAAATGCCCCCGCTCGGTCGTGTTCCTGACCGAGCTGCCGCGGCTGCTGACCGGCAAGGTCGCGCGGCGCCTGCTCCCCCCGGAGGTGCTCGTGTGAGGGTGGCCCACGCCGCGCATCAGTGAACTCGTCCCGACGGCTGCGGGTGGCCGCCGGTCCCGGGTCAGGAGGTGGGGAGCCCGATGAGCTCGGCGCAGTTGGTGCGCATGATCAGCTGCACCTCGTCGGGGCTGAACGCGCTCAGCTCGTCGGTGAACGCCGCCGGGTCGGCCAGGCCTTCGCCGTGCGGCCAGTCCGAGCCGAACAGGACTCGGCCGACGCCGATCGTGTCCGCGAGCTTGCGCAGGTCCTCCTCGTAGTACGGCGTGACCCAGATGTGCTTGCGGATCGTGTCCAGCGGGTCCTCGGCGAACCTCGACGGGACCCGGTTCGCCAGCTTCCGCAGGCCCTTGACCAGGGGGTAGACCCAGTCGGAGCCGTTCTCGATGCTGGCCACCCTCAGCGTCGGGTGGCGGGTGAAGACGCCGTCGACGATCAGGCTCGCGACGGTGTCGTGGATGGCCCGGTCACCGACGAGCACGCTGCCGAGCATGTCGGGGGAGCGGAACGGGGCGAACTCCTCGGCGCCGCCCCAGGGCGCGCCCACCATCGCGTTGTATCCGCTGTCGCCGAGGTGGAACGCGACCGGCACGCCTGCCTCGGCGAGGCAGGCCCAGACCGGGTCGTGTGCACGGTTGCCCAGCGAGCGGCCCTTGCCGGTGCCGGTCGGGACGGGGGCCGGGCGGACGTGGACGACCCGCGCGCCGAGGCCCAGCACCCGGTCGATCTCGGCGAGCGCCGCCTCGGGGTCGGCCAGCGAAATCATCGGCGCGGAGATGATCCGCTCCTGGTAGAAGTAGCCCCAGTCGTCCTCGAGCCAGCGGTTGAAGGCGCCCAGGCTCGCCATCGTGGCCGGGACGTCGTACCGCAGCGCCTGCTCGACCCCGCAGCCCAGGGTCGGGAAGAGCAGCACCGCGTCGAGGCCCTGGGCGTCCATCGTCGTGAGGCGGGCGTCCCGGTCCCGGTACTCGGGCCGGATGGGCTCGACCCTGGTGAGGCTGCGCGGGTCGACCCCCTCCGGGATCTGGCCGCGGAACTGCAGGTCGAGGCAGCCGGGAACGATCACCGGGTCGAACGTCGGGTTCGGGATGAAGCCGTTGACCTTTCCACCGATGACCATCTCGGTGTGTCGGCCGTCCTGGAAGACACGCACCCCGCGATCGCGGAACTTCCGGTCGAGGTGGCGCGTGAACGCGTCGAGGGTCTCGTAGTAGTGGTTGTCGGCGTCGACCGGCCGCGGCGCCACCGGCTCCGGTCCCTGTTCAGCTGCCATGACTGCCTCCCGGCCAGATGAAAGATATATAGATGTTTCTACTCGGGTTGGTGTGGCGGCGCAAAGGTGGTCGCTCACGGGTTTCCGCTGGCCTGTGGTCCGCGGGGAACGTCCCGGAAGGCGCCGGTGTCGGCGCGCTGCTCGCGCGGCAGGCCGAGGAGCCGCTCGGCGATGACGTTGCGGGCCATCTCCGTGGTGCCCCCGCCGATGCAGGAGGCCTGCCTGGTCAGGTAGCCGAGTCCGACCTGGGCGGCGGTCTCCTCGCCCGGGGCCCAGACCACTCCCGCGCCGCCGTACAGTTCCGTCGCGATCGCCGCGCGGCGGGCGTTGCTCGTGCCGCCGAACAGCCGCGTCATCGCCGCCGCGTGGTGGGGGAGCACACCGCCGGCCATCTTGCGCGTGACGGACTCGACCAGGGCCCGCAGGACGAGGGAACTCGTCTGCGCCTCACCGAGGAGGGCCCGGGTGCTGCTGTCGTCGATCGTGCCGAGCCGGCGGGCGGCGTCGATCATCGCCGCGGGTTCGTACGGGCCGTCGTTCGGCCGGTTCCCGCCGCCGGTCACATAAGGGGAGCCGCCCGAGATCGTGCGCTCGTGGTACAGCCAGCGGCCCATGACGTTCCACCCGGCGTCGACGTCGCCGATCCGGTCGGCGTCGGGCACGACGACGTCGGTGAGGAACTCCTGGCAGAAGTCCTTCGAGCCGTTCACCAGCTCGATCTGGCTGATCTCCAGCCCCGGGGCTGACATCGGCAGGCTGAACACGGTCAGGCCCTGGTGCTTGGAGACGTCCCAGTTCGTGCGGGCCAGGCAGAGCGCCCAGTCGCCCCACCAGCCGGACGTCGTCCAGACCTTCGAGCCGTTGAGGATCCACCGGTCGCCGTCGCGGGTGGCGGTGGTCACCGCGCCGGCGGCGTCCGAGCCGCCGCCCGGCTCGGACAGGAGTTGGACCCAGATCTCCTCGCCGCGCAGCATCCGCGGGATGTGGCGCTGCTTCTGCTCCTCGGTGCCGAACTCCAGCAGCACGGCCATGCAGGGAATGAAGGTGGACGCCTGGATCTCGGCGGGATAGTCGTATCCCTTGATCTCCCGGTTGAACGCGGCCTGGTGCGCCGGGGTCAGCCCCTGCCCGCCGTACCGCGTCGGCACGCAGATGCCGGCGAACCCGCCGTCGAAGAGCCTGCGCTGCAGCTCGCGGCAGGTCGCCGCCCGCGCGAGCACCTCCTCGTCGCTGGGATGGGTGGCGGCGTAGAGGAAGAAGGTGTCCCGGTCGGGATTCGCGGGCGGCATGTTCTCGGCCAGCCAGGCGCGGGCGCGCGCCGCGAACTCGTCGACGTCGATCACGGTCTCGCTCACTTGCCACCATCCCGGGCGGTCTCGGTCAGGCCCACGAGCCGGTCGGCGAAGGCGGCCGGTGTGCCGAACAGTTGCGCGTCGACGATGGCGCGCCGAAGGTAGAGGTGCAGGTCGTGCTCGAAGGTGATCCCGATACCGCCGTGCAGCTGGACGCAGTCCTGGATGACCTCCGGACCGACCCGTCCGACGTGCGCCTTCGCCGCGCTGGCCCACGAGCGGGCGTCGGGCGCGCCCTCGCCGACGCGCCGCGCCGCCTTCTCGGTGACCGCGGCGCTCGCCTCGAGCTGGGTGCGCAGGTCGGCCATCCGATGCTTGATCTCCTGATACGACCCGAGCGGTCGCCCGAAGGAGTACCGGTCCTGCACCCACCGAAGGGTCATCGCGAAGGCGCGCTCCATCGCGCCGACGATCTCGCCGGCCTGCAGCACGGCGGTGAGATCGAGGAGCACCTCGTCGTGATCGTCGGCGGAGCCGGGTTCGCCGACCTGGGCGGTCGGTGGTACAGCGACCGCCTGTAACGTCACCGACCGGTAGCGCCGGGTGAGGTCGATGCCGCCCAGCGGGGAGGCATGCACGCCGGGGGCGTCGAACGGAACAAGGTAGTGCGACCGTGGGCCGTCCCCGTCCCCGTCCCCGTCAGCGGTGGTGGTGCCGCCTGAGGCGGCGACCAGCAGGTAGCCGTCCGGCGCGCCGCTCTCGACGCAGGGCACCGCTCCCTCCAGGACGAAACCGTCGCCGGACCGGGCCACGCGTATTCCGGTGCCGACGCGTGGACCCGTCCGCGGCGTGTACCCCCAGGCGGCGGTGGCGGCTCCGTCGAGCAGCTCCGCCAGCGGTCCGCCATGCCGATCCTTGGCGCCCCACCGGCCCAGCGCCGCGGTGACCACGTTGGTCTCGATCAGTGGCCCGGGCGCGACGTGCCGCCCGAACTGGAAGGCGACCGCGAGGAGATCGGTGAGGCCGTTGCCGCTGACCGAGCCGCCCCCGGAGCCCTCCGGGACCAGCAGCGCCGTCCAGCCGAGCTCGGCGCCCCGCTTCCACAGCACCGGATCGAAGGTCGAGTCCTGCCGGGACAGCTCACGGATGCGCGTGGGGGGGTAGGTGGCCTCGAGGTACTGCTCCGTGGTGGTCTCGAGTAAGTCCTGGTCCGCGGTCTGCGTGAACAACGGCCCTCCTGGGTGTCCTGTCCGTCCGCGCGGTTCGCCCGGGATGTCCTGAAGGTTGTCGCGGTCTTCCGAGCTGCTCCGACTCTGCTGCCCGGCGTTCGTCGCACAATATCTCTAGATGTATCAGTCGCGCGGATGAGTGGCTCTCCGCCTCGGCGACGTTCGCACCGTTCCGGGGCGTCAACCTCGTTGGGGGCGTCCATGGGTCAGGCGGGGCACGCACGTGGGGGCGGCCCGGAGTCCTGGACCGCGTCACAGGGCGGTGGCGGTCGCCCTGGGCGGCGGGCGCGGCCCCAGTCCGGTCAGGCCCGGCTGATCTGATCTATCTATATCCATTCCTGCTCGACGGCCACATTAGAACAGTGCTCACTAGCTAGGCATTGCGTTCATACGGTGCGATCGGCTACTGTCCCGCTGCAGGTCACCCTGGGGTCGTCCGACCGGTCGGGCAGGTGCGCACCGGCTCTTTCGGTAGTTCCGAGCCGGCGCGGGCGCGCCTCCGGAAGCGTCGACCCGGGTGGTGCAGGACAGTGCCCACACCACGACATCGCCATCGGCGGCCCCGACAGCGGGATCCCCGCGCCGGGCCGGCGCGCCCGGCGTCTGGGGAGCGAAATGTCTAGTCAGTCCGCTGTCGTCGACTCGGCCCCGCTGTTGGCGGCTCGCGACGTCACTCAGCGCTTCGGTGGGATCACGGCCGTCGACGGTGCCAGCATCACGGTCCGGGCAGGCACTGTTCACGGCCTGATCGGGCCGAACGGCGCGGGCAAGACCACGTTCTTCGACTGCATCGCCGGCATCCGGCGGCCCGTGAGCGGCACCATCCTGCTCGACGGGCACGACGTCACGAAGGAGAGCTCCGTGCGGCGGGCCCGGCGAGGGCTGCGACGCACTTTCCAACGCCAGCAGGTGTTCGGCTGGCTGTCGGTGGAGGACAACGTCCTCCTCGCGGTCGAGTGGCACGGCGGCGGCGGTGGCATGATCGGTGACCTGCTCGCGCTGCCTGCCCGGCGGCGCCGGGAACGCGAGCGGCGCGAGCGCGTCGAGGAGGTCCTGGAGCGCTGCGGACTGCTCGGCCTGCGCCGCGAGCTCGCCGGTGGGCTGTCGATTGGCGAGCTGCGCCGGGTGGAGCTTGCTCGGGCGATCGTCGACTCGCCTCGGTTGCTGCTGCTCGACGAGCCGACCTCCGGGCTGGAGGACCATGAGGTCGAGGAGCTCGGGGAGATTGTCGACCGGCTGACCGGGTCGGACGACTGCGGAGTTCTGCTGATCGAGCACCACATCCCGTTCGTGATGCGCCACAGCGTCGAGGTGAGCGTCCTCGAGCTGGGCCGGCTGATCGCGCACGGCACTCCGGAGGAGATCATGGCCAACGAGGCCGTCCGGGACGCCTACCTCAGCTGACGGCCGGCCCGTCAACCGGCCAGGCCCCGGGCCGCCACCGACCGGGGCCGGTGGCGGCCCACCTGGCCGCCGGCTACACGCCTTCGAGCGGCTCGTGCAGGTGCGACGAGAGATCCCCGACGAGGTCGGGAAGCATGTGCCGGTGGTGGAACCACCACCGGCCATCGATTTTGCGGAACTCGTCGTGATATCGGCCGGCGAGCACCGGGACCACGCCGGCCTCGGCCTCGTGCACGGCCATGAAACAGGCCTTTCCGGACGCCTCGTCACCGTCGATCCGGAACTGCAGGTTGCTGGTGAACAGCAGGGTGTCGGGAACCTTTTCGGGGAACACCACCGACCGCCGGTACATCTCGGTGACCGCGGCTGACCCCACATGTACATCGGGTATGTTCGACGAGGAGATCCGGCCATGCTCGAACAGCGCGCCGAGCTCCTCGATCTGGCCGAGATTGAGCAGCTCGGCGTAACGCGCCACAAGATTACTGAGTTCCCAGAAGTCGTCGCTCGACATCGTCCTCACACCGTCTGTGCGGGGCGCCACAGGGCATCTGGTGCGATGGCCCGATGGGCGCCATGGCTAATGGTGGAAACTGCTGGCGCCGGGATGTGCCGATGGATCGTCTACGAGGGCGACCCATCGGCGGGCGAGATGTTCGCCCGCCCCGCGCAGGAGACGGACTCGTTGGGAGGACCGGCCGCGTCGTGCCCGAAGTACGCCTGCTCGAGCACGGTTCGGTCGAGGTCGGCGGCGGGGCCGGACCAGGTCATCCGACCGGCGTGGATCAGTGAAACCTGGTCGGCGATGTCCACGATGCCGTGCGGGCTCTCGCCCACCAGCAGAATGGTGGTACCGCGCACCCGGAGGTCGTCGAACACAGCGAGGATCTGGTCCGAGATCCGGGGTGCCAGGCCGAGCATCGGTTCGTCGGCGATGAGCATCTCTGTCGGCTCGGCCAGCATCGGGGCCAGCGACAGCATCTGCTGCTCGCCCCCAGACAGGCTTCCCGCGTGCTGACGCCGCCGGGTACCGAGCACCGGGAAGCGTTCGTACACCGACGCGAGGTCGGTGCTCCGGCTCACCATGAGGCGCAGGTTGTCCTCGACGCTGAGCCCGGGAAACACCCCGCGGCCCTCGGGGACGAGGAACACTCCGGCCCGGGCCCGGCGCCAGCACGGCGCCGTCGTGATGTCACGGCCGTCGATGGCGATCGTGCCGGCGGTCGCCCGGACGAGTCCGACGAGGGTCTTGCAGGCGGTGGACTTGCCCGCGCCATTGGGGCCGAGGACGGCACCGATCCGGCCGCTGGGGAGGACCAGATCGACGCCGTGTAGGACGCCCGCCTCGCCGTATCCGGCATGCAGGCCGTCGACCGCCAGCTTGGGGTGCGTGGGCTCGGCTGGCTCGGTCGGCTCGGTCACAGGACCACTCCTCCGCTCGCTTCCAGGTTGCCGGCTCCGGACTCGCCGGCTCGTGCGTGTGCGCCGGGGCTGCCGGCGCCGCCGAGTCCGTCCGCCGCGGTGTCGGGGTCGCTCGTCTGGGCGGCGGCGCGACGGCGGCGCGCCCGGCGCTCGAAGTTCCGCCGCGCGATGTCGGCCAGCATGCCGTCAGGCTGCCGGGCGAGGGCGATCGCGCCGAGGCCGAACAGGATCGTCGGCACTTCGGACGCCTTCGAACCAGACCATTCCCACAGCCCGAACGGGAGCGAGAAGCCGCTGAGCACACCGGGCACGAGCCCGATGAACAGGCCGGCGAGAATCGCGCCGGATGGCCGGCGCAGGCCGAGCAGTGCGACTCCCGCCAGCCACAGCAGGCCTGACATCGCCGGTACGGAGTTGCTGGTGACGGAGATGTCGTTTGTGGCGAGCAGGACACCGCCGAGGCCGGCGACTCCGGCCGATAACGCGAAGACCTTCAGTTTCGTAATGGTGGGGGAGACTCCGATCGCGGCGGCCGCCGCGGACGCGTTGCGAACGGCGAGCATCTCCCGCCCCGTGTGGGAACGCTCCAGATTGCGGATCATCCAAACGACCAGGGCGATCAGGACGAGCACGAAACCGGCGAGGTTGCGGGTCTCGTTCAGATCCAGCGGACCGAGGACCGGCCGGGCCAAGCTCCAGCCGTACTCACCGTTGCGCAGCCAGTCCAGCTGGAACAGCACCTGGCCGCAGACGAACGCGAGTGCGAGCGTCACGAGCGCGAGCGCCACCCCGCCGAGCCGCAGCGACGGCAACGCGACCAGGACGCCGAGCACCATCGTGGCGAGGACGGCGGCCACACAGGCGACCCACCACGGGAAACCGTGCTGGGTGATCAGATAGCCGGCCAGCAGCTGTCCGCCGGCCACGAACGATGCCTGCGCCAGGCTCACCATGCCCCCGAGCCCGGTCACGATGGTGAATGACAGAAAGATCAGGCTGAAGATGAGGGCGCGTGTCGTGAGGGTGAGCCAGTAGTCGTCGAACCCGACGAAGAGGCCGTACAGCAGCAGCGCCACGCCGACCGCGCTGGGTAGGGCGCGCCGCCAGGGCGGCTGGTCGCGCCTGTAGTCGGGCGGTGCGGATTCCGCGGCGATGGACCCGGCGACACGCGCCCGGGAGCGGGCCATGACGATCAGGCCCACGATGAGCAGCAGGAACGGGAGGGCGCTGTTGAAACCCGGGATGTCCTTGGCGAAGCCCGCCCACGAGTAGGTGAGGTTGCTGGCCACGGCGACGAGGACCGCCCCGGCGAAGGCCAGCGGGACCGAGCGGAAGCCACCGACCACCGCGGCCGCGATCGCGACGAACACCGCGAGCGCGTATGCGTCCGGGTGCAGGACGCGCAGGATCGGCGAGCCGACCACGCCGGCGATTCCGGCGAGGACGGTCCCGAGCACCCAGGCCAGCTGAGAGGTGCGTGTCGGGTCAACGCCGCGCAGGGCCGCCAGGTCGTGACGGTCCGCCACCGCTCGCATGCGCAGCCCGGTGCGTGTCGAGCGCAGGAAAACGGAGAGCAGCACAACGCAGACCACCGTCGTTCCGAGCACGATGATCTGGTCGGAAGTGATCACGACGCCGCTGAACAGGTTGAACACCTTGCGGGGCTGCGGACCGACACCCGGGGCCAGCTCGACGTCGGTCCCGATGGGGATCGACCAGCCGAACTGGGTGATTCCGCGRCCGACGAGGAAGGTGAGCAGCGCCGGCAGCGCGAGCAGGACACCCACGGACGCCACCAGCTGCACCACCTCCGGCGCCCGCGCGAGCCGCCGGAAGATCGCGATGTCCAGCAGCAGGCCCAGCAGGGGGCAGAACACCAGGATGACGAAGGCCGCCGACGCCCACTGCGGCCAGTGCAGTCCGGTGTTGAGCTCGAAGAAGACATAGGCGGCGGAGAAGGCGATACCCGCGTAGCCGAGGTTGAAGATTCCCGTTGTGGTGTAGGTCAGGACGAGCCCGGCCGCGATCAGGGCGTAGATACTGCCGCTGACCGACCCGGTGATGATGTCGCGTACGAACTGGTCCATCGGTATGACTCCGCTGGCAGTAAGGACGAGGAAGGCGAGGAAGGCTGACAGGACGACGGCGGGTGGACGTCGAGATGACATCCACCCACCTCGGTCATAAACCAGCGGATCCAGCTGGTCTGTCAGCCGAACTCGACCTTCTTGCCAGTGCAGGAGTAAGGCGCCACGATCTTGTATATGCCCTTCTCGACGCGCAGTACGGTGTTGCACCCGACGCTGCCGTCGAACGCTTCCGGCCACGACACCGGGCTGGCGTCCTTCTCGGGCTCGTACTTGAAGCCCTTGCTGATCGTCGAAACCAGATCGCCGAAGTTCGGTGCGACCTTCTTCATCATCGCGATCATCATGTCGGCGGCCTGGTAACCGCTCAGTCCGCCGAAGGTGACCTCGTCCGCGGACTTCCCGATAGCCTTGTAGTCCTTGTCCAACTGCTGGACGAACGCGCTGTTGGACTCCAGGACCGGCGTGTTCGTGGACACGATCGCGCCCTCGAGCGCCGCCGCCACCGTCGGGACCTTCTGAAGCGTTCCGGGCAGGTAGAACGACGAGTTGACCAACGCCCCCGTATACCCGGCGGCCTTCATCGCCGACGAGAAACCGAGGACCTCGCTGCCGAGGAGAAGCCAGACGGCGTCCGGCTTCGAATCCATCACCGCGCTGACGAACGGCTGCAGGTCGCCGCCGCCGCCGGGCGGGACAGTCGCCTCGCTGTACACGACCTTGCCGTTGATGGTCTCGATCAGCTTGCGGTAGTTGTCGGCGAGCTTCTGGCCGTCGGGCTGGGCGAGTGAGACGACAGCCCACCGGATCTGGTCCGGCTTCTTGCCCAATGCCTTCGCGACGCCCTCCACCGGCGTGGTGGAGCCGTAGTCCGCGCTGATGTAGCAGCCGATGGTGCTGAAGCCGTACTGGTTCGGGGTACAGAACGCAGGAGTGAAGCCGCCCCCGAAGTAGGGCACCTTCTTGCCCACGGCGTAGTTCGCGACAGACTGCTGGAAACTGGTCGTGAGAACCGGTGCGACCGCGTACACGTCGTCCCGGTCGATGAGGCTCTGGGTGGTCGCCAGCGCCTTGTCGACGGCGCTCTGGCCCGGGTCGGTGGAGCCCAGGTAGTCGATCGTGTAGTCGCCCAGCTCCTTCGTCGAGTTGGCGCGCTCGATCCGTGCCTTGAACCCGTCGTCGGCGCCGCCGAAGGCGCGTTGCTCGACGAGTCCGCCGACCTTGATGGTCCTGCCCTCGATGCCGCGAGCACTCCAGGACCCCGACCCGCCTGAGCCGGATCCTCCACAGCCCGCCAGGACGGCGGCCGCGAGGCTTGTGGCGAGGCCTAAGCCCCAGAGCCGACTACGTCTGCGCATGCGATCTTCCCTCGGTGTTGATGACCATTAGTGGTGTGAGCACTGAACTTGTAAGTCGACTTGTGGAGGATCGTCAAGATGCGGCGACCTGCAAGATTCGACATCGCGCGATCGGAGGGTAGTCGTCCGATTGCCGTTTGGATTGACATGTAAAGTGACCTACGGTATCGGTTTCCGATGGTCGCTCGTGGAGGGAGCAGCGCTAGAAACCGCTGAAAACGGAAAAATTGCCAGTTTGATCGGCGAGAGGTGATCAGGATGCGGTGACTGTCCGTATGTGACAGCCGGGCGAGATGGATCGGCTTCGCGCTGCCGCAAATCTTGGCGGTGCAGCCCTGCCGGGGCACACATACTAGCGTCCACTGCTCTATCAGGACAGTGCATGCTTCACTTGATGGCCAGGTTGGGGGTGCGGGTGCAGGTGCGGCCCGAGCCGGGCTCGGCCGTGTGACGCTCATCGTCCCGGGGGGCATCGCGACGCTCGGTGCGCTGGCCGGGCTGCCGACACGGCTGGAAGGCGACCGCCCCGCGGGGGATCCGGCCGGCCTCCCGGTCGGCTTATCCCAGGACGAACAGGACCAGGTCGACCCAGGCGTGGGCCAGCGGCGCTCCAGCGACCACGCGGGTGCCGTCCTCCACGGTCAGAGCGAGCGCCTTCCCCTGAGGCTCGGGTCTTGTGCCTGGTCGGCGTATGGACTCGTCAAGGACATTTCTCGAGGGTGGATCCGGTCATTCATCGCCATATCGGGCGACGAAGTGCGAGGTCTTCCCGTCGGGGTCGAGCCGGCGGGCCACCAGGTAACCGGCGCCCATCCAGCCCCGGCGGGTCCACTTCCCGAAGGAGAGCCGGGTGCCCGGCGAGCCGGAGGCGGCGGGGAGCATCTTGACCCGCTCCAGTGCCTCCTTGACCCCCCGCGGCGACAGTGGCCGGGCGTTGACCAGCGCGTCCAGGAAGCAGACCGCGGCGTCCCGGACGACCACCGGCGCGAAGTACTCCGGCCGGCGGCCGTAGACCTCCTCGAACCGGTCCAGGAACTTCTGGCCGACCTTGTTCGCCTCGTCGTACTGCTCGAGACCGATCCAGCCCAGCACCGGCTCCCACAGATCCGGCACCGCGTAGGCGTCCTCGAGTGCGGTGCCGGTATAGCGGGGCGGGTCCCAGTCGAGCTTGCGCAGCGCGGCGTTGACGCCCCACAGGCCCATCCCGAAGCCGCAGAGCGCGAGCGTGGTCGCGCCCGCGTCGCGGATCCGGGTCACCTGGTCGGTGACGTCCCGGCCGACCTGGGCGATCGACTCCTCGGCGACGATCTGCAACCCCTCGTCCCGGCAGGCTTTGCGGAAGCCGGCGAGGTGCTCCGCGCCGGTCTGGGACCGCTCGACGAGCACCCCGACCCGCTCGTGGCCGCCGCGGCGCATCAGCTCGGCCCAGATGATCGGCTCGTCGGTCATCGACCCGTTGGGCAGCGCGAACGTCCACTCCCCGAGACCCTCGTCGGAGCCGTACAGGCCGATCGACGGAACCCGGAACCGTTCCTCGATCGCCTCCTTGACCGGCAGGATGTTCTCGGACACGTGCGGCCCGAACACGGCGAGACAGCCCTCGTCGCACAGCTCGCCGTACGCGTCGATGACCGCCTTGACCGATCCGCGCGGCAGGCCGTCGACCTCCTTGAAGATCACCTGGACCGGGCGGTCGAGGACACCCTGCGCATAGGCGTCGTTGAATACCAGCTCGAACGGTTCCCGCAGGTCACTGCGGGTGTCCAGCTCCATCACGTCCGGGAACCGGGTGTCGAGCAGCCAGCCGATCCTGATCGGCTCGGCGATGCGGCTGTTGACCACGTCGTCTTCCTTTGGTCTGGCGGTCGGAACGTCCTGGCTGGCGACCGGGTCAGATGTTCAGGTACACGTTCTTGTAGGAGAGGAACTCCTCGATACCGAGCCGGCTGCCCTGGCGGCCGTAACCGCTGTCCTTCACCCCGCCGAACGGCGAGGCCGGTGAGACCGGTCCGGGGCCGGAGGAGTTGATGTGCACGCTGCCGGCCCGTAGCGAGTCGATGAGACGGCGGGCGCGCCGCATGTCCTGGGTGTGGGCGTAGGCCACCAGGCCGAAGCTGGTGGCGTTCGCCAACGCGACCGCCTCGTCCTCGTCGTCGAACGGGATGACGCACAGCACCGGGCCGAAGAGCTCGGTCTGCGCGATGGGTGCCGCGTTGTCGACGTCGACGAGCAGCGTCGGCTCGACGAAGTAGCCGTTCGCGAGCTCACCACCGATGCGCCCGCCGCCCAGGTGGACGCGGGCCGCGCCACTCTCCTTGGCGTCGCTGACGAGGCCGGTGATGCGGCGTACGGAGCCCTCGCTGATGACCGGGCCCATGGTCACCCCGGGGGTGAACGGGTCGCCGGCGACGACGCCGCTCGCGATCCGGGCGACCTCCTCGATGGCCCGGTCGTACAAGGCGCGCTGGACGAGCAGGCGGGTCGGCATCGAGCATCCCTGCCCGGCGCTGTTGGTGAACCGGGCGGCGCCGGGAAGCACGGCGTCGAGGTCCGCGTCCGCGAAGACGATGTTCGCCGACTTGCCGCCGAGCTCCATCACCAACGGCTTGACGTTCTGCGCGGCAGCCTCCTGCAGCCGGCGCCCGGTCTCCGTGCTGCCGGTGAAGCTCACCTTGTCGATGCCCGGGTGCCGCACCAGCGCCTGGCTGACCTCGGGGCCGCCGCCCACGATGTTGACGACGCCCGGGGGGATGCCCGCCTCCAGGCACCAGCGGGCGAACGAGACCGAGGAGAACGGGCCCAGCTCCGGTGGCTTGACCACCAGGGTGCAGCCGGCGGCCAGTGCTGGCGCGCCGGCCATGCCGAAGAACCCGATCGGCCCGTTCGAGGCGACGAACAGGGCGACCACCCCCACCGGCTCGGGGACGGTGAAGTCCAGGCCCCGGAACGGGTACGGGTTGATGCTCTCGCCGGTGAGCTTGTCGGCCCAGCCGGCGTAGTACCGGAACCAGTCGGCCGTGTACGTGGCGACGAACTCGTTGTAGATCGTGCCGCTCTCCAGCGCCGCGATCGTGCCGATCTCCCTGCGGCGCTCGACCATGATGTCGGCCAGCCGCAGCAGCGCGGCGCGGCGGGCATCCGGCGTCCACCGGCGCCATACCTCGAACGCCACCCGCGCGGCGCTCACGGCCTCGTCGACCTCATCGACGGTGGCGACCGGGAACGCCTTGTTCACCCTGCCGGTGGCGGGGTTGTAGTGCTCCATCTCGCCGCCGCTGGACGTGGCGACGAACCGGTCACCCAGGACGAGCCCGGGCTCCAGGAAGCCTGGCCGGTCCTCGGGGGCGGGCACCGTCTGCTCGGTCATCGTGCGGACCGCCCGTTCGCGCGGCCGTGGCGCGCGAACGCCCCGGTCCGCTGCCCGGAAGCGGTCGACCACCCCCACGGGGTGCTCGTTCTGGTGCGGAGATCAGGCACGTCATCCTCCTCGTCGAGCCGACGGGGCTCCGGTACGTCGCCCGCGCGCGGACCGGTCTCCGATCGGCGCCGGAGCTTCAATGGTGTAGTGAACGCTGCACTAGTGTGACAATCGGGCGAGGTGCGGAAGTCGAATATAGGGTGACCAGCCGCTCCACGAACAGACCCAACACGAGGCGACCTGATGCTGGCTGGATGGCGGTTCCGGCCCTGAGGAACCGTCGGCGTCGGTGAGTTGAGACGAGCGGGCGCTGACCTGCTAAGGTAGTGATCACTAGCTTGTTGGTGCTGGCCAAGCGTCCTTCTTGGGCGGGCGTCCTCACTGGCACACGACTGCTACCCGACTCCGTCCGGTGCGCCGGCAGACGTGGCAGGACTGGTGCGGCCGACGTCGTAGGAGACCGATGTTCTTCGTCCACGAGATCCATTCGCTGATGCCCGCCAGGGCGCCGAAGTACGAGACCCTGCTGCGCGAGATGTGGGGGCCGGCCTTACCAGGCGGGGGTGGCACCCGCCTGGTGTGGTGCGTGCGGTCCGTGCCGGGCTCGCACACGCTCCCCGAGATCGTGACGCTGACCGCCGTTGCCGACGGGCCCACGCTCGTCGAGCTGGGCGAGCGCACCCGGGCCGGTGATCTCCGCGCCGCCGCCGCCGCCCTTGCGGCGGAACGTGTAGGAATCACCAGGAGGGTGCTCGCGCCGCTGAAGTTCAGCCGTTACGAGCCGGACCTCGCGACGCTGCCGGCGACGCCGGCCGAGCCGTCCGATGGCCTGTACATCCACGACTTCGTCCTGCCTCGCATCGGGATGCAGCGGCCGTACGAGGGCGCCATGGAGCAGGTGTTCCTGCGGGCGCTCGACGTCGAGTACTCGGACTTCGTCATGTGGGGCGGATTCGAGACCGTCGCCGGCGGTGGCGAGGTCCCCGAGAATCTGATGATCACCCAGATCCAGAACCCCGCCGCCGGGACCCAGCTTCTCAGCCACGGCAATCCCCGTGAATCGATCAAACCCGGCAGCTGGCTGCACGATTCGCTGAAGCTGCGCGACACCTGGACGTCACGGCTGGTGCGGACGCTGCCGTGGTCGCCGACGGCCTGAGCCGCGGCCGGGCTGGTGCCACCGCGGCGCCGGCCCGGCGCGGCGACCTGACGCGCACGTTGCAGCTACCCAGCCAGCCTGACTGCGGGGGATGAATCCGGTGCTGTTCCTACACGACGTCCACGCCGTGATCGGCGAGCGGGAGTTCGACTTCGAGGACGCGGTCCGTGACGAGTACGGGCCCGCCGTCGCCGAGGACGGGGCCAGGTTGCTCTGGTACCTGCATGCCACCCATGGCGCGGGCGAGGCATACAAGATCATTACTGTCACCGCGGTGCCGGACGGTGCCGCCTGGGAGCGGCTGGTCCACCGGTTGCGCCGTGGCGATCTCGCGGACTGGAGCGCCCGGGTCGACGCCATGCGGTACGGGTCGACGAGCTCGCTGCTCGTGCAGACCGACTGGTCCCCGCTCGGCGCGATCGACCTCGACGAGGTGCCCGGCGCCGCCGGTCCCGAGCGCGAGGTGGTGGTCCTGCGCGAGGACACGGTCCGGGGAGTCGACCTGCTTGAGTCACCGGTGCCTGCCCACGCCGGAGATACCGGCGGTGACGACGTTCTGAGCTGCGTCGCCGCGTTCACGCCCGCGCTCGGCGCGGACGGGTCGCTGCGCGTCCTCTACCGGGTGGCACCGCGGGAGCAGTGGACGGCGGCCTTCGGTGCGGACCACGGCTGGGGCGACTGGTCCGGATCAGTCACACCCGCGCTGCCCGAGGGCGCGTGCCTGACAAGTCGGATGTTGCGGACCACGTCGTGGTCCCCGCTGGCATGAGGAGGGTGGAGCAGTGACTGCAGCCCACGAGGAGCTGCTMGGCCATGTCGCCGACCCGCGCTTCCACGAGCTGCCCCGCGCCGAGCTCGAACCGCTGTGGCTCGAGGCGGCGGGCGAGCGGCTCGCCGTGCAGCGCGAGCGTATCCCCGTGCTGGGAAAGCTCGCGGACGAGCTCGGTATCGACCGGATCAGCTCGTTCCAGGACCTGGTGCCGCTGCTCTTCGCGCACTCGTCCTACAAGTCGTACCCGAAGTCCTTCGTCAACCGGGGCCGGTGGCCGCTGCTGACCCGCTGGCTCGACACGCTCTCGTCGCGGAGGCTCACCGACGTCGACGTCGCGGGCGTGACCGATCAGGAGGGCTGGCTCGGCCGGCTTCATGCCGCGGGCTGTGTGGTGCTCGTCAGCAGCGGTACCACCGGCAAGAGCTCGTTCCTGCCCTCGACCCGCGCGGACAGCGACCTGGCGCTGCGGTCGCTGGTGGCGGCCTTCGGCGAGCAGCGGGGCATCGTGCCGAAGCAGGACCGCGCGGTGTTCGTCCTCGGGCCCAGGTACGGCCCGCACCGGTCCGCGCTGCACTTCCGCACCATCGCGGAGGAGTTCGGACGGCCGGACGCCAGGTTCTTCCTCAGCGAGGAGCCGCTGCAGGCGTCCGATCAGCAGCGGGCGGCGGACCTGCGAAAGCGGATCGCGGCGGGCACCGCCCTGCCGAACGAGATCGCGGAGCTGGAGCGGAGCGCGGCGGCGAACCAGCGCCTGGCGGCCGAACGGCTCGACGCCCTGATCGACAGGCTCATCGCGCACCGCAGGGAATCGATGATCATCGGTGGGTTCTGGGCGCAGTACTGGACGATCGTCGAACGGGCGCGGGCCCGCGGCGTGCGACCCGGTGAGTTCCACCCGGAGACGATCGTCACCGGTGGCGGCGGAACCAAGGGCACGGACCTGCCGCCCGACTACGAGACCCAGATCCTCGAGTTCTTCGGCATCCCGCGGGCGAACGTGCAGAGCGGCTACGGGATGTCGGAGCTGTCCGCGGCCGCCTACGAGGTCGCGGGCCGGTACCGGCCGGCGCCGTGGGTGATCCCGCTGATCCTCGACGACAGCGGGACGACCGTGCTGCCCCTGGAGGGGGAGTCGGTGACCGGCCGGTTCGCCTTCCTGGACCTCGCGGTGGAAGGCCGGTGGGGCGGCGTCGTCACCGGCGACCGCGTGACGGTGGATCTGACGACCCCGAACCTCAGCGTCGTCCCCGGCAGCATCGTCCGCTACAGCCTGGCCGAGGGCGGAGACGACAAGCTCACCTGCGCCGGCACGGTCGACGCCTATGTACGTGGAGTGATGGCATCATGACCGACGTTGCGCGGCTCGACGTTCCGCACGTCGTCCGGGGGCGGACCCTGGTCCCCGGCGGGGACGCCGGCACGGTCGACTTCCCCGACTTCAGGACACCGGCGCTCGATCTCGACGCGCTGGTGTGGCCGCGGGCGGAGCCGGGCCCGGCGTTCGACCTGCCGGTCGCCGAGATCATCGACTTCCTCGCCGCCGTCGGTGACCGCCTCGACCTCGACACCAACCCGTACCTGCAGTACGCGCTCGAGCAGAGCGTGGCGTGCAGCTCGCTGGGCCCCCGCATCCTCGAACGGACCTATCGGGACCTGAAGCATCTCTTCGACCCGAAGACGGCGTGGTTCCAGGTCGATCAGGAGATCGGCCGGGAGGCGCTGGACGGCTGGAAGGAGGTCGTCGACCTCCAGGGCCGCGTCCGCCGGGTGCGGGCGTTCCCGCCCCGGCTCGTCCACGTCCTCGCCGGGAACACCCCGGGGGTCACCGCCGCCACGGTGGTCCGCGGCGCCCTCTGCAAGGGGGTGCACCTGCTGAAACTGCCGTCGAACGACCTGTTCACCGGCAGTGCCGTCCTGCGGACCCTGGCGGATGTCGATCCCGGCCACCCGGTGACCCGATCGTTCTCCTGTGTGTACTGGCGGGGCGGCGACGCCACGGTCGAGAGCGCGCTGTTCCGCGCCCAGTACTTCGACCGACTGGTTGCCTGGGGCGGTGACGCCGCCATCCGCAACGCCATCGGCTACGTCGCCCCCGGCTTCGAGCTGGTGTCGTTCGACCCCAAGGTCTCGATCTCGCTGCTCGGCCGGGAGGCACTCGGCTCCGAGGAGGTGCGGCACTCCTCGGCCGCCGCCGCGGCGGAGGACACCAGCCTGTTCAACCAGGAGGTCTGCGCCGCCAGCCGGTTCATCTACGCCGAGGACGACGCGGACGGCGGCCTCGCCGCCTGGTGCGCCGACCTCGCCAGGGCGCTGGCCACCGAGCGGACCTACGCCGACGCCGTCGTCCCCAACCTGCCCGCGGACATCCGGGCCGAGGTCGAGGTGCTGCGCACGATGTCGCCGGACTACGAGGTCTTCGGCGCCGAGGACGGCAGCGGCCTCGTCGTACTGTCCGACGACCCGGTGGACTTCCATCCGAGTGGCAAGACGGTCAACGTCGTACGGGTTCCCTCACTCGACGCCGCGCTCGACCAGGTGAACGTCGCGACGCAGACCATCGGGATCTACCCGGCGGCCCGGGCCGAGGCGCTGCGGGACCGGCTCGCCTCCCGGGGCATGCAACGCCTCGTTCCGCTGGGCGAGGTTGTGGACGTCGCCGCCGGGCTGCCGCATGACGGTTTCTACCCGCTCGCGCGGTTCGTGAAATGGCTCGTCGATGACTGCTGATCTTCCAGTCCGGGAGGGACTTGTGTCCGAGAAGACCGTCGGGGCTGGCCTCACGCCGCTGGCCGTGGATCCGGAGGAGCGGGCCGCCGCGTTCCGGGAGCTGCGCGACACCGGTGGTGTCGTGCCCTTCCCCGGCCTGAACGGCGTGCTCGCGGCCGTGTCCCACGCGTCGGTCGACCTCGGCCTGCGCAGCGTCGAGAACTTCTCGGGCAGCGCGGGCGCGGACAACATTCCCGAAGAGGACAAGAACATCGCGGCGCTCGTCGAGCCGCGGCACGGCAAGGTCCGCCGGATCATCAACTCGGTCGTCGCGGTCCACCGCAGCCAGAAGATCGAGCCGTACCTGCGGGACCTGAGCACGAAGCTGGTGGAGCAGATGCTCGCCGAGGCCCGCGAGACGGGCGCGGCCGGTGTCGACTTCGCCGCCCACATCGCCGAGCCGATCCCGCCGGCCGCCATGGCCCGGCTGTTCGGGTTCCCGGAAGAGGACTCGATGGCCTACTACGGCTGGATCCGGGAGAGCGGCAGGCGGTTCCAGGAGGCGGCGGCGACGGGGAGGAGCATCTCCATCTCCGACAGCTCGGGCTCGCTCAGCGGCTACGTCCAGGCGCGTATCGACGAGCGGCTGGCGGTGCCCCGCGACGAGTGGCCCAACGACGCGCTGACCCGTTTCCTGGTCACCGAGGTGGAGGGCGAGACTCTTACCCCCCGCAACATCAGGGCTCAGATCATGTTCATGATCGGCGCCGGCAGTGACACCACGCGTAACACCCTGGGCAGCCTGATCTACCGGCTGGGCCTGGACCCCGAGGCCTACGCGGAACTGCGCCGCGATCCGGCGCTGATCGACGCGGCCATCGAGGAGGCGCTGCGGATCGACGCGCCCGCGCAGTGGATGGTGCGCACCTGCTCCGACCCGATGGAGCTGGACGGCCGGCAGGTGGAGGCCGGGCAGAAGGTGTTCATGTGCATCGGCTCGGCGAACCGGGACGAGAGCAAGCACGAGAACCCGAACGAGTTCCGTCTCGACCGGGCGGACAGGTCGCACCTCGCCTTCGGCTCGGGTCCGCACATCTGCCCCGGCGCGGGCCTCGCCCGCATGGAGATGCGGGCCGCCATGCGGGCCTTCACCGCGCGGGTCGCCAGATACCACCTGGTGGATCCGGAGCACTACGACGCGGTTCCCACGGCGATGCTGCAGGGTCCGCACACGGTGCTGATCGTCATCGACGAGGAGATCGCGCCCGCCGACGAGACGGCGAGTGCGGCGGCGGACGCATGAGGTCGCGACCGGCTCGGCGGCAGGTTCGGGAAGTCGCAGCAGGAGGATGGGCATGACGTTGCTCGCAGGCCGGACGGTCGTCGTCACCGGCGCCGGGGCCGGCATCGGCCGGGCCATCGCAGCGCTGTTCGCCCAGGAAGGCGCCAACGTCGTCTGCGTCGACCTGCAGCGCGAGCGGGCCGAAGGGGCCTCGGCAGTCATCGCAGCGGCAGGCGGCACCGCCATCCCCGCCGCCTGCGACGTGGCCGATCCCGACCAGGTCGCCGCCGTGGTCGCCACCGCCGTCGCGACCTACGGCCGCCTCGATGTCATGGTGAACAACGCGGGCATCGCCTCCCCCCGCTCCGGCATGACCATCGAGGATCACACGGTCAAGGACTTCGACCACCTTGTCGCGGTCAACGGCCGGGGTGTGTTCAACGGCTGCAAGGAGGCCGTGCGCCAGTTCAAGGAGCAGGGCGGCGGCGGCGTCATCGTCAACACTGGCTCCATCGCCGGCATGATCTCCTGGGGTGGTGTCGTCTACGGTGCCACCAAGGGGCTCGTCAACCAGCTCACCCGGGCGCTGGCGGCGGAGGTCGCGCCGCACAAGATCCGTGTCAACGCCATCTGCCCCGGGGGTATCTGGACCAACCTCGCGTTCGCCGAGGGCGAGGAGTTCCGCCCACCCGACGAGGCCGAAGCCGAGGTGCTGCGGTCACTGCACCCGATCGGCGAGATCATCACCCCGGAGGACTGCGCGCGGGCCGCGCTCTACCTGGCCTGCGACCTGTCGACGAACGTCACCGGCATCCTCCTGCCCGTCGACGGCGGATACCTCACGAAGTAGGCGTGGTAGATGAGGGTCGTGGCGGCCACCTGTCCGACGGGTGGCCGCCACGACCCTTCATGCGTTGCGGTGCAGCCGGCCGTGCATCGAGGTCTGGGTGAGCTCCTCGACGATCGCCCGCCGTGACGGCCTGCGCTTCCCGTAGAACGACTCCCCGAAAACAGCCATACCGGCGACCATGGCGAGCGTCGCCCGGGTCGCCAGGTCGTGACGAGGCATCGCCTTGCCCTGCCGGCGGATCGTCTCCTCACTACCGATCTTGACGAGCTCGCGCATCGCCTTGTCGATCTCGGCCATGCCGATGCTCGCCCACTCGTCGTCCCGGGGCAGGTTGTCGGCCCACAGCATCAGGACCAGGCTCCGGTTCTGCCGGAACAGGTCGTACAGGCCGCCGTTGAGCTGACGCGCGAAGGACTCGTCGTCGAGGGCGTCCATCTCACCGGAGCGCCACCGGTGGCTGAAGTCCTGGATGAACTCGACGAACGGCAGGGCGAGCGCTTCCCGGAACAGGCCCGCCTTCGACCCGAAGTGCCGGAACAGGAGAGTCTCCGACACCCCAGCGTGCTCTGCTATCTCACGGGTGCTGATAACCGCGTAGCCCTGCGTCGAGAACAGCTCCCGGGCGGCCGCGAGGAGCAGGCGCCGCGGCTCACCACGACGACGCCGGGTGGCCTTGGGGCTCTCCGCCGAGGGCGGCAGCGTCACGGCGGCATCCTCGTTCCTGGGCATGGTGCTGGCCTGCGCACGGCCCGCCGACCGCCTGCCGACCCCGACCGGCTCGCGATTCATGCGGACAGTCCCATGCATCGCCCTCGTGGGTCCGTGGCCGGTGAACCCGCGCGCCGAAACGGATTCTCTCGGCCGCTGGAGCACTCGCGGCGAATCCACTCACCGTCGGCGCGAGGCCAACCGGGTCGGCCGGTCGAACGTCCCTTTGGCACTTCCCTCTCCTGCCACGGCTTCGCTTGCTCGGTTCATCGTACGTAGCGGACGCCGGTCGGACGCGTGACCGCACCCCACCATCCCACGACACCGCACCGGGACCCGGTCCACGAGCCCGCAGCGCCGCTCCCACTGACCGAGACCGCGTCGCACAGCACTCCGGCGGAATACTCACGCGACGCCGACTGTCCGATCCGCCAGAATCCTCGCCATGTTCCTGACGGTGTCGACGACCTACCAGCCAGCGACCGATCTGGGCTTCCTGCTGCACAAGCACCCCGACCGGGTTCATCGCTTCGACACGGCGGCCGGTCAGGCGCACGTCTTCTATCCCGAGGCGACCGACGCGCGCTGCACCGCGGCACTGCTGCTGGAGGTCGACCCGGTGGGACTGGTGCGGGGAGGCTCGCGATCCGCCGGCCGTCGGGGGCAGGCCGGCGGCGGCCGGGACACCGCCGGCGCGCACTACGTGGACGATCGGCCGTACGCGGCGTCCAGCCTGCTCGCGGTCGCGATGGCGGCCGTCTTCTCGACGGCGATGGCAGGCCGCTGCCGGGCCCGGCCGGAGCTGGTCACGACGCCGCTGCCGCTGGGCATCCGGCTTCCGTCGCTGCCGTGCCGCGGTGGCGGCGCCGACCTCGTCCGGCGGCTGTTCGAACCGCTGGGCTGGCAGGTCGAGGCGACCCCGCTACCGCTCGACCCGAACTTCCCGGACTGGGGCGACGCGCCGCATCACGACGTCACGCTGACCGGCACCGCCCTGCTGGCGGACGCCCTCACCCAGATCTACGTCCTCCTGCCCGTGCTCGACGACGCCAAGCACTACCACGTCGGCCGGGACGAGATCGACAAGCTCGTCCGTGAAGGTGCCCGCTGGCTGCCCGGCCACCCGGAGCAGCGGCTGATCGCACGCCGCTACCTCGCCCACCGCTCCGGCCTGGCGACGGCGGCGCTGACGCAGCTGTCCGTGGCTGAGGACCTCACCGCCGAGGGCATCCCCGACGGCTTCGAACCGGGACGGCTCACCTCCGACGCGACGGAACCAGATCCGGCCGTGGACGCGGAACCCGACGGCACCGGGAACCCGGAACCGGCGGCGGAAGCGGAAGCTGGCCCGGTCGAGACGGCGGAACCGGGCCTGAGCCCGGGGTTGAGACAGGGGCTGAGCGCGGCGGCCGGGTCCGGCACCGACGCGGTGAACAGCGGCGACGCGCCGGCGCCGGCGCCGGCGCTGACTCTGGCGGAGCAGCGGCGCCGCGCGATCCTGGCCGAGCTGCGGGCGGCCGGCGCGCGCCGCGTCGCCGACGTCGGCTGCGGTGCCGGCCGGCTGGTGGCCCGTCTGGTCGCCGACCGGGCCTTCACCGAGATCGTCGCGGTCGACGTCTCCCACCGCGCGCTCGAGCTCACCGCCCGCAGACTGCACGTCGAGCAGATGTCCGACCGCGACCGCGAACGGGTCCGCCTGGTCGTCTCCTCGCTGGTGTACCGGGACGACCGCCTCACCGGGCTGGACGCGATCGTGCTCTCCGAGGTGGTCGAGCACGTCGACCCGCCCCGGCTGCCGGTGCTCGCCGACGTCCTGCTCGGGCATGCGCGGCCCGGGACCCTTCTCATCACCACCCCGAACCGGGAGTACAACGTGCGCTACGAGGGACTGCCCCCCGGCGATCTGCGGCATCGGGACCATCGCTTCGAGTGGACCCGCGCCGAGTTCACCGCCTGGATCGACGACCTCGTGGCCGGCTACCCGTACCGCGCCAGGATCGGCGGCATCGGTGCCGACGACCCCGAGGTCGGCCAGCCGACCCAGCTCGCGGTCCTGGAGCTGGCGGCGCCGGCGCGGGAGGTGAACCGATGAGCGAGGCGAGCCAGCTCCCGTCCGAGCCGCTGAACGAGACGCCGATAGAGACGCCGATCGAGCCGCTGGCGATTCCCAACCCGAGTCTCGTCGTGCTGGTGGGGGTGACCGGCTCCGGCAAGTCGACGTTCGCGCGCCGGCACTTCCTGCCGACCCAGGTGCTGTCGTCGGACTTCTGCCGTGGTCTCGTCGCCGACGACGAGAACGACCAGTCCGCGACGGCGGACGCGTTCGACGTCCTGAACTTCATCGCCGCCCGCCGGCTCACCGCCGGGCGCCTGACCGTCGTGGACGCGACCAACGTGCAGCGGACGTCGCGCGCCCGCCTGGTGGAGCTGGCCAGAGCGCACGACGTGCTGCCCGTCGCCATCGTGCTCGACGTGCCGGAGTCGGTCTGCGTCGCGCGCAACGCGGACCGACCGGACCGGGCCTTCGGCGCGCACGTCGTCCGCCGCCAGCACGGCGAGCTGCGCCGGTCCCTGCGCGGGCTGGCCCGCGAGGGCTTCCGTCGCGTGCACGTCCTGCGCTCCGAGGCGGAGATCGCCGCCGCGACGATCGAGTACACCCCGCTGCTCAACGACCGCCGCGAGCTCACCGGCCCGTTCGACGTGATCGGTGACGTGCACGGCTGCCGCGACGAGCTGGAGGCGTTGCTGACCCGGCTGGGCTACCAGCTGCGCCGCGACGACGAGGGCCGCGCGGTCGGCGGTACCCACTCGGAAGGCCGGCGCGTCATCTTCCTCGGCGACCTGGTGGACCGTGGACCCGACACGCCCGGGGTGCTGCGGCTGGCGATGGGCATGGTCGCCGCCGGTGAGGCGTTCGCGGTGCCGGGCAACCACGAGAACAAGCTCGTCCGTGCCCTGCGCGGCCGGCAGGTGCGGATCGGGCACGGTCTCGCCGAGTCACTGGCGCAGCTCGGCCGGGAGACACCCGAGTTCCGTACCGAGGTCGAACGGTTCTGCGACGGGCTGGTCTCGCATCTCGTCCTCGACGGCGGACGTCTCGTCGTCGCGCACGCCGGGCTGAAGGAGGCATACCAGGGCCGGGCCTCCGGCCGGGTGCGGTCGTTCGCGCTCTACGGGGACACCACCGGCGAGAGCGACGAGTACGGGCTGCCGGTGCGCTACCCGTGGGCCCGCGACTACCGGGGGAAGGCGATGGTGCTCTACGGCCACACCCCCGTCCCCGAGCCGCGGTGGGAGAACAACACCCTGTGCCTCGACACCGGGTGTGTGTTCGGTGGACGTCTCACCGCGCTGCGCTACCCGGAGCGGGAACTGGTGTCCGTGCCGGCGGCCCGCGAGTACTTCGAGCCGCGACGCCCGCTGGCGGAGGACCCCGCGGAGCACCCCGCGGAACAGCCCGCCGAGCGACCGGCGGAGGGACCTGCGACGCGGCCCGAGGAAGCACCGGCGTCCGTCGGCGACGGCGCCGTCGACCCGCCCGCTGTCGGGGCCTCCGGCACCGGTGCGGCCACGCTGATCATCGACACCGGCGCCTCGGGCGACGGCACCACCGGCCCGACGGCGCGCCCTGACACGCTTCACGTCAACGACGTCCTCGGCCGCCGGTTCGTCGAGACGCGCCACGGCGGCCGCGTGCGGATCGAGGAGCAGAACGCGCTCGCGGCGCTGGAGGTGATGAGCCGCTTCGCCGTCGACCCGCGCTGGCTCGTCTACCTTCCGCCGACGATGAGCCCGCCGCCGACCACGACCCTGCCGGGCCTGCTCGAACATCCGGTGGAGGCCTTCGAGGCCTACCGTGCGGACGGTGTCGAGGATCTTCTGTGCGAGCAGAAGCACATGGGTTCGCGGGCCGTGGTCGTCGTCTGCCGGGATGCCGCCACCGCCCGCGGGCGATTCGGCGCGCCCGACGGGGTCACCGGCGCGGTCTACACCCGGACCGGCCGGCCGTTCCTCGCCCCGGACCTGACCGAGGCGCTGCTGGCCCGGCTCCGGGCGGCGATGACCACCAGTGGCCTGTGGGACGAGCTGGCGGCCGGCTGGGCGGTGTTCGACGGGGAGATCATGCCGTGGAGCGCCAAGGCCCACGCCCTGATCCGGCGCCAGTACGCGGCCACCGGCGCGGCGGCCCGCGCTGTCCTCCCGGTCGCCGTCGACGCCCTGGCCCGGGCCGTCGGTCGCGGTGTCGACGTCGCGGACCTGCTGGAACGCACCCGCGGCCGGGCGGCCAACGCGGACGCGTTCACGGCGGCGTACCAGCCGTACTGCTGGCCCGTCGACGGCCTGGCCGGCCTGCGGTTCGCGCCGTTCATGCTGCTGGCAGCCGGGGGAGCCCCGCCGACCAGCCACGCGGGTCCGGCCGCGGGCGTGGGAGCCCACGCCGGGGACGGGCAGACCGCGACGACCTACCTGGACCGGGACAACCTGTGGCATCTGGCGGTGGCGGACCGCCTCGCCGCCGCCGATCCGGACCTGCTGGCCACCACCGCTCGGATCCGGGTCGACCCGGCCGACCCGGAGTCGGTGGCCGCCGGAACACGGTGGTGGGAGGAGCTGACCGCCGCCGGCGGCGAGGGCATGGTGGTCAAGCCGTTCGCGGGCCTGGCGCGGGGGAAACGAGGGCTGGCCCTGGCCGGCGTGAAGGTGCGGGGCCGGGAGTACCTGCGCATCATCTACGGCGGCGACTACACCGAGGCGGTGCACCTGGACCGGCTGCGCGAGCGGGGGCTGGGCCGCAAACGCTCCCTGGCGTTCCGCGAGTACGCGCTGGGCTTGGAGGCACTCGAACGGACCGCGGCCGGGGAGCCGTTGTGGCGGGTCCACGAATGTGTGTTCGCGGTGCTGGCCCTGGAGTCCGAGCCGGTCGACCCGCGGCTGTAGGCGTGAGGAAGGCGTTGTTGCGTTTTCCTGACCCCGGGCGAACTGCTCGCCCGGGGTCAGGGCAGTCAGGCGTTACGGCAGGACGTCATAGGAGTACCAGGCGCTGGCATCGAGTACCTGCCCTGGCCTGAACGACGTGCCGAGCAGGGCAATCATGTCGTCGTCGATCCGATGGCCCACCGGCGCTCCCGGCACGTCCTGCCCGGGCTCGTAGGTCCGGCCGTGGCGGGTCATCCAGGACTCCCAGATCCGGTCCACGTTGCAGTGGTTCAGGAAGAAGACCGGGTCGTTCGGGGAGGTGCCGGGCAGCATGTCGCCGCCCACCCAGACGTGCACGCGATTGTGCATTCGGGGCCCGTTCACCCAGCCCTCGACGAGGTTGCGATGAGAGACGACCGAGATATCCCACGGATCACGGTCGTAACGATCGCTGTTGAGCGCGGCCCGCACGTCGGAGGACCVGGGGAGGGTGCCGACCTGGGTGCCGGCCGCGCGCGCGATCGGCCGGGGTGGAACGGACCAGAGGCCGTCGTCACGCTCTTCGATCCGGACGATGTGGGCGGCGAGCGGGCCCGTCGTGACGGAGCCCCGCGGCGGGCCCAGGAACTTGTCGGTCCAGAGGACATGGTTGAGCTGCTGGTCGGGGGTCAGATCACCGCCGGCCACGGCCCAGTCCCAGTAGGGCAGGCCGGCGTCGGCCACGCCGCTGTGCCGTTGGAGCTGCTGTTCCAGCCGCAGGAGGTACATCCGGTGCCACGGCAGGAACACCGGGCCGCCATGGGCCCGATTGCGCATGGCGGTTTCGGGTGACGTCGTCAGCTGCATGGAGGCCCAGTGCCAGATGACGAACAGATCCCACACCGACAGTCGCTGCTCGATTCCGTGCATGCGGAACCCGGGGATCACCCGCGCGAGTACCTGACTCGCGGAGCGGGCGGTGACCGAGGTGAGCTCCGTACTCAGGCCGACGGCCGCGTCAAGGTAGCGCTGTGCCGCGGTGAGGTCGTCGAGGATGTGGGTCCGGACGGCGGTCACCGGTGGCCTTCGTCCGCACGCTGATCTCCATGGGCACTTTCGGTGTGCCCGTGAGGTCCGTGTTCTGGCTGCTCGGGCCCGTGTTCGGCCGCCAGTTCGTCAGGGACGGCCGGCTTCTCCCAGAGACTGGTGTCGATGATGGTTTTCACCACGTCGACGGCGGAGTTCGGTGCGTACTGCGGGAACCGGTGGTAGTGAACCTCCCCCGAGGGGAGCGCCTCGACATGGCCGACCAGGGGTTTTCCGTCGATCGTGATGCGGTAGGTGGTCTCGATCCTCGCCTGATGACCCTTGTATTCGAAGTCGCGCACGCTCGTCGACGTTCCGGTTCCGTGGCTGTGCGGTGTTACCTCGACACCGCGCAGACCCTCCGCGGAAAGAAAGTATGTCGCGAGGTCCTCCGCCGAACCGCCGTTTTGCTCGTTCACAGGCGCCTCCTACCTCGATGTCGTCCACATCTCAACAGATGCGAGGAGGCGAACGCAATGCTCGCGCTATACCGGGCCGGTTCGACGCCACTGGTCACTTCGGGTGGAGCCCGGACCCGCCGACCGCCCCTGCATCCCCGCGAGGACACCGTGGGCGGGCCGGCGGCAACACCGTCGCGGGTGACGCGTCCATCCGTGCCCGGTTCGAGCCTGAATTCACCAGTTCGGCTGCGATGTCACCCCCGGTTTCTGCCGCCGGTTGGCGATCAAGGAAATACCGTACCTACGATGGCCGCGATTTGGYAACCTCTCCACCCAGCTCAAGGAGAAATCCGGGGAAATGCATGCCGCGATGCTGAGGTGCGAGCGCTCCAGGGTGCTTCCGGTACTTTTCGTCATCGCGGCGGTCGTGATCGCCGTTTCCTGTGGCGGTGGGGCGGACCCGTCACGGTCCGAGAGCCTGGCAGCGGCCCTGCCCACAGAGCCGACCAGCCTCCCACTTCAGCCGAATGCCCCGGCCGTCGGCGGCGACGTCCAGGCTCCGCTGCAGGACATGGCGCGGCTGCAGATCACCGAGGCGCAGGCGAAGGAGATGGCCGAGGCGTGTCGTGACGCCAGTGAGATCGTGGCCAGCAGCGAATGCACGTCGACGATACGTGACAGTACCGAGAACGCTCCGCCGTGCGCGGCGAAGCAGCTCTGCATCACCGCCGCGAAGGTCGGCGCGCCCGCCGGAACCGCGGGTGGATCCCCGGCGAGCGCCGGCTCGGTGCAGCAGGCCGCCCCGGTGGGCAGCGCACCGCACGGCGAAGCGATGCCGGCGGGCACGGCAGGGGACCAGCAGGTGAGCTACATCATCGCGATCACCGATGAGCGGCCGGGAAGTCCGCTGTGCTCCGATGCCCCCGCCGGTCTCTGTTTTGTTCTTCCGGCCGACGACGAGGCCGCCGCGGACGTGGTCAACAACGCCCGGTTCGCGCAGTCGACGCTCCCTGAGCCGGAGGTGCGGGAATCACGCGATGCTGGGCCGCCGACCTCCCCCGCGGAGTCACCGGAAACCCAGACCGGGAACGAGCGGGAGGTTCCGAACGAGCAGGTGGTTCCCCCGACGCAGGAGCCACCCCCGACCACCGAGCCTGCTTCGGAGCCGCCGCCGGGGCCGGAATCGCCGCCCGTCGATCAGTCGCCGGCCGGCTCGGACGGCGACGAGGGGCAGAGCGATGAGGGGCAGAGCGGTGACCCGTTGCCCGTGCCGACAGGCACCTGAGCGCCATCACCTGAGGCCGATTCGCTGACATGTCTGCTTCTGACGAAGGTTCCCCGCCTGCCGAAGGCCCGCCTCATCCCGACGCGGAATCCGGCCCCGCCGACAATTCCGGAGCCAGCAATTCCGGAGCCGGCAGCTCCGGGGCCCGGCCGGGTACCGGTGGTGCCGTTGAGCCCGCGGGCATGCAGCTGAGCACCGTCCTCGAGCTGATCGGCCGGGTGATCGCGCCGGCCAGCCTGCTGACCGCGATGTTCTATTTCTTTGGATACACCCGCGAGCGGGAGTTCTACCGCCATTTCGGTGTCGATCTCGGAACCGYGGGTTTGTCCACGACCGACTACCTGATCCGCAGCGCGGGGGTGGCGTTCGTCCCACTGGCGGTCCTGGCCGTTGTCGCCGCCGTCGCGATCATCGCCCAGCCGGTGGTGACCGCGGAACTGGCACGCTGCACCGGACGAACCGGTGCCGTCGCCGTAGGCCTGCTGGCAACCGCGGCGGTGGCGCTGATGGGCGTGGCCGTGACCGGCCTGGTGACGCCGGCCAGGGAGATCGGGTCACAACCGTTGGCCGCTCCTATTGCCCTGGGCTGCGCCACGCTGGTCACCGGCTACGGCCTCGCGCTTGTCGAGCGCCATGCGGCCACCCCGGCCGGTATGCGACGGACGCTGGCGGCAGGCCGGGCCACCCGTATCAGCGCACTGGCGATCCTGATCATCATCTCGGTCTTCTGGCTGACCGCGAACATCGGGGCGGATCGCGGACGGGCGGCCGCCGGTGCGCTCGAGCGGACCCTTGTCACGCAGCCACAGGCCATCGTCTTCAGCCGGCAGAAGCTTTACATCAGCGGACGGGGGGTCATGCATGTTCAACTGGATTCCAGCAACTCCCGCTACGCCTTCCGGTACAACGGTCTCCGCGTGCTGCTGCATAACGCGGGGCGGTGGTTTCTGCTGCCCGCCGGCTGGCATCGCGGTGACGGAACAGTTGTGATACTGCCGGACAACGATCCCGATATCCGCGTCGATCTGGCCGCCTGACATCAGCTGGCCCCGCGACAGCCGACGATCCGGCCGACGTGCCGGCGGCAGACCGTCCGCGCGCCGCCAGCCACGCCCGACCCGCCGTGGTGCTGGCACGAGCGACGGCCTCAGACGCGTTGGCGCGGCAGCCTCCCCGGAGCCCCGGCGGGTTCGGGCGGGGCGGTTTCGCTGCCACGGTCCGGGAGCGGGTCCTCGTCGAGTGGCGCCCAGCGGCCCAGCGGGATGGACGCCGGCAGCGGGAGTGCGCCGCGCGCCGTGCGCACCACCCGTGACGCCACGGACAGGGTGAGTGCGATCTCGGCCGGACCTGGACGTAGCCGGACCAGTCGGCCGGCCTGCGCGGTCACGCTCGCGTGTGACGCATCGACGCTCAGCTCCAGGCTGATGGGGATGCTTGCGACCTGGAGATCGCCGACCAGGATCTCGATCGACCGCTCAACCACGGAGGTCAGCGTGTGCGGGCCGAGGACCAACGTCTGAGTGCTCGGCGGCGGGCCAGCGGATGCGCGGGCCGCTGTCCGCGCGCTCTGGGATCCCGCCCAGGCGCGCAGCGCGGCGCCGACGACGTCGATCTGGACGAGGCCGACGATCTCGGCGGCCAGCTCACCGGTCACCTGAGCCACCAGGTCGAGCCCGATCCCGGTCCGGGTCAGGCGGGTCCAGACCTCGGGGAGCTGCTCGGTCAGCAGGTCGTGGAGTTCGGAGACGGCGTCGTCGGCCTGGAACAGCAGAGAGCCTGCGCTGGTGAGCAGGGGACTCGCCGCGTCCGCTGCCGACCCGGTTTCCCCCGCTGGCGAGGCGTCCCCTGCCGACGACGTGTCCCCGGCCGGGCCGGCGGGGTCACCGGCGATCTCGTCGGGGGAGTCCGGACGCGTCGTCGGGGACCCCGGAGAATGACCCGGCCTTCGGGCCGTGGGGTGATCCGGGGTGGACGTCAGGTCCGGATCGGTGGCAGGCATGCAGGTTCTCCTTCGCGGGGTGGGGGTGCAACGGTGAAGATCTGCAGATGGACGCTCGGTAGCCGGCGTTCCTCCGGCGACGTCGCGTCCACTGCGCCAGTGACGGCGTCGCTGATGGTCGTCACCGTCTGCCGCAGGCAGATGGCGACGGGTTCGCCGCGGGTTCCCGAGGGCGTCGCGCCGGTCCTCACAAGGACCGCGCCGGTCCTCACAAGGACTGGGCGCGATGCCAGCGGGATGAGGTCATCCCGGGCCAGGCGTGGCCTACTGGCAACGACCCGAGCCGGTGGGCGGGCTGTCCGCGGCGCGGAGGTCGTCACCGTGCGGTCGGGCCGAAGCAGCAGCCTGGGAGGTTCGAACGCGGGTGTTCGTTCTCGCACCGAGGATCGCGGGACGCGGGTACGGATTTCCAGACGTATCTGCCGGCGCTCTCGATCGCCGTCGAATGGTGATGTCGCGAACAGGCTGGCCCCGGATCGACTCAGGCCTGGTGCGGAAGGCGACTGGTTCGGGAACGGTGTTGGCTTGTCAGGCTTGTCAGGATCGGCTGGACACGGCGCGGAGGATGGCGGCCGCGGCCAAACCGGCGCGATGGGCGGGAAGGCGGGAGAGACGGCGCCGGCCCGCTGCTCGTCGGGAACCGCCGTCGATCCTGACCGCCGCCTCCACAGCAGGACTCCGCTGCCTGCCATCAACAGCCCGACGGTCAGCACCGTCGCCGCCACCAGCGCTGCGCGTGCGGCGGGCCACTCCTCGCTGATGACGATTGGCGATGGCTCGGCCTCGCTGCCTGCGCTGGTACTGGGGCCGGCCGCAGGGCTTCGCGAGTGTGCGTTCTCCACGCCGCGCGGCGGCCTGGGATCCGGCAGGCGGCACAGGCCCCCGGCGGTCCGTGTTGTGCCGGGAGGGCATGCTGGCACGAGCTGTGCGCACACCCCGGACGAGGTCGCGGTGTAGCCCTCGGGACAGCCGGGTGGGGCGCTGTGGCACAGCCCGGCCCCGTCCCGTGTCGTGCCCGACGGGCATCGCGCCACTGGCGGGACGCACTCACGGTTCCCCGCGAGCAGGGTGCCGGCCGGGCAGGCCGGGCCCACACACATGTCGCCATCGAGGGAGGTACCGGACGGGCAGCGCAGAATACGGGTGGACGAGCAGATGTGGGCCGGGTCGGGCGATGCCCCGTCCGCGCAGGTCCAGCTCACCGGCCGGGTGCAGCGCCTGGGGCCGTCGCCACCGGTCGGCTGGCCCGAGGCGCAGGTCGCGATCGCCGGCGCGACACACCGCCCGGTGTCCTCCTCGGGCTCGAGGTTCCCAGCGCAGGTGGGCTTCGCTCTGGCGGTGCACTGGCCCGTCTCGTCCGGACCGACGTCGGTCATGCCTCGGCAGACGTGTTGCGTGCTCGTCACGCAGCGGCCGGCCCCGTCCGGGACGATGCCGCCGGGGCAGGTCGGCGTGGCGTCGGACAGGCAGCCGGGCGGTTGCGAGGAGGGCGGCCAGTCCTCGCGGCATTCCGGCCGCGCTTCGGCGACACACGTGCCCACCCCGTCGAACCGCGACGACGGCGCGGAGCAGACGGGGAACGAACAGCCGTCCACCTCCGACACCCCGGTACAGCGCTCCGCCTCGTTGACGCACTGGTTCCCGACGAGCCGCCAGTTGACGCCGCAGGTGGCCGCGGGCCGGTTACAGGACTGCCCCTGCGCCGGAACGCCGTCATCGCAGACGTATCGCACGGGTGCGACGCAGGTCCGCCCGCTGAGGGTCCCGCCGCCGGGGCAGGTCCACTCGGTGTCGGCGACGCAGGTCCCACCGTCCATGGTCCAGTCCGCCGGGCAGGTCGGCGTCGCACGGGCCCGGCAGGTGGCATCGTCGAGGGTCCAGCCGGGCGCGCAGGTCCACGTCGTGGCGGTGACGCACTGGCCGTCGGCCGGCGGCTCACCGCCACCGCACACGAGGTCGGCGGGGCGGGTGCAGATCTCACCCTCGCGGGCCCAGCCGCCGGGGCAGCTCGCCGTGGCCGGCTCGGTGCAGGCCCGGTCCCGCGCACCGGCCGCGGCGACGCAGGAGACCTCGGGCGGAGCGACGCACGGCCCGGAGGCACTGGCGAGACTGGTGTGGGGCGGGCAGCGCCCGGCGCTCGCGGTCCGGGGGACACTCGCGGACTGGGGGGTGCTCGCGGACTGGGGGGTGCTCCCGCTCAGCGGGAGGACGATCGCCGCCGGCCGCACGCCCATCGCTGTGCCCGCCTGAACTGGTGGTCCTGCCACGGATCCCGGGTTCGAGGTGCCGGCCGGGCGAGCAGCGCCGTGGTCGGCCGTGGTGGTGTTCGCGATACCGGCGACGAACGTGAGCGCGACCAGCGCCACCGAGACCAGCGCGAGAGACCTGACGCGGACCCGTTCCCACCGCCATTGCCAAGTGCCTGGACGCATATCCGGTGGCTACCCCCATGCACGTCACGCCGTGGCCCGGGTCGGGTAGCGGCACGGGTGCAAGTATCAGAGACGAACCAGCCGTGCGCAGACTGATCCTCGCCGGTAAACGGCGTGGTCTTCACCGTGTCTCTATGGTGGGAATCGAACAACGGGGGATCTTCGAATACTGCATGTATTTCGTTAAATGGCTCTGCTGTGCGTACAGGGACCGTCGATCCCTCTTTTGGGTCGGTGCGCAGCCGGCAGAATTCCCTTGGGGAATCTTACTGCAACTCGGCGGGAAGTGCTCCATTCCGCGATAATCCGTCGAGTCGGCTTTGTGTCCTGCTGTCGCCGCCCTGCCGTCCCGATCCGTGGGTGATTCGTACGGTCCGCATACCCGCATCCAGGTTTCGTGCGGAGGGAGGGGCCGGCGGCGACGATGTCTGTGCCGAACCCCGGCGCCGGACCGCGGCCCGCGCCGACGCCGCCGCCTGGGACCGGCGTTCCGCGCCCGGGAGGAAGATCTTTTCCTGATGGGTCAGATATCGATCCGCAGCGGCATCGTGGGCGCATCGGTCACGGTGGGGAGCACGGGGCCGCCGGATCCTGCGGTCACTCTGTGCGGTGGGGGCGTGGGCGTTCCGGCGATGTACGAGGGAGCGGGGGCGACGGTCGCGGCGGAGGGCTGGTGGCCGTCGGCTGCCCGCTGAGACGAGTGCGTTCTGATCGGAAACTTCCCGTTGAAGACTCCGCGTAGGACCCGCGAGCGCAGGATGACGAAATGGTGAATCGCGAACGTCACGCCGAACGTCAGGAAGGCCACCAGGAGCATCTGCGGCCACCTGGCCCCGGAGTCGAACCCCAGCAGAGTCGCGATCGCATAGATCCAGAAGTAGTGGAACAGATAGACCGTGTAGGACGCGTCCGCCAGGTACCTGACGACGGGCCGCGGCCTGGTGATGAAACGGCCGGCCAGAGCGAAGAGCGTGGCGGTGAGCGCGATGGTGAACACCGTCTCGCAGAGCAGCCTGCCGTTGTTGGTGGCCAGCACGCCGACCCATCCCCGCGAACCTGCCAGCAGCCCTGACGCGGACACGGCGAGCAGCACCGGCGCGGGGCGCTGGAAGGACGGCAGAAGCCGATCCCGCTCCAGGTACAGGAGCATGCCGAGGAGGAAGAACGGGAGGTACTCCATCGTCTGCTCGACCGGGTAGTCGAGGAGCGTCCCGGCGAAGACCGGGTCCAGCAGGGCCTTGTGCGTACCACGAACGACGACGACTCCCGACAGTGTCAGGAGGGTGATCGTGGTCATGGTCCGTAAACGCCCGGTTGTCGTCCGCTGGAAGAGGGAGTGCGGGAACAGGCGGGTCAGTATGGACACCGCGGCGGGCGTGATCAGTGCGTAGGGGAGAAGCACGACCAGGAACCACAGGTGCAGGTGCCAGCGCAGCTCGCCCACCGGGTCGGCGATGGTCCGCCCGTGGAGATAGTCCAGGAACGAGACGTCCGGATCGTTGTGGAAGTCGTAGCTCAGCCAGATGGCGGCCGGGTTGAGCAACAGCCCCGCGCACAGCAGTGGGATTCCCACGCTGGCAAGGCGGCGGCGCACGGTGCGGCCCGGCCCGTATTTTCCCACCAGCATCGCGGAGAGGAACCCGGAGATGAGGAAGAAGTCCTCCATCCGGAAGAGGGCGGAGGCGTGCGCAATCCCGTTGAAAATCGGGTCGTGCCCGAGCGACGACGCATGGACGAAGACGCCGAGAAGCATAAAGCTGGCGCGCAGCGCGTCCATGTGGTGGTAGTGCTCGGCTGGTGCCGGCACCTTTCGATCTCGCACAGCTCCCCCGCCGCCAAAATCGGGTATTTTCTGCTTCGCGTCAACGGCCCTCGTCGGGCGACGCTGTCATCCCGAAGGCACGAAGGTACGATACTACCCGGTAAGGGATGTTTGCAGTATTGATTCGTACTGCCCTGCGGCGGATCAAATCTGCAGGTCAGAGGCCTGTTGTCGGATTTCGACGGTATTGCGCCCCGTGTGCCGGGGTGCCTCCGGCCGCTACGGCAACAATCAACGTTCCGACCCCTGACCGTTTCGGTCGCCGCCGTCGACGCCAGGTCACCGAACCGAGCTGAGGGCCGGATGCTCGAGCGGTCAGGCTCCAGCGTCGCCGGAGCCGGAGCCGGAGCCGGAGCCGGAGCCGGAACCGGAACCGGAGCCTGGCGGCGTGCCCGTGACGCGATCGAGCGCGGGCATCGTCGGTGGCTGAACACACAGGTCAACGGCAGCGGTCGAATGCCGGCACCCCATATGCGCAAGGTGGTTCGGGCGGGTTGACGGTGCGGAGATCGGGCCCTACCGTACGGAACAAAGGTTAGGTATGACCTTGATGGATGGAGGGAGGTCGGTGGTGTCAGCCGACGTCAGCGCGGCCCTCGAGGCTCCCGAACAGTCGGGGCGCCAGCGTGGACGACGCACGGCCGGTGGCCTGGCCGCGCGTGCCCGCGTCCGTCCCGAAAGGGGCATATCCGATGGGCTGGCGAGCTCCGCCGCCCCGCGCGCTGTCAGGCGTTGACGGCGTGGACGACGAGGGTCCGGGCGGTCTGAGCCTGTTGGCGTCAGCCATGGCCGGCCGCGCCGTGCGGGTCGCGGCGACCGACGGTGACGAGCCTGCCTGGACCGACGGTGTCACGGTCTTCGTGGACCCCGCCGCGGGTAGGCGCCACCAGCTGGAGACGCTCGCCGTGCAGGCCTCGCTGCTGGCCAGCGGAAGTCTGGAGCCCGGCCTCCTGCGTGAGCTGTCGCGGCGTCGGGCCCTCGGGCGGCGTTACCTTCTCATCGAGGGCCATCGTGCGCTGGCGGCGAACGAGGATCTCCTTCCGCCCGGTCTGCGGTCGCTCGTCGACCGGGACGTCGCCGCGCTTGCCGGTTCGGCCGCCGGCTCCCTGGCCGCCGCGCGCAGCGGGTTGGCGACAGGCGACCCGCCGAAGAGCTTCGGCGCGATCGACGCCCGGCGCCTGCTCGCGGCGCGGGCACGCGCCGGGTCCGCCGTGCCCGCCGCGTCCGTCCAGGACATCGCCGCGCGGCGAACGGGAGGTCGTCGCGATCTCGCCGAGCTGCCCGGGGAGGACGAGGGCGACGATCCCGCCGTGGTCCTGGATCTTCTCGCGAGTCCGGTCGGCGGTGGGGGAGCTGTCGGTCGTCTGCTCGCGCGGATGTTCACGGCGGCACGGTCATCCGGCGGCGATGGGCCGACGGGCGCGGACCCGGCGACGCACCGGTCGCGAGCCGGCATCCGTGGCGGGCGCACGGTGACGATCGGGAGCGCGAGCCCGGATCCGGTGGTCGGCATGCCTGAGGCCCGTGGCCGGGGGTGGAGGTATCCCGAGTGGGACGTCCACGCGGGTCGCTACCGTCCGGACTGGTGCACGGTGCGGGAGGTCACGGCGCCGCTCGGCCGCGCAGGGCCGGTCGCCGTGCCTGCCGGGCACGCGCTGCGCCGACCGCTCGCGCGCCTCGGCGTCGGGCTGGACCGCAGCCCCCGTCAGCGGCAGGGCGACGACCTCGACGTCGACGCGCTGGTCGAGGCGCGGGTCGCGACGCTCGCCGGTCTGGCGTGCGACGAGGCCGTCTACGTCGACCGGCTGCGCCGTCGCCGCGATCTCTCGGTGCTCGTCCTGCTCGACTGCTCGGGCTCGGCCGCCGAGCCGGCCGTCTCCGGCGGGACGGTGCACGAGCACCAGCGCACCGCGGCCGCGGCTCTCGTGACCGCGCTGCACGACCTGGGGGACCGCGTGGCGCTCTACGCGTTCCGTTCCCAGGGCAGGTCGGCCGTCCACCTTGAACCGGTCAAGCGGTTCGACGACAGGCTCGACACCGTGGCGCTGCGCCGCCTCGGTGGCCTGGTGCCCGGCGGCTACACGCGGCTCGGCGCGGCGATCCGCCACGGCGTGTCGGTGCTGTCCGATCACGGCGGCACGTCGCGGCGGCTGCTTGTCGTGCTGTCCGACGGTCTTGCCTACGACCACGGCTACGAGCGTTCGTACGGCGAGGCCGACGCCAGGCGGGCGCTCGCGCAGGCCCGGCGGCGTGGCGTCGGCGCCGTCTGCCTGAGCGTCGGCACGAGCACGGACGCCGCCGCGCTGCGGCAGGTCTTCGGGGCGGCGGCGCACGGGGCCATCCCGCGGCCGGACCAGCTGAGCCAGGTCGTCGGGCCGCTGTTCCGGACGGCGCTGCGCGGCGCCGAGGCACGGCGTCGCGCCCCGTAGCGCGCCCCCACCGGCACGTCACCACCGGCACGTCCCCACCGGCATGTCCCCACAGGCACGTCCATCGACGGCAGCGGGCGAGAGGAGAAACGGCATGGGACGCACGGAGCGGCCCTACTATCTGCCCGTCGGCAACGAGGAACAGGTCTTCGGGGCCGCGTTCCGCCAGCGCCTTCCGGTCCTGCTCAAGGGACCGACGGGATGCGGGAAGACCAGCTTCGTCCAGGCGATGGCGCATGACCTCGGCCGGCCGCTGATCACCGTGGCCTGCCACGACGACCTGACGACCGCCGACCTGGTGGGGCGGTTCCTGCTGCGCGGCGGCGAGACCGAGTGGGTCGACGGCCCGCTGACGCGGGCCGTGCGCGACGGCGCCATCTGCTACCTCGACGAGGTCGTCGAGGCCCGCCAGGACACGACCGTGGTGCTTCATCCGCTGGCGGACCACCGTCGGCAGCTGCCGATCGACCGGCTGGGCGTGACCTTGGACGCCGCGCCCGGGTTCTGTCTGGTGGTCTCCTACAACCCCGGGTATCAGAGCGTGCTCAAGGACCTGAAGGACTCGACCCGACAGCGCATGGTCGCCGTCGAGCTCGGCTTCCCGCCGCCCGACGTGGAGGAGAAGGTCGTCGCGCACGAGGCGGGGGTCGACCCGGCGGTGGCGGCTCGGCTGGTGGGGCTGGGGCAGGCGGTCCGCCGGCTGGAGACGCCGGGGCTGCGTGAGGTGGCCTCGACCCGGGTGCTCATCGCCGCCGGGCGGCTGGCCGCGGAGGGGCTCCCGCTGCGGGCGGCGGCCCGCGCCGCCGTCGCAGGCCCGCTCACCGACGACCCGGCGGTGGGCGCCGGTCTCGCCCAGATGATCGACGTCTATCTCGGCGGGGACGACGCCTCGCACGGGGCCTAGAACCACCGTGCCCCGATCTGGAGCACGCCAGGCTCCGAGATCGGAACAAATCCTGGCTTCGCACACCACCGTGGCGAGGCCGGTCGCTGGAGGAAGGGGCGAGATGTCGTATGAGAGCTCGGCGCAGCCGATCAGGCTCGGGTACCTGTTCGATTTCCGGTTACCGGAGCAGTTCCCGGAACAGATGCGCAAGGACCTGACGCGGCCCTTCGAGCTGGTGTTCGCCGAGGGCCTGGCGCACGGGGTCATCGACCGGCCGGTCGAGATCGTCTTCCGGGAGGTCGAGGGCCTGCCCAAGGGCACCATCAAGGCGGTGATCGACGCGTATGGCGAGCTCGTCGACGAAGGCTGCCTCGCCGTGTTCGGCCCCGCCATCAGCGACAACTGCGTCCCGACCCGGACGGCGATCGAGCGGCGTTTCCAGGTGCCCGCGATCAGCTGCACCGGGTCGGACGACTGGCTGGGGGAGTGGACCTTCTCGCTGCCCCAGGGCTCGTTGACCGAGGAGCCGATCTTCCTGTCGCGTCTGCTGGCCAAGGGCGGGCACACCGAGGTCGGCGTGCTGGTCGAGCAGTCGCTGGTCGGCCGGACCTATCTCGAGAACTTCCAGCGGGCCTGCGCCGACCAGGGCATCCGCGTCGTGGCCGTGGAGACGATCGCGCAGACGGCTCAGGACATCGGCGCGGCGGTGCGCCGGCTGTACGAGTCGAAGGCGGCGGCGCTTGTGCACTTCGGTTTCGGTTTCGGGATCGCCCGGGTCAACCCGGCCCTCGCGGCGGTCGRCTGGGACCCGCCACGCTTCATGGGAACGGCCTTCCAGAACGCGTGGATCAACCCGGTGATGTGGAACGCGATCCTGGGCTGGACCGGCGTCGACCAGTACGACGAGGGCAACCTGGTCGGCCAGCGGTTCCTGGACCGGCTGGAGGCCACCGATGGGAGGCGCCCGCAGTACTGCGTGCCGGTGATGAACCGGGATTTCGCGACGGTGCTGCTGCGCGCCTTCGCGGACGCCTATCCGCTGACGCCGCGCGGTGTGCGCGACGCCCTGGAGCGAGTTAGGATGCTGCCCGCCGCCGCCGGGGCGCCCGGGACGCACATCACGTTCGGGAACTGGAGCCACCGGGGCTGGATGGGCGCGGGCTACCTGGTGGCGCGGCGGCTGGACCCGGACGGCGTCAGCTCCCACCTCGTCGACCGCTTCGGGCAGGACTGAACTGATGGCGAGGGCCGTCAGCTCACCCGCCACCCCGCCCACGCCAGCCGCGCTACCCACCCCGCCCGCGCTACCCACCCCGCCCGCGCTGCCCACTCCACCCGTGCCACCCGGCCCGGCCCGCACGCGGCCGCACGCGCGGGCGCGGCTGCCGAGATGGTGGGTGCTGCTGGGCGTGCTCGTGTCGAACGTCGCGATCATCGCGGTTCTGTACAACATGCGGCGCGGAGCGGTCGAGGACCGGATCGCCAACCCCGACGTCGAGGGCGCCCCACGCCCGGTGAGATTCCTGTTCGGGAAATCGGACTGGATCGTCATGCACGAGGCCGGGTGGGTTCTCACCGTGGTCGCCGTCGTGGTCGCGTTCGTGCTCTTCTGGCGGAAGTACCCGRAGCACCCCGTCCTGCTGATGCTGCTCGCGTCCACGGGGATCGTCTGGCTGGACCCGGTCATGAACTGGGCGCCGTACGCGGTCTACAACCCCCAGGTCACGCACTGGCCGGAGAACTGGCCGCTGGTCTCGCTCTCGCCCACGGTCGAGCCGTTCATCGTGCTGTCCTACCTGACGTTCTACGCCGGGCCGTACTTTCCGGCGATCTGGATCGTGCGGCGCCTGCAGGCCCGGCGGGGCCCGGACGCGTTCGTCTCCCGGCACCCGCTCATCACCATGGGCCTGCTGATCTTCGTGATCGGTTTCGTCTACGACGCGATCCTGGAGATCTTCTGCATCCGCACCGGGCTCTACATCTACTCGCAGGTGATCCCGTTCGGCTCCCTGTGGGCGGGGAAGCCCTATCAGTTCCCGCTGCTGTGGGAGTCCGGGCTCGTCACCCTGGTGATGATTCCGGCGGGCCTGCTGGTGTACCGGGACGACACCGGGCGCACCCAGGCCGAGAAGCTGGCCCACCGGCTGAGGCTGCTCGGCCACCGGCCGGCGCTGGGCACCTTCGCGGTGATGTTCGTGGTCCTCAACATCGCCTATTTCGCCTACGGTGCCGGTTTCGCCGTCATCCGGGCGACGAAGTCCGCGACGTCGGTCGCCTGCCCGTGGCCCTATCCCGAGGCCAGGGTCTACGACCCCAACGGCTTCTACGAGAAGGCCGGCCAGCCCGGCCCCTACTTCGCGGGCATCTGGTCCGGCTGGCCCAGTGCCCAGTCGGGACGTCCGAACGTGACCCCACCGGCCGACGGCGGACTCTGCGCCGGAGACCACGATGGCTGACCACGCCGGGCACGCCGGGCACCCGACGGGACGGGCTCGCAGCGTGGTCATCACGGGGGCGTCCCGCGGCCTGGGGCTCGCCTCCGCCGCCCACCTGCACCGGAAGGGCTGGCACGTCCTCGCCGCGATGCGCTCGCCCGACGTCGGCCTGGCGCGGCTGCGGGACGCCACCGGCGCGGCACCGGACGACCCGCGGCTGAGCGCCGTCCGCCTCGACCTCGACGATCCGGCCTCGATCACCGGCTGTGCCCGGGCGGTCGAGAAGGCCGTCGGGTCGCCGGACGCCGTCGTGCACAACGCCGCCTACATGTCCGTCGGCTGCGTCGAGGAGATGCCGGCCAGCACCTGGCAGCAGCTCTTCTCCACCAACCTGCTCGGCCCCGTCCGCCTCACCCAGGAGCTCCTGCCCGTCATGCGGGCCGCCGGCCGCGGCCGGATAGTCGTGATCTCCAGTGCCGCGGGCGTGCGCGGGATGCCCACGATCAGCGCCTACTCCGCGTCCAAGGGCGCGCTCGAACGTTGGGCGGAGGCGCTCGCCGAGGAGATCGCCCCCTTCGGCCTCGGCGTCACCATCCTCGTCGCAGGCGCGTTCGACACCTCCCTGGACTCGACCTTCACCCACGCCGACCTGACGGGGCCGTACGGCGAGCATCACGCCCGGCTCGAACGCGCCGGCCAGCGCCTCCTGAAGTCGGTGAAGCCTCCCGAGGAGTTCCCGCCGGGGCTCGAGAAGGCGCTGAACGACCGGGCCCCGTTCGCCCGCCACCCGGTCGGCCGGGACGCCCGGCTGATGCTGACCGGCCGCCGCCTCATGCCCGACCGCGTCTTCCGCCTCGTGGCGAGCAGGGCGATGGGCCTGCCACGACCAGGCAGCCTGCGCGAGCACCCCCGACGGCTCGCCTCCCTCACCCCACGGCCCGACGAGAGCGAACACCATGGCTGACACCCCGACAGTCCAGCTCGAGACCAGAATGCTCATCGACGGCGAGCTCGTCGATGGTGAATCCGGCACCTTCACCTCCATCAATCCGGCCACGGAAGAGCCCGTCGGCCAGGTCGCCGACGCGTCGACGGCGGATATGCACCGGGCCATCGGCGCCGCTCGCCGCGCGTTCGACGACACCGACTGGTCCACCGACCGGGCGTTGCGAAAGCGCTGCCTGGAGCAGTTACAGGCGGCGCTGGAGGCGGAGCGCGAACAGCTGCGCGAGGAACTGATCCTCGACGCCGGCTGCCCCCGGCTGGTGACCCACGGGCCCCAGCTGGACGCCCCGCTCGCCGACGCGCTGACCTACCCCGCCGGGCTCATCGACTCCTACCCCTGGGAGACCGACCTCGGCGAGGCGTACTCCGACCTGACCAACCAGGTCTGTGCGCGGAAGGTCTGGCGGGAACCGGTGGGCGTGGTGGGCGCGATCGCGCCCTGGAAATCCGGCGCGGCGTCGACGAGGGCGCGAAGCTGCTCGTCGGAGGCGTTGACGCTCCCGCGGGCCGTGACCTGGGCTTCTACGTCAGCCCGACCTTGTTCGTCGACGTCGACAACGCGATGACGATCGCCCAGGAGGAGATCTTCGGGCCCGTCCTGGCCGTCATTCCCTACGAGGACGAGCGGGACGCCGTCCGGATCGCCAACGACAGCGCCTACGGCCTCGCCGGGAATGTCATGTCCGGCTCGGTCGAGCATTCCGCCGCGGTCGCCCGGCAGCTGCGCGCGGGGTTCGTCGGCCTGAACGGGGYCGCTCCCTATGGCGCCGACGTCCCGTTCGGCGGCTACAAGGCCAGTGGCGTCGGCCGCCAGAACGGCCACGCCGGCTTCGACCAGTACCTGGAGATCAAGTCCGTCGCCTACCCGGCCTAGAGGGGATCACCGAATGCAGCTCTACGACGACCTCGAGGACTTCGGGAGCTTCGACGACACCGTCGCCGGTGACGTCCGGGACCCCTACCCCGAGCTCGCGCGGATGCGCCGCGACGAGCCGGTCCAGCGGCTCGACCTTTCCGACATGCCGCACGACGAGAACAAGCCCGTCTTCTTCGTCTACCGATACGACGACGTGGCCCGCGTGCTGCGGGACAACGAGACGTTCTCCTCGTCCATCATCCTCGACTTCTTCGGGGACGCCCTGGGAAAGGACGTCATGCTCGGGATGGACGAGCCGGCGCACCGCCGCCACCGTGCGCTGGTCGCCGGCGCGTTCACGCAGAAGGCGATGGCCCGCCGGGAGCACGACCGGGTCGGGCGGATCGCGAGTGAGCTCGTCGACCAGTTCGCCGCCGACGGCCGGGCCGACCTCGTTCGACAGTTCACCTTCCCGTTCCCGACCAAGATCATAGCGAGCCTGTTGGGTCTGCCCGCCGACGACTACCCGCGGTTCCAACGCTGGTCGATCGCGCTGCTGAGCATCCTGACCAACCGGGAACGAGGCCTGGCCGCCGCCGCGGCCCTCAGGCAGTACTTCGCCCAGATCCTCGCCGCCCGGCGGGCCGAGCCCCGCGACGACCTCATCAGCGACCTCGCCGTCGCCGAGCTCGACGGCGGGCGGCTCACCGACGACGAGATCTTCTCGTTCCTGCGCCTGCTGCTGCCCGCCGGAGTCGAGACCACCTACCGGTCCACCGGCAGCATGCTGTTCGGTCTTCTGTCGCACCCCGACCAGCTCGACGCCGTGCGCGCCGACCGTTCGCTGATCCCGCAGGCGATCGAGGAGGCGGTCCGCTGGGAGCCGCCACTGCTGTCGATCACCAGGGTCGCGGCCCGCGACACCGAGCTGTCCGGCGTTCCCATCCCCGCCGGCTCCGCGGTCATGCCGATGCTCGGCGCGGCCAACCGGGAGGCCGAGCGCAACCCCGACCCCGACCGCTTCGACATCCACCGGCAGGGCAGGCAGCACCTCTCGTTCGGCCACGGCGTCCACATCTGCCTGGGCATGCACCTCGCCCGGCTCGAGATGCGGGTCGCGCTCGAGACGCTGCTCGACCGGCTCCCAGGGCTGCGCCTCGACCCCGACGGCGACGACCCGCACATCCACGGGCAGGTCTTCCGCTCGCCCACGAGCCTGCCCGTCCTGTTCGACGGGCCCGCGTAGCCGCCGCACCAGGCGGCGCGCCCCGAACCGACTGGAGAAACCGATGCGGCTCTTACGGATCCCGACCCGTCGGTCCGCACGCCCACGAGGGCGGCGGCCGGCCAGACCACAGCTGGCCACCGCGGCCGCGATGACCGCGGCTCTGCTTGCCGCTGCGGGCTGTGGCGGCGGTGGCGGTGGTGGCGACGAGCGCCCGGCCGGCGTGCCCACCGACGGCAGCACGTCCCAGGCACTCGGCCCTCGGGCGGCCGCGACCGGCGCTCCCGTCCGTATCGGCGTGGTCACCGAGGGCAAGGGTGCCTTCAGTGACCTCTCCATCCAGGGCCGGGTGGCCGAAGCGACCGTCAGGTACCTCAACGAACATCGCTCCGGCCTCTCCGGACGTCCGATCGAGCTGGTGCAGTGCACCACCCAGACCGACCCCGCGAAAGGCACCGACTGCGGCAACCGGATGATCGAAGAGGGCGTGACCGCCGTCCTCATCGGCACGACCGGCGTCGTCGAGAGCATCTGGCAGCCGATCGCCGCGGCGAAGATCCCGGTCATGCTCTACGGCTCGAGCGACGTGGCCCTCCTCCACGACAGCGCGTCGACCTTCATCCTGAGCAGCCCGAACTTCCCCCTCGTCGAGCTGCCCCTGCAGATCGCCAGGCAGGAACACGCCAACCGGATCACGTCGATCGTCATCGACGTCCCGGCGGCTGTCTCCGCCCTTACCGACGTCGCGGTGCCGACCCTGCGAAAGGCCGGAGTCGAGAACACACTTGTCGCCGTGCCACCCGGAACCGCCGACATGACACCGCAGGCGCAGAGCGTCGCGTCCCGTCACCCCGGCGTCGTCTTCATCGCGGGCAACGACTCGTTCTGCATCAGCGCCCTCAACGGCCTGAAAGCCGTCGGCTACACCGGGAAGATCACCGCCGTCTCGGAATGCGTCACCGACGCAACCCTGAAGGCCGTGCCCGGCGCCACCCTGAAAGGCGTCGCGATCAGCAGCTACTCACCGATCGGCACGGACAACCCGTCGACCCGCCGCTACGACGCCGTGGTGGACACCTACGGCAAGGACATCGACCCCAGCGTCGCGGACGGCCTGGTCATGTTCACCGTGCTCGCCGGCTTCCAGGCGGCCGTCGGGCACATCGCGGGTGACATCACCCCGCAGTCCGTGCTCGCCGCCATCAGGAACATGCCCGAGCAGGAACTCCCCGGCGCCGGCGGGCTGAAGTTCCGCTGCAACGGCAAGGCCGTCCCGGACACGCCAGCCGTCTGCACCCGCGGCGGCCTCGTCACCACCCTCGACGGAGCCGGCAGGCCAACCACCTACGAGGTCGTCGGCAACACACCGGTCGCCGACTGAGGCTGGAGAGGCCGGCGCCGTCCAGGGAATCCGTCTCCAACAGACCTAGTGTCTCGCGCCTAGAAGCCCGTGTAGCGTCGCTTTTGACGATCAGTGTAAATGGGAGTTATCCGGCMCTATATGTATAGATGGATTACGCCAGCTGATATATGCAATGTCGTTCGACTTGTCTGATCGGCGAATGAAAAGGTCAAGAGACGCAACCTCGCCATCCATGCATGGTAAAAAATTGTCGGAGAATGAAACATTGGTTAATGCAACGCTACACGTCATCCGGCCCTTTCGGTCGAGGCGTGTGTGACAGGTATACCGCACTTTTGTGTGATGTGTAATATAATAGCTAGCAGGTGTCTTTTTAGTCGAATCTCTAGTAGCGGAGAGGCTGCCATGAGCGAGAGGTATAGTGCCAGCCCAAAGAGACCAGTCGACGACGACGTCTCCCTTTGAAATCAATCGAAGTCTGCCTCCAATCTCGACCTGCCAATCGTTCAGTCTTGATGGCTTCAAGCGTGTACTAAATCTCGCACCCCYGCTCACGCGCCAGGAAATCTCCCTGCTTTTAGATCGWCTCGGTTGTCGCCCAGCCAAATATCGTAGCTGTGACCGAAACGGTCGGGTCATCTCGCGGCGGGCGAAGTAGCATCCAGCGAACGAAACCAGCGGTATCCAGCCAAATCTGTAGACAATGCTGTCCATAAGGCCGGGCCAAATTTTAGCGTCCAGCAAAAAGGGGATGAAACCGATCAGGGTGGGCGGCACCAAGCCCACTCCGACTAGGATAGCCCATATTGAAATGGGTCTGGTGTATCGGCCCTGTGGGCGGTGTTCGTACTCCATTGGTTCGTGATCTAGAGCGGCATCTATCTCGGCTGGAGTATGGAGTGGTGCCGATTCAAGCTTACCGTGAGTTGCGCCATCGAGGCTCTGGCGCACGTCGGACCGTGGGTCGAAGGAACGGTTCCTTACAAGAGTAACTCCGGAATTTCTGTGGCGCTGTTGAGGAAGCGGGCGGCCCTTCGCACCCAGCTGGCCGTAAATGTATTTGTAGATGGATCCAGTATCAAGGAATTCCGGGCCGCCCGGTATTCCATTTTCGAGCGCTCGAACTAGTTCTCCAGTGAACGCGGTATGCACTTCTCCGGGCGGAGCCAGCGCGGTTCGAGTCTCAGCGCACGCCGTAATAACGCAAGTTCCGTCGAGTGCGGTAATGTCGGCAAGCTGCTCAGGCRCATTCATTCCGCCGATCAATGCCCGTCCGCTGAAGCAGCAGTCCAGGATCACCACTTTTCGCAGTGCCGGTATGGCGGGATCGAGTATTGCCTGCCTGAGATCATCATACCGCAAGCTCAAATACAGCCGATCGGGATGAGATCTCGGAAGCGTGAGACACAGTTCGTCGCCGCGATGTGGATTGGTAAGGCCGTGTCCGGCGTAGTAGACCAACAATGTATCCACAGAATCGGCGGCAACTCGATGGAGGCAATCCAGCACTTGCTCCGCATTCTCTGGCTGCGGAATGGTTACGCAGTGCTTTGGGTCGAGGCCCCATAGATCTGCATCGGTAAGGATTCGCTTGAGATCTTTCAGATTATTCTTTACGGCAGGGAGAGGGTCCAGATGTTCATATGAGTAGGTCCCGATGAGGAGCGCACGCGAGAACTCGGGGTTTGCGAGCATCGGCGTTTTTACCCCCGGCGTCTTCCTCCGCACTAGTCGCCCTCTCCTGAATCCTCTAGGGCGGCGACTATGGCAGCGATCTGGACGGCCGATACACCCTCCATCGTGACGACTGCTCCGCCTCTCTCAATCCGAATACCTGGCTTTGGTCTACGGGAACTACGCCAGCCATCCAAAGCTAGCAATAATGATCCCAGGGAAAGTGAATCGCTAACCAGGGCATTAATCGCCTCAAAAGTGGCGGACATCTGTCCCGGTGCCCCCCTGGCGGGCACCATCGAGATCTTTATGGTCCTGCCAACCTCGGGATCTTGCGCGAGCCAGCGATGCAAGGACTGCAAGGAGTATCTATCGTCCTCGGACTCTTCGACTCGTATGAAGATCTGCATATACCAGCCTCTCGGGAAAATCGCGCTACATCAGCGACGTATCTTATCGATACCGTCCACATTCCTGAGAGGTGGGCTCCGCAAAGTCATCCGGGAGTGCCTGGTTACCCTACGTGATGGTCGGGGCGCTGCTGGATGCGCTTCCAGTTACTGCTGTCGAGGCGAGTGATCGCATAGCACCTTCTTGACGGTTAGCAGAATCCGCAGGTCGCCGGCCTGCATTGATAGATAGCTGAGTCGATCAGACAGCTGGACCTCGGACCGCTCGTCTAGTGTCCTTACCCTGCCGGGTATGGCGCATTCTGGCCCTGTCGCCGTACGGATCGTGCTGTCCGAGGATGAGCGTGTCGAGCTGGCCCGGCGGGTTGAGGGTGCGGACCGCCGTGCGGCCGAGCGGGCTCGGATCGTGCTGGCATCGGCGGAGGGCCTGTCGAACGCGCAGGTCGCCGCGGCGGTCGGGGTGTCGTTACGGACAGCGGGCCGGTGGCGGCGGTTGTTCGCCCGGGTCCGGCTGGCCGGTCTGGACGACGCCGCGCCGTCCGGCCGTTCAAAAGTCAGCGAGCTTGTGTTGTCCGAGGCCGAGCGTGTCGAGCTCGAGCGGCTGGCACGTAGGGCGAAGACCGCGCAGTTCCTCGCGCTGCGGGCACGGATCGTGCTGCGCTGCGCCGAGGTGGGACCGACCGGCGGGTCGTCGGCGAGCTCGGTGTCGACGAGTCGACGGTGCTGCGCTGGCGGACCCGGTTCACCGAGCGGCGTCTGCCTGGTCTGTCCGACGAGCCGAGGGCCGGCCGGCCGCCCTCGATCCTGCTCGACCAGGTCGAGGACGTCATCGTCGCGACCCTGGAATCCACTCCCGGGGCGGACACGCACTGGTCACGGGCGTCGATGGCGAAACGCACCGGCCTGTCGCCCTCGACGATCGGGCGGATCTGGCGGCGGTTCGACCTCAAACCGCACCTGCAGGACAGCTTCAAGCTCTCGACCGACCGCAGTTCGTCGCGAAGGTCGTTGACGTCGTCGGCCTGTACCACAACCCGCCGGAGAAGGCGGTCGTGCTCTGCGTGGATGAGAAAAGCCGGATCCAGGCCCTTGACCGCTCCCAGCCCGTGCTCCCGATGATGCCCGGCATGCCCGAACGGCGCACCCACGACTACCTGCGCCGCAGTATCACCAGCCTGTTCGCCGCCTTCACCATCGCGGACGGCACCGTCATCAGCGAACTCCACCGCCGCCACCGCGCGATCGAGTACCGCGGGTTCCTGACCTGTATCGACAAGGCCGTCCCGGTCGATCTCGACGTCCACCTGGTCTGCGACAACTGTGAGGATCGATTCGTGCCGCCAGGCGCCAGGGCCTGACCCGTGCGACAACTGGCCGCGTGCCTTGCTGTAGATCTGTCGGCCGTGGCCCTGGCGGTTCCCACCGACGCTGGTGGTACGCATCGTCGCGTGTCTCGATAGGGGCTTTGCCGTCACGGCACCGTCACAGTTCTGACCGCCTCGTGCGCCATCACGCGTCGGCGTTCTCGTCCACCCGTCTGGTTGAGGAGCCGCGTGCCCGCCTATCCGCATGCTCCCGAGGAAGCCGCGCACCTGGTCCTCGGTGTCGACACGCACAAAGACATCCACGTCGCCGCGGTCCTGACTACACTCGGCGCCGCCCTCGCCAGCGAACAATTCCCAGCTACCGCCACGGGATATCAGCACCTGCTCGACTGGGCCCGTACCTTCGGCCAGGTCAGCAGGGCCGGAGTCGAAGGCACCGGCTCCTACGGGGCCGGACTGACGCGGTTCCTCCAAAGCGCCGGTGTCGAGGTGACCGAAGTCAACCGGCCAGACCGCGCGGCGCGCCGTAGCCAGGGCAAGACCGACACCGTCGATGCCGAGGCAGCCGCCCGCTCCGTCCTGGCGGGAAGAGCGCAAGCCGTACCGAAGAGCGCCGACGGCCCGGTCGAAGGGATGCGCGTACTGCGCGTGGCGAAGGAATCCGCCGTCAAGGCCCGAACCCAGGCCCTCAACCAGCTCAAGGCCATCCTGGTCGCCGCGGACCCCGCTCTTCGAGAGTCACTGTCAGGCCTTACCAACCTGCGCCTCGTCGCTCGATGCGCTGATCTCGATGGTGACGACGACCTCACCTATACCCTGCGCCTTCTCGCCGGTCGCATTCGTCAACTCACCCAAGAAGTCGATGGCCTCGCCCGCCGCCTGCACCAGACCGTCTCGTCACACCGTCCCCGCCTGCTCGAACTCATCGGGATCGGTCCCGACAGCGCGGCCGCGTTGCTCATCGCTGCCGGCGACAACCCGACCGGTCTCACCGACGAAGCGTCCTTCGCCGCGCTCTGCGGTGTCAGCCCCGTCGAACGCTCGTCGGGCAAGAGCCAACGCCGCCGACTCAACCTCGGAGGCGACCGTCAGGCGAACGCCGCGCTCTACCGCATCGTCATCAGTCGTCTTCGCTGGGATGACCGCTCCCGCGCCTATCTCGCACGACGCACAGCCGAGGGCAAGACCAAGCGCGAGATCGTCCGCTGCCTCAAACGCTACGTCGCCCGCGAGGCCTACCGGCACATCTGCACCAGCCCGCCTACGGCGCCATCGGTTCCTCAGACCGCTTGACGCGACATAGGGGCATCTACGCCACCCACAACACCGCCGAGATCAGGACCTGGCTGGAACGCCACCCCCGCTTCCACGTCCACTTCACCCCGACCGGCTCGTCCTGGCTCAACCAGGTCGAACGCTGGTTCGGCCTGCTCACCGACAAACACATCCGCCGCGGTGTCCACACCTCCGTCCAGGCCCTCGAAGCCGACATCAGAACCTGGATCGACACCTGGAACCGCGACCCCCGGCCCTTCACCTGGACCAAGACCGCCGACGAGATCCTCACCTCCCTCGCCGACTACCTCAACAAGATCGCCCTGCCGACCGGCAACGACAACAAGGAGAAGGAAGGCACTGAAACCTCAGACGCAGGACACTAGCGGGCCCTGACCTTGCCCGCGGCCGGCCGTTCGAGGGCGGCCGGCCTGGCGGCGCCGCGCAGGACCGTGTCGCGGGCGAGGTCGAGCGCGGCGCGCGGCCCGACAGCGCTGACGATGTCGTCCGGTGTGAACAGCAGCTCGAACAGCGACCGGGCCCGCACATCGGCCGACGACCCGGTGAGCCGCAGGTCGCCGTCCCGCCCGCCGTCGGTCAGCAGTTTCTTGACCTGCCGCAGCTGGGACGGGAACGACCAGGCCAGGTCCGGGCTGCTCGGCGGTGACTGGCGCAGTGCGCCGAACTGGATCCGGAACTCCTCACCGTACCGTTCCATGATCTTCGCGTTGAGCCACAGCAGCGCGTCGAGCCGCTCCACCGCACCTGCGGGCGCGGCGAGCACGGCCCGCCAGCCGGTGTTGAGCGCTTCGACGTAGGAGATCATGATCGACGCGAGCAGCTGCTCCTTGGAGTCGGCGACGCGGTAGACGCCGGCGACGCTGACGCCGGCGGCGGCCGCGATGTCGCGAATGGTCGTCGCCTCGTATCCGCGCCGGCCGAACTCCGCCCTCGCGGCCGCCCGGATCAGCGCGGGACGGCCGGCCTCAGCCAACTCGTCCGCCTCGGGCCAGCTCGCGATCTGCTCCTGTGCGGCGGCGAACGCGGCCGACCGGTCCAGCGCCGCGCCGTCGACCGGCCCGGCGGCGACGCCCTCGAGCAGGATCCGGCAGCGCAGGGCGGGCAGCCGGTCGGCGCCCGGCAGCCGGTGCGACACACCGATACCTACATGGATCATGCTCTCGCACATCCGGTCGGCGAGCAGCGCCAGATCGACGCCCGGTCGCAGCCAGCCGCTGTCCCGACCGGCCTCCAGCAGCTCCAGCAGCACGGCGCGCACGACGGACGGCGTCCTCGCCGAGACCTGGACGAGCTCGTCGCTGGCTCCCACCGGCGGTTCGTAGTACGAGAGCAGCACGGCCGCCCGGTGCTGCACCGCACAACCAGCGATCGCCTCACCGAAGGCCACCACCAGCTCGGCCGGCGGCCGGCCGCCCGGCCGTCGCAGTTCCTCGACGGCGGCCTGTGCGACCCCGTCCAGCGCGGCGTGGTAGCGCCGGATCAGCTCGGCGACGATGGCGTCCTTGGAGTCGAAATGGTGGTACAGGCTGCCGGCGAGGATTCCCGCCGCGTCGGCGATGTCCTTCAGCGTCGCGCGGATCCCCGCGGTGGCGAACAGCCGCGCGGCAGCATCGAGGATCTCACCCCGGCGCGCACCATCCCTCGACACGGCCTCCCCCTTCGACACCTCCCGGTACCGGCGACGCTACCGAAAGACGCTCGGGCCGCTGTCATGCACGGCGCTCGGGCCCGCCCACGCAGGTCCACCGGGAACCCGCCGCACGTGGCGCGATCACTTTACAGCCCAGTTGGAAGCCGGTACTTTCCATCGTGAACAAATATTAGGTTGCACATACCAGGTTGAAGGTGGCGGCGGTGTTGGTCGTCTGCCGGCTGCGCCCGGATACCGAGGATCAGTTCCGCTTCTCGGTCACGCCGAGCCTCCTTGCCCGACGTCGCCGGATCTCGTCGCGAGCAGGCCGGTCGCCTTCGCGCGTGTACGCCGCTGGCCGATCCGGGCTCCGACCTCACCGCCCGTGCTCTTCGATTCCGTGTCCGCATCGGAGGCAGCCACATGACCAGTACCGCCCCGGTCCAGTGGGACCCGTACGACTCCAGCCTCGCCGCCGACCCGTACCCGACGTACCGACGTCTGCGGGATGAGGCGCCCCTTTATTACAACGAGGAGCATGACTTCTATGCGCTGAGCCGATACGCCGACTGCGAGCGCGGGCTGCCCGACTGGGAGACCTACCGGTCCGGGCGCGGCATGGTCCTGGAGATCATCAGGGCGGGCATCGACATCCCGCCGGGCACGCTGATCATGGAGGACCCGCCGGTCCACACCATTCACCGCCGCCTGCTGGTCAGGGTGTTCACCCCGCGGCGGATCAGCATGTTGGAGCCCAGGGTGCGGGAGTTCTGCGCGGGCGCCCTCGACCCCTACCGAGGCCGCGACCGGTTCGACCTGATGGAGGCGCTGGGCGGCGAGCTGCCCATGCGGGTGATCGGGATGCTGCTCGGGATCCCGGAGGCCGAGCAGGCGTCCGTCCGCGACCACGTCGACAGCTCGATGCGGATCCAGGACGGCAGCGGCATCAACGTGGCCGATGCCGCGGTCCTCAGCGGGGAGATCTACGGCGACTACATCGACTGGCGGCGGGACAACCCGTCCAACGACCTCATGACGGACCTGCTGTACACCGAGTTCGACGACGAGAACGGTGCGCGGCGCACGCTGAGCAGGGACGAGGTGCTCGGCTACGTCAACATCCTCTCCGGGGCCGGCAACGAGACCACCGGCCGGCTGGTCGGCTGGATCGGATCCACTCTGGCGGCACACCCCGATCAGCGGCAGGAAATCGTCGATGACCCCTCCCTGATCCCGAACGCGGTCGAGGAGGTGCTCCGGTACGAACCGCCGAGCATGGCCATCTCCCGGTACGTGACCAGGGACGCCGTATGGCATGGCGCCACGGTGCCGGCCGGCTCCGCGCTTGTCTTCCTGGTCGGGAGCGCGAACCGGGACGACCGCCGCTTCCCGCGCGGTGACGTCTTCGACATCCATCGCGAGGTCGGGCAGCACCTGACCCTCGGGCTCGGCGCGCACTACTGCCTCGGCGCCGCGCTGGCCCGGCTGCAGGGCCGGGTCGCCCTGGCGGAGCTTCTCGCCCGATTCCCGCGCTGGGACGTCGACTGGGAGAACGCGACGATGGCGCAGACCTCGACCGTCCGCGGCTGGGAGAAGCTCCCGGTCGTGATCCCGTGATCAGCCCGCCACCGCCGTCGTCAGGCCTTCGATCGGCAGGGAGCTGACCATGGACATCAACGACCTGATTCTCGTCTCCGTCGACGACCACGTCGTGGAGCCCCCCGACATGTTCGCCGGCCGCCTTCCCGCCCGGTACGCAGACCAGGCACCCAAGGTCATCACCAGGGACGACGGAACCGACGCCTGGGTCTTCGAAGGCCAGGAGGCGACGAACGTCGGCCTGAACGCCGTCGCCGGCCGTCCCCCGGACGAATACGGCGCGGAGCCGACCCGTTTCAGCGAGATCCGGCCGGGGTGCTTCGACATCCATGAACGCGTCCGCGACATGAACGCGGGCGGCCTCGCGGCGTCGATGAACTTCCCGTCCTATCCACAGTTCTGCGGCCAGTACTTCGCGCGGGCGAGCGACAAGGACCTCGCGCTGGCCGTCCTGCGGGCCTACAACGACTGGCACATCGACGAGTGGTGTGGAACGTACCCGGGGCGGATGATCCCGCTGGCGCTGCCGCCGATCTGGGATCCCGTGCTGATGGCGCAGGAGGTCCGGCGCGTCGCCGCGAAGGGCTGCCACGCCGTGACCTTCTCGGAGAACCCGGAGAAGCTCGGGTACCCGTCGCTGCACAGCGACCACTGGGATCCCTTCTGGCAGGCCTGCTCAGAGCAGAACACCGTCGTCTGCCTGCATATCGGCTCGTCCTCCCAGGTCGTCATCACCTCCCTCGACGCACCCGTCGACACGATGATCACGCTGCAGCCGATGAGTATCGTGCAGGCCGCCGCCGACCTGATCTGGTCACCGTTCCTCCGGCGGTTCCCCGACCTCACCCTGGCCCTCAGCGAAGGGGGCATCGGATGGATTCCGTACTTCCTCGAACGAGTCGACCGCGTCTACAAACAGCACCGTGCCTGGACCCACCAGGACTTCGGTGACATGCTTCCCAGCGAGCTGTTCCTCCAGCGCATCGTCACCTGCTTCATCGAGGACGAGTTCGGCGTCGCCAGCCGCGAAAAGCTGAACATCGACATGGTCACCTGGGAGTGCGACTATCCGCACTCGGACTCGTCCTGGCCGCTCGCGCCCGAATCCCTCGGCCGTTACCTCGGCGGGGTGCCCGACCGCGACATCGCGAAGATCACGCACGAGAACGCACTGCGGCTATTCTCCTTCGATCTCTTCTCGCATCTTCCCGAGGAGCAGGCCACCGTCGGCGTGCTGCGCGCGCGGGCCGTCGACGTCGACCTCGGCTACCGGTCGTCGGAGCGCCTCAGGAAGGTCGGCACGGCCCCGGTCAGCGTGCTCGACCTGGCCCGGCAGTTACCCACCTCCGGGGGGAGCTGAGGATCCATGGGCGCGCTCATCATGCTCGGAACGCTGTTCGCTCTCATCGCGCTCATCTTCTTTCTGGTGCTGCGTCTCGACCCCGAGATGCGGGGCTCGCCGGAATCCGAGGGCGAAAGGTGAGCGACGAACTGACGCCCGCGCTGGTTCTCGGCCAGGTGTTCGCCTATGCCGGCGGACTGTCGTTTCTCGTGATCGGCGTCGTTCTCACCGTTCGCCGACGGCGCCTCCATCCACTGCTGCTGTTGTGCATCTCGGCGATCTCCTTCTCGTGGATCGAGGCACCGTACGACTGGGCGATGTACGCGCAGTTCGCGCCCGGCCTGCCACGGATGCCCTCCTGGTGGCCGCTGAACCTGACGTGGGGCGGGCTGCCGGTGTCGGTGCCCCTGGGGTATGTCGAATACTTCGTGCTGCCTGCGCTCACGGGTGTCGCGCTCGAGCGGCGGCTCCGCGCGAGGTTCGGGTGGCGCCGGCCGATCGGTCTGCTGACCGTCGGGCTCGTCGTCGGCTACGTCTGGGCGCTTGCCTTCAACGGTGTCTTCGGCGTCCGCGCGGGAGTGTTTTACTACGGCCGTGTCATCCCGGGCCTCGCGATGTTCGAGGGCACCAGGCACCAGTACCCGCTGTACGACGCTCTCGCGATGGGCGTGCAGATGATGGTCTTCACCTACCTCCTCGGGCGGACCGACGTGGCAGGCCGCACGGTCATCGACACGTGGGCCGAGGGCAGGACGAAGACGCGTGCCCGCGCGATCGCGTTGTCCGTGGTCTCCGTGGTCGTCCTCGGCAACCTGCTGTACGGCGCCGTGTTCGCGCCACACCTCGTCACCAAGCTGAACGGCGATGTGACCGTGGGACCGACAGGCGAACTGTTCCCCGGCGTACCCAACCAACCCCTGCACGGCGGAGCGGGCGGCGGGCGATGACATCGGACACCACCTCGACGTCCGGTCCGCCGAGCCGGGCCGAGGGCCGGTCCGCGGGGCCGGCAGGTCAGGCGGTCGGGTTCCAGCGGGTGATGACGTCGAGGGTCGGTGCGGTCGCGGTGCCGCGTGGCTCGGCTACGAGGCCGGCGGACTCGGCCACCTCGGCCACGTCGTCGATGGTCTTCACCACGCGGCCGGCGGCTTCGGCGAGCAGCAGAGCGCGGGTCAGCAGGCCCTTGGTCTGCTTCGCCTGGTAGCTGAGCGGGCGGCGGGCCCAGCGCCCGTCGACGAGTTTCTCGGTCAGGGCACGCACCGGCAGGGCGCTGGCACGGATCGGTCCGGAAAGGGATGGCACGGTCGCGTAGTCCGACGAACGGAGGTCCACGACGAGGTGCTCGCCGACAGCGCTGACAGCGCCCACGGCGCTAGCGCCGACAGCGCCGACGGCGCGGACGGGCTCCGGGGCGCAGGTGAGCAGGTCGGGCAGGGCTGACGCGAGCCGGGCGCGCCAGAAGGTCGCGAGCACGGTCGGCGCGGCACGGCCATCGAGGCCGGGAACCGCCGCCGCCATGCCGACCCGGTGGTCGGGTACCGGCTCGGTCGCGCCGAGGAGGCCGAACGCCCCGTTGGACACGAACAGCGCCTGGCTGGCCACAGCTCGTGCGGCGGGGGGCAGCGTCGCCGGAGCCAGCGCCTCGTAGAGGACGCCCACGAATCGGTCGAGCGCCGGCATCGTCGGTGCGTCCGGCATCGAGATGTTGGCGGCCAGGTCGGCCTGCGCGCGCGAGGCCGGCAGCCGCAGCGCGGCGATCGCCGCGCTCGGGTCGGACCTGCAGAACACGGCGACCGCCCGCGCTACCTCGGCGCGGGCCACCGCGAGCGGGCCGTCGCCGAATCCGGCCGCCCGCAGCGACGGCCCGTCGCCGCCCTCGGCCTTCGCCTCGCTCGGCGGCAGCAGGATCCGCACCTGTCCGACCTCATCTCACCATCTCGACATCCCGGCGTTCTGTGCTGCCAGGCTACGGTGACCGTGGGGCCGATCAGCCCGGCGGGAGCGGCGGGAGCGGTGGGCGCGCGGCCGGCTGCCGGCTGATCGCGGTGATCGCGGTGGCTGTTTCGTCGGCCCACCGGTGGTCGAGCTGTCCGATGCCGAAGATCAGTCGGTACCACAGCGAACCGTAGACGAAGTCGACCAGCGACGTCGTGTGCTCGTCGGGGATCTCGCCGCGGGCGACGGCCCGGTCGAGCAGCGTCCCGAGCGCGGCGCGCCTGGTGTGGAGGAAACGGTCTCGGACGCCGTCGGCGACCGCCTGGTCGGTGGCTGCCGCCGCGGCGACCGCGCGCAGGAGGAGGGCGGTGGTGCCGTCGAGCGCGTCGATCGTGGACCTCAGGAAGGCGCGCAGGTCGCCCGCCACGCTGCCGCTGTCGGGGAGCGGGATGCTCACCTGCCCGTGTTCGACCATCGCGGCCAGGATCACCTCGATCTTGGACGGCCACCAGCGGTAGAGCGTCTCCTTGCTGACGCCGGCCCGCCTCGCGATGGCCTCCATGGACAGACCGGCCGGCCCCGCCTCGGCTGCCAGCGCCAACGTCGCTTCGAGCACCGCGGCGCGGGCGCGCTCGCTGCGTGGTCGTCCGGGCCGGCGGGCGGGCTGCTCGTTCATCTCCGCAGCATAACCGAACGGTCCGTTCGGTATTGGTGCTAGGGTTTGCGAACGGGTCGTTCGGAAATGGAGGTTCGCGATGTCCGCGAGCAGCAGCAGGACGCAGGATCGTCACATCGCCGTCCTCGGCGGCAGCGCCGGGATCGGGTTCGCCACGGCCCGGCTTCTGGCCGACCGGGGCGCGGCCGTCACCATCGGCGGCCGCAACCGCGGCCGGCTGGAGGCGGCCGTCAAGGAGCTGGGCGGATCGGCCCGGGGAATTGAGGTGGACGCCGAGGATGTCGACGCGCTGCGGCGCTTCTTCAGCGAGGCGGGACCGATCAGCGATCTGGTCGTCACCGTCACCCGGCGAGGCGGGGCCGGTCCCGCGGCCGAGCTCGCCGACACCGACCTGGCCGGAGCATTTCTCGGCAAGTCCGTCGCTCATCTGCGGGCGGTGGCCCTGGCGATGCCGACCCTTGCCGCGGACGGGTCGATCACGCTGGTCACCGCGGGGTCGGCTCAGGCGGCGCTGCCGGGGACCGCGGGGCTGGCCGCGGTCAACGGCGCACTGGAAGCCGCAGTGCCGCCACTCGCCGTCGAGCTCGCTCCCCGGCGGGTGAACGCGGTGTCCCCGGGCGTCATCGAGACCGGCTGGTGGGACGAACTGCCAGCGGATGCCCGCCGCGCCGCGCTGGACGAGTTCGCCGGTCGGGCACCGGTCCGGCGTAACGGCCGGCCCGAGGAGGTCGCGGCGGCGATCGTCGCGGTCCTGGAGAACGGATTCATCACCGGCGTGGTCCTGCCCTGCGACGGCGGGCTGCGGCTCGCCTGATCCGAGTAGCTCCTCAGGAGAGCGGGCGGGCCAAGGGTCCCGACGTCAGGGTGTCTCGCCGCGTTCGAGCATCCCGACGAGCTTCGTGATCCGCTGCTGCCGGCTCGACGGGCTCGGCGCCGTCAGTACACGATGCAGGACCGAGTAACGGTCGCGGCCGCTCAGGCCCGCGAACGCCGTCGAGGCGGTCACCGAGGCGGCCAGCGCGGTCGCCAGATCGTCCGGGACCTGCGCGTTCGCCGACCCCGCGTAGGCCCGTTCCCAGCGTCCGTCCGCCTTCGCACGCTCGATCTCGGCCTGCCCTCGGGGACGTATCCGGCCCTCCTCGACCAGGCGGGCGACGAGGCCGATGTTCCGCTCGGACCACAGCGAGGCCCGGCGGCGGGGCGTGAACCGCTGCTGGAAGGTGGTGGCGTCCCGGCTCCTGCGCTGCCCGTCGATCCAGCCACTGCACAGCGCTTCCAGCAGCGCATGGTCGTAGCCCAACGACGTCGGAGAGGTGGTTCCCTTCTTCGCCAGCACCAGCCATACCCCGGAGGAGACCGTCTCGTTCACGTCCAGCCAGGCTCGCCACGCCCGGGCATCGGCCACGACCAGCATCTCCAGCTCCACATCCCTCACCGTATTCCGGAGACCACTGGCCCGGCGCCGTCCGTGTCCACGCCACCGTCAACAGCGGCCCATCCACCGTGGTGCGGATGCGGATGGTGACGGCCGCGGTCAACTTCTGGCGCATCGCGTGAACGAGCGCTGAGCATGCGGACGGGTCTGGTTGTCAGGCCAGTCCGTAGAGCTCGAAGGCTGCCACCGTATTCAGAAAGACGGGGGTGGCGGCCGGGCCGGCGGTGTCGTTCTGGGAGCCGTTCTGGAAGGCGTCCAGAAAATGGTGTCTCGCGATGTTCACCGCCCGGGCTCGCAGACTTCCGCGCTCACGATCCTCCGCCTGCACGCTGAGGGCCAGATAGGTGGCCACGACCTCGTGGGTGAATGCGATGGCCTGGTCGGCCAGTACGGGCCAGCGGCAGGCGAGTACTGATCGGGCCCGGTTCAGCGCGAGCAGCGCGCACATTCCGGTCACGTCCGCGTCGCCGGCCTGTCGGAGCCGCCCCATCGAGCAGCTCGGCAACAGCAGGAAGTTGACGGAGCGCAGGTCACAGCCGACGCCGCGCCACGGCCCGTCGTGCAGCTCGATACCCCAGCGGGCGCCGCCGGACCCGGGCGGGTGGTCCTCGTCCAGAAAGCCGTGGCCGCACACGGTCACGGTCTGGAAGCCCGGACCCGACTCCAGCGCCGCCCGGAGGTTGCCCAGACCGCCCGGAGGTATCTCGGCGGCATTCAGGCTGGTGAGCTGATGGTCCGGTGACTGCCGGGCCAGCCACCGATGACCGTAGTGCAGCAACCGGGCAATCTGGCCCGACTGGTCATGGTCGCCGAAATGGGACAGTGCCAACACCCGGCGTGCGTCCGTGGCGAACCGTCGTTCAGCCCGGGACTGCATGATGGTGACGAGCACGGAGAGCGATATCCGGGTCGAGCGGACCAGCGAGTACAGCGGGGTTCCCCCCTCGAACGGGTAATGCGCGACCGGTACCTGCTGGAGTGCGTCCTCCAGCTGGAACACCAGGTCGGTGTCGCGATCGAGGTGGTTCGACAGCGCACCGAGCGGCCAGATCTCCGCCATCTCGGCCAGGTAGCCGCGGGTCATCTCGTCGACCTCGTCCAGCAGATCGCCGTGGCCGGCCGCTCGACGCTGATGGCGTTGCGCCGCGGCCAGGAGCCGGCCGAGTTCGAGCCGGGCGAGGCGCACCGACGATTCCCGCTTTTCCTGGTCCGCCACGCCGGAGTTCGGCGGGAGGGCCAGCATTTCGCCGAGCCGGTCGCCGAGGTGACCATGCGACGCGATTGACGAGCGCCCGGATCCGAGCGCGGCGAGCTGCCTGGCGATGCTCTCGAGCCACTCCCCGGATCCCCACCCGATGTCGATGACCTCGTCGAGCGCGGCGGTGACGGCGGTCAGGGTCTCGATGAGGACGGCGGCCAGCCTGTCGCCCTGAGACTCGGCGCGGACGCTGGGATACGTGCGGGCGTCGGCCGCAGGCTCCTCAGCTCCCGTGACGGTGGCCATCTGAAGGCCGAGGTCGTGCCGGAGCGACGCCCAGCGGGCACGTAGCTGGTCAGCGGGTTCACCGACGCCGGCCGCGACCACCAGCACCCGCCCGTCATCGCCGACCCGCAGCGCCGCCCAGATCAGCGCGCCGTCGTTCGGCCGGAAACCGGCCCGGACCAGCATCGTTCCTGGACCGAGGGCCTCGGCGAGAAGCTCTTCGGTCACGCCCTGGCGCACGAGCTCCTCGGCCTCGCCCAGCCAGGCCTCCTTGGCCTGGTCGGCGGCCCAGTCGGTGGCTGGGTCGGCCGCCCGGTGCGCTCGGTCGGCGGCGCCCGACGCCGCGTTGTCGACTCCGGTGATCGGGGCGGTGGGCGGGGCCGAGTGGAACTCGTCCTCCTCGCCGAGCAGCCGTAGGAGACCTTCGGGGCTGGCCTGGAGAAACTGAGGCGGCCCCAGGTTGATCGGCTCGTCGTCGGGATACGGCCAGCCGTCCTGCGGTGCGGTGCCGGGCGTGACCGCTTCGACCCTCGTGAGGAGGAACTCCTCGAACAGCGCGCGTTGGCCGAGTTCGGCGTCCCACAGCTGCGCGGACAGGACACGGGCCGGGTCGGGGCGGGCGGCGGCGCTCGGCGTCGTCCAGGAGTAGCCGACCGACCTGATCTGGCCCCGCAGCCCTTCCAGATACCCGATGAACTCCCGCCGGTCGGCCAGCTTGAGATCGCCGAACAGCAGGCTCCGGCGCAGGTAGGCCACCGCCTGCCCGGACAGCTGCCAGGCGAAGTCCGGCTCGCTCGCTGATCGCAGCTCGAGCCAGAGCCTGACGAGCCCGATCACATGGGTGACGCCGGGATCACCGTCGTCCGGCACCTGCCACAGGTTCTGATATCCCCGCAGGTACCAGTCGGTGATCAGGCCCGCCTGCTCGGCGTAGCCGAGACTGTTCAGCTGGAAGGTGAGCGAGACGAGGTAGGCCGCCGCTGTGTCCCCCTGGGCCCGGCGCAACCGCTGTGTCAACCGCGGGCCGAACTGCTCGCTGGTGCTCAGGTCGGCCAGTCTCAGGCCGGTGTCCGCCTCGATGACCGCCAGCACGTCGTCCGGCCGCTCGGTCTCGACCAGCAGGTCGGTCCAGACCCGCCAGAGCGTCGGGCCCAGATCCGGGTAGTTCGCGTCGCAGAAGGCCCGCCACTTGCGGCCAAGCTCGTCCGGGTCGCGGTAGTCGGCGGGGTCGGCGCCGACATACCACTCGACCAGCGCGAGAGCCTTCGCCGCCTGATCGGCTTCGCTGAGCAGCATCGTCAGCGACAACAGCAGGAAGGTCGGCGCCTCGCGGGTGGTCAGGGAGTGCAGCAGCGGGTCGAGCCGGGCTCCCAGGCGCCGCGGAGACTGGTAGTCGTCCGGCTCCAGGCCGAGCCGGGCTTCGAGGATCGCGGCACCGTCGGCCCCTGCTCCCAGGCTGTCCAGATACGGAACCAGCATGGTGAGGTAGGCCGCGACCGCGTCGGGCGAAAGCCCGGCCAGCCGCTGCTCGAGCCTGCTGTCGAGGTGGTGCGGGAGGGCCGGTCGGTCCGGTCCGAGGGGGTCGACGGCGAGGGGGCCGAGGGCGAGGGGGCCGAGAGCGAGGGGGTCGAAAGCGAGGTCGGCTCGGATCAGCGCGACGGCCTCCGAATCCCGGCCCAGAACGCCCAGGCTGCCGGCCAGACCGAGGACGATGAGCATCTCGACCTCAGCCGGGAGCCCACTGCAGCGCTGTCGGAGCTTCTGCCGTAACGCGTCGGTATCCGCGTAGTCGCCCGGAACGACGTCCAGGAATATCTYGAACACGTGCAGGCCGTCGAGATTCCTGCGGACCATCCCGAGTGCACCGGCCAGCATCAGGACGTAGCTCGCCGCCAGCAGGTTCGGCAGGCCATCGAGGTAGGACCGGAGCTTCGTGCCGAGCCGGTCCGGCGTCACGAAATCGTCCCTGGTCAGGCCGACAGCGGACGCGGCCAGGTCCAGCACTCTGTCGGGGTTGCCGGCTCGCACCAGGCGCCGGGCCCGCAACAGTGCCACGACCGCGGAAACCTGGCGAACGACGCTCATGGGATTCGCCTCCCGGACGACGGGTCAGGTGGTGGCGTCGAGGCGGCGCTCGGCACGTTCAGGGCCGGCTCTGACAGGGCGCGGCGGTGAGATCGACGGTGAACGGGGCCGCCGAGTTGGCCGGCTTCGCGGGCCGTCTGATGGAGGTGTTCAGCACCCGGCGGATGATGAGCGCCTCGGCATCGAACAGCCCAGACAGGCTGGGCGTGCCGCGCGGCACCTCGATCATCGCGTGGGTGAGGACCGTCCGGGAGAACAGGGGCGCGCCCTCACGCGCCTCGAAGGTCCAGCCGAAGCCCCTGGGGCCCAGATCAAGGGCGGTCGTGACCGGAAGGTGCTCGGTTCGCCGAGCTGTGTTGCCGTGCGACCTGGTGAGGTGAACCTGAACCAGACGTGCCACATCGAGGGCCGCTTCGGAGTTCGACGTCTTTTCCAGGTCGGTGTCGGCCGTGTCCAGATGCGGCTGCAGCATCAGCACGGTCACCRGCGACTGGACGGTGATGCGGACGCTGACCGACACGTAACTGCGACCGGGTGGCAGCAGGTCGATCGTGAACCGGAACTTGAGCAGTTCCAGCTGTCGTTCGGCGAGCCCACGACGCAGGCTCGCCATCGGCGGGAGGTTCTCCGGAGTCAATGCGTAGACCTGCACGCTGTTGAACTGCACGCCGCCTTCGGCGACGAATCGCGATGTGTTCTTGCCGAGAACCTGCTCCTCGACAAAGAAGGCCCGGTGGGCAAGGCCCGATTCCCGGTCGTCGACACTCGAGTCGTCATCGAGAAACGACCGCAGATCGTCGGGGAGCCGGTGAGCTTCGTCGTCGGCCATGGGTGTCTCCTCCCGCCAGGCAGGTCTGGTTTCTCCGGACGCGATCCGCCCGATTCCGTGCGCCATGGGGTGACGTGGTCCTCCCGGCTCCAGAGGGGCCGCTCATCAGACGGGCAGGTGTTCTGCGTGGAGTGTCACCAGAGATCGGGTCGACCGGCGGCGTCGAGCGCCGAACTCAGCGAAACGGGAGTGGCGTTTCCGGGCGCGGGGGTGGGCGTGGTCGCATCTCGCCGCGGGGCGGCGCCGGTACGGCGTTCGCCCAGTTCCGGCACGAGCTCAACCAGCCGCTCGACGAGCATCGGCACGGTGACGTCGAGACCTGCGCCTGGCGCGAGCCGGTGGGCCTGCCGGTCGATCAGATCTCTGAGGTCTTCCGGTATCTGGTCCTCCGTCGGGATTCGCACCTCATCGTGGTTGCCGATCAGCAACGGCACCACGTGGTTCCCGGCGTGGAGCGAGAGAGTGATCTCCAGGCGCACCCAGTCGTCCGGCGAGTCCAGGCGCCGGCCGGCCTCAGGCGCGCCGGCCTCGAGCCAACCAGGCCCGATGCAGACGAGCATCACCGGACAGGCCACCGCCTGGCGCCGCAGGACGGGTGGATAACTCTCGCCTGCGCGAAGTGCGTTCCCGGCCTTGAACACCGTGTCGGCGCCGAACGCCTCGGTCATCCGCGCGTAGACGAACTCGGTTGCCCAGTTCTGATCGGAACCGCGATAGCTGATGAAGATCAAATATCTCTGCTCGGCCATGACCAGCTACTTCTCCTTCAGCGTCGGTGCACCGGAGGGCCTGTGGCTGCTCGGGGCCACGCCGCCGGCGCTGCGTGCCACGGACGTCAGGTCCGGCAGGAGAGCGACCACGGCAGAACAACGGCGGTGCCGGTTCAGCGCGCGGATCAACAGCCTGAGATCGCCGCGCAGGGATGCCGATCCCTGACGGGCCAGCGTCGGCAGGGCACCGCGCATGACGTCGCTGGCATGGTCGGGTTCGCCGAGATGCGCGTAGGCGATGGCCTGCCGGACTGCCAGGCGGGCGTAACCCGAGCGCAGCGGGCCGAGCGTGGCCATGCCTCGGTCGAACAGCGCCGCCGCCGTGCGGAAGTCGGCGAGGTCCACCAGGCACGTCGCCTCGAACAGCTGGGAGCGCTCGAACAACGGATCCGGCGCGGGTCCCCACCGCGTCGCCGGATCCAGAGCGGCCGCGTCGGGTGAAGGCAGGTCGACCAGCGCGTAGTAGCGGTCGAGAGCCTGGCGGAACGCGGCGTCGTCCCGAGCGAGCGCGCAGGCCTGCGCCTCGCGCTGCGTGGCGAACAGCATGACGCGCGGCGAGATCCCGGGCAGCGCGCCCGCCCGGCGGGCGAGGCCGACGGCCGCTTCCGCGTCGCCGCGTCGCCGCGCGACCTGCGACTGCCGGATCAGGGCGTACCCGAGCGCGTCGGTGTCGCCCAGAGCACGCGCCCAGTCCGCGACCGTTCGCGTCCAGCGCAGAGCTGTCGCGTCGTGCCCGGTCTCCTGAGCCGTCCAGCCGAGCAGTTCGGCGTAGCGAAGCAGCACCGCCCACACCGGGCTGGCCGCGCCCCGGCCGTCTCCGGCAGCGGCGTGCAGGTTGATGACGCCGGCGCCGAGGTCGGGCAGGACGGAGTACGGACCCACCTGGTGGCTGCGTATCCGCAAGGTCTCCAGTCGCTCCGCCGCCGCTGCCGCGCGCTCGGCAGGGTCCGGATCTCCGGCCTCGACGCGGTCCCGTCCGCTGCGGGCGAGAATGTCCGTGTCCGGGGCGACCGGGACGGCCCGCGTGCATTCCTCGAGGTAGAGCCGCGTCAGCCGGCCCTGGGCGGCAAGTGCCGTGTCCAGGGAGCGCGCGAGCGGATAGCTCGCACGGCGGTCGCCCTGCTCGATCTTGCTGAGATGGGAACGCGACAGGTAGACCTCGGATCCGAGCGTCGTCAGGGACTTGCCCGTCGCCATGCGCAGGCGACGCACCTCGGAGCCGAACCAGGTGACATCGAGTTCCGGACCGGCCGCACGCCCCGGGGGCGACTGTGGGCTGTGCCGCGGCGTCGGGGTCGGACCGGTCGGGACCAGCTCGGTGTAGGTCCGGGTGACAGCGGGCGTCGCCGCCCGCCTGCTGGTCTCGACGCGGCTCAGGTACGACCGGCTGTAACCACTGCGCACGGCGAGGCCCTGCAGGCTCAGGCCGGCGGCCTCACGCCGCGCGCGCAGCTCGCCGCCCAGTGGGGTGGACCATTCAAGATCCGGTTGGCTCACAGAAATGAGCATACGGTCGCACTTGGGTAGATCAGTGCATTTTTGCTGGCCGTTGAGACGATTCAAGGCTGGCGTGACCCTACTCCATTGGACAAAGAGCAAGTGAAAGGCCGGGCGCCGTGACCGCCCGCTCGCGCCGATCCGAGACGACGCCGCGTGATTGACTGTCGCCCTCCGTGATTACCTCAACTGGAGACGGGCAACGCTATACCACCTCGCCACCGTCTCTCTAGGGTGGCTGCAACAAGAAGGGCCGACGAGGCGCGAAACCCGGACTCGCACGGACCTGGTGTGGCCCCACTCCAGGCGGATTGCAGGATCAAACCCCGCGGCAGCCGACAGGACCACCGCGGCGGTGCCCCTTCGTTTCAACGGCGGACGGTCCGGCCACCGGTGATCTGATGAACATCGCGCGCCCTCAGGCGAACATCGGGGGCGGCCATTGTGCTCCGTTCCGCATTCCGTTGTGAAAGCTCGAAGGATGCTAGACGCAATGAACAGAGGTCGATACGGTCGACACGAAACCTCTGATGGGCCTCGGAATACGGGGGGTAGACCATGGCCCGGTTCAGGTGGCGATTTCCGCGCGCCATCCGGTGGACCGCGAGGCGGCACCGGTGACTGAATCACCGCTTGGCGGTGCGATGCCGCCAGGCGGCGACGATGACCTGCCACCGCCGAAACGGCCGACGCGGGCACTGCTCTGGTGCGCGGGCGCAGATCCGGCAGCGCTCGTCACGCCGGAGTTGCGCACGCGCTACGCGGGTTACGGCCTGATGCTGCTCATGGTCGGAGCCGTCGCCGCGGCTGTCTGCCTCGCCTTCCTGTCAACGGTGCTCGCGTTTCACCTGTGGCTGTTACCCGTGAGCCTCGGCTGGGGCACGTTCGTCTTCCTGCTCGACCGGATGATCGTCTCCGAGGTGAAGCGGACCGGTGGCGGATTTTCGGCCCTGTGGAGGCGGATTGTCCGCTATGGCCTTCGGCTGGCCATCGCCCTCGGCATGGCCTACCTGGTCGCGGAGGCGATGCTCATGCTGGTCTTCGCCCCGGAGATCAGACGTGAGCTGGTGTCGGTCGTCGAGCTGCACCTGGACGAGGCGCGCGTGCACAAGCGCGACCTCGAGGTCGAGAAGATCGACAGAGAGATCACGGCGCTGAATCGGCCGGTCGCGGACGCCAAGAAGCGCATGGAAGGTGCCTTCCAGACCTGGAAGGACCAGAACGACAAGCTCACCACCGCCGACCACAACACCCCTCCCGGTGACAAGGCAGCCGCGGACTGGGAGGTCTACGAGACGGCGAAAGACGTCTACGAGCCGCTCAACGACAGCCTGGTGGCAGCACAGACCCGCAAGGCCGACGCCCTGAAGCCGGAGAACCTGCCGACGCTCACCCAGACCGAAGCGGACGCGATCCGCGACGACCGTGGCTTCACTGCGCGGGAGGTCGCGCTCCGGCGGGTGCTGGCCGCGCATCCCGAGGTCCGGCAGTGGCCGTGGGTGCTGCGCGGGGTGCTGCTCGGCGCGGACCTGCTGCCGCTGCTGACGAAGCTGGTCACCCGCCGATCCACCTACGACGAGATCGTCGAGCGTCGTGAGGCACGGGCCAGCTGGCGCGACGTCGAAGAGGACAAGGAACGCCGCTACCGCGACGGCCTGACTCGTGACCTGCGCCATGCGTGGGCCCGGGTCTCGGTGGCGATGGGCCGCGACCGGCTCGCGCTCTGGCTGCGCGGCGATTCCCCTGAGTTCTCGTCCCGGTGGATCCGCTCGAACGGCTCCAACGGAGCCAACCATCCAGGCGGAAACGGTTCGAACCCGTCCCCGGGCGCTTCGTCGTTCGGCTCCGGTCACTCGGCTTCGAACGGCCAGAAGGCGAACGCCGGCGGCGGCGCGCCACCGCCACCGCCACCGCCACCGCAATGAACGCACAACCAACACTCTGCGCCCGGTCGCGGCGCCGACCTCTGGGGGGAGAACACGCATCGTGTACGAGGACGAAATCGCGCGGTTGCGCGGTGAGGCGGAGAAGGCGAAGGGCCGGCACGACGCCTGCGCCGATCGGTCATCGCCCGCGCTCGCGGAGATCCGGAGCCGGCTGYTCGGCCATTTGAACACGCTCACCGGGAAGATCGACGCGCCGATCGTGCTGGGCGCGGTCGGCGAGTACAACTCGTTGAAGTCGACGGTCCTCAGTGTGCTGCTCGGCGTCCCGCTGCTGCTGGAGAGCAGCGAGAATCCGACGACCGGCAACGTGACCGTCCTGCGCCTTCGCGCCGCGCCGGCCGGTTCGCCGACCCGGGTCGTCCATGCCGAGGTCCAGTTCATGAGCCGCGACGAGCTCGTGCGTTGCGCCGACCACGTGCTCGGCAAGCTCGTCACGCGGGCGACCGAGGAGAACCCGGCGCTGGGCGCCCAGCAGGAACTCGCCGACTACTGCCCGGTCACCGACGGGTGGGGGCGGTTCAACGCCTGGTGCCGCAAGCGGCTCTGGGCCGACCAGGCCGGCGATGTGACGATCAAGCAGATCGCCATGGAACTGGTCATGCTGCGCGACGCGCAGGCGCGGGCGGGCACCCTGCTGGGCCGGCGGCGCACCATCAAGCCCGGACTGGTCAGCGCCGGGGTCCGGCTGCCGCTGCCCGCGGCCCCACCGCTGGCCTTCCCCGAGCCGGCGCCGGCCCCGGCCACCCCGGCGAGCAACCTGGCCGACCCGGTCGCGGACCTCCAGGAGAACCATCTGCGGGAGGCGTTCTCGCTGGTCCGTGAGCTGCGGGCGACCGTCGAGGCCGATCCGGAGAACTGGCCGCTGCCCGGCCTGCTCGGCGCGGTGGATCTGCAGATCCGGGACTTCCCCGGGTTCAACGCCCAGCACACCCAGCACCGCGACCTGTTCGTCAGCGGGCTGGGCGGTGAGGGGATCGAGACCTTCCTGAACTTCGTCGACACYCGCAAGCCGGCGGCGCCGGCGTCGCTGGAGTTCTACGCGCTTCTGCGCAAGCTGGGCATGCCCGCGGGCCAGGTCGCGCGTGCGCCCATCGTCGTGGCGACCTGGTTCGAGGACGTCAGGGCCCCGGCGGGTGACGGGCCGCTGACGCTGCAGACGCTCTTCGGCGGCGTCAGCCGGCTGCACGGGGTGTGCGTCGTCGCGGAGAGCCTGACCGGAGCCCGGATCGACAAGGGCCACCGGCTGGACCGGTTGGTGCTCGTCTCCACGCTGCCAGCCATGCAGTCTGTGGGCCGGCACCTCGAGAAGGTGCCACAGGCGGAACCAGGTGCCTGGGCGGTCGTTGCCGAACGGCTCGCGGATGGCGATCCCTACAGCGCCGCGGCCCGCGATGTGCGCGACGCCCTGACCGAGTACGCCCGTGACTGCGGCATCTCGGCGCTGCGCAGCCTGGTGACCACCCACGTGCGCACGAACGGGCTGGCGAACCGGCTCGACCAGCTGAACACGGCGGCCGCCGCCGTACAGGCGGCGCTCACCGAGCACGACTGGGAGGTCGCTCGCCTCGACGCCCAGGGCAGCCCCGATGCCAATGCCGCGCAGGAGGCTGTGCTCACCCTGGTCGAGGAGTTGCGCGACGCCGCGAGGGAACTCCGCGGCGGTGCCGACAGCCTTCGATACGCCGGTCGGTCAGCGCCCTCGGCGCCGGGCACCCCCACGGCGCCGCTGGCGGCGCTGCTCGACCGGGCCGCCGAGGACGCCCTCGAGGAGGTGCGCCGCTGGCCCTTCTGGCCCGAGTTCGCCCAGGAACTGAGCTGGGAGGACACGGGCTTCGCGGTGCGCGCGCAGCAGGAGACCCCGCCCGACGAACGGCCGGCGATCGCGCTGTCCACCCAGGCGTTGACCAGACGGTTCGGCCTGTCGGCCAGCAGGCTTGTCGAGCAGTACCACAAAGAGGTCTTCGACGCCGTGGACGGGTGGGAACGGGCCGAACGAAGCCGGTTGTTCACCCCGCTCGCCGCGGCCCTCGCCGACCCGGGCGTCCTGGGCGTCCTCGCCACGGCGCTCAGCCCCGAGCGGCTCGGCCGGCTCGAGCGGCTCACCGGCACGCGACTCGTCGGTCACGACCCGGCCGCGGGGCAGCCGTCAGGCCTGACCGACGCGGCACGCGCCCGGCTCGCGGGCACCGGCCCGGTCACGCCGGCGGGTAGGGAGCCGGCCGACGCGGCTCCCTTCCCACCAGGCCCCCATGCCCTGCCCTGGAACCCGGGGTACGAGGGTGATCCGGCCGGCAGCGCGACACGCCGCCACCTCACAACCGTGCTCCGGCGCCGGACCGAGGCCGTCACGGCCGTCCGCGACATCGTCCAGGGCGAGGTGATCGAGCTCGCCGCGGAGATCTCCCAGCAGCTCACCCTGGAGATCGACAAGTTGATCCGGGCGCTCCCGACCGAGCACGAGCTCGCCGCCGCCCCCGGGGACGACCCCGACGACGACTACCGCTGAACCCCCACGGACGGAACGGAACCGGACCATGGCTGACTTCGAGCTCATCACGCGGAGCACTGATCCGCGCGTCACGCTGCAGGGCGCGAACACCTACACGGCCTCTCCTGACCCGCTCCTCGGCGGCACCTACGGCCTGCCCGAGGTCACCATGCAGCTGCTGGTGCCCGGGCGGGCACTGCCGAAAATCCAGGCCGAGCTGTCCGTCGACGACCCGCAGGCCGAGCCGCTCGCCGAGTGGTTGCGCGGCAACTGGCTGCGGCTCGTCGACGCCGGCCATCCCGCGGCCCCCGTCACCGTGCTGACCAACCCGGGAATCCGGGTCCCCGGCGAGCTGATCACCGCGGCGGCGACAGTCGCCGTGACGTGGTCCTCCCCGGCGGTGAACGAGACGGTCCTGCTGGTCACGCTGGAGCCGAGCGCCGCGACCGCGGACCCGCCGGTCAGGGAGTACACCGGCTTCGCCGTTTTCGACTTCGGCACGACGACCACTGCGATCACGCTCCGTTACAAGCCAAGGGTCGATCTGCAGGACCCGCTGGACCCCGAGCAGGCCCGTGCGCTCGCCAGGGCGCTGGCCGGCCTGTTGCGCGTGCCGCTCACCGATACCCAGGACGAATGGGCCAAGCTGCTCGGCGGCGTGCCCGCCGAGGTGTTCCGGCGGACCGGAGACCAGCGCACCCTCGACGAGATCGCGGCCCAGCTGGACAGCGGCAATCTGGAGGTGCTCCACGCGGTTCTCGGCCCGTTGGAGGTCGCCTGCCACGGGCGCCGGGCTCCGCGTGAGYTGCACCGGCGGCTGGACCAGGCCCTGCGCGCCGCCTACGCCGTCCCGCCCCTGGAAGCGAACGGCCTCCAGTCGGTGCGGTTCAGCGCCCCGGAGGAGAGCTCGGTCACCGCGCTTTCCAGCATGGTCCACGTTGTCACGTTCGATCCGCTCGCAGTGCGGATGGAGCTCCGAGACCAGCCGCCCAAAGACGGAGGGAAGATCGAAGGCAGCGTCCGCAGCCTCAAGCGCGAGTTCCCGAGCATCACCGTGCCTCGGCCCCTGTCCACACTCCGGGAGTTCCGCGCGCGCGGCGACCTGCCGGACGCCGCGAGGACGGCGCAGACGGACGATCTGCTCGGCCAGGTCTTCAAACACCTCTACGGCGAGGCCCAGCAGCGCATCGAGGAGAATCCCGATACCGGCGAACCACTGGCCCTGCGCCGGGTGTTCCTGCTGTGCCCGACGGTGACTCCGCCGGCCGCCCGCGAACGGCTCCGCGAGCTTGCCCTGAAGGCGATGCCAGACGTCGAGATCCCACCGATCGATGTCGACGAGGGGATCGCGGCGGCGCTGTACTTCGTCATGCTCGGGATCGGCTCGGCCTCCGGGATCGGCGTCGAGGCGCTGCGCGGCCGTTCCCGGCGGCTGCCCGACGGCCCGAACGGCGAGAAGCGGTGGCAGCGGACCATCCTCGTCGTCGACATCGGCGGTGGCACGACCGACATCGCCCTCATCGGCGTCCGGCTCACCGAGATCCCCGTCGGTGCGGACGACGACCGGCTGATCGGGCGCCGCTACCGGCTCACGCCCGAGGTGCTCGGCACCACCGGTCACCCGCAGCTCGGCGGTGACAACCTCACGCTGCGGGTCTTCTACTGGTTGAAGGCCGCGATCGCCGACGCCTACCTGCTCGCCGCCGGCCAGCCGGCCGAGAACCTGGCCAGGCAGGTGGTCACCAGCGGCGCGCGCAAGCCCGTGCCCGCCACGGTCAGGGCCCGTCTCGACGAACTGGTGCCCACCCGAGGGGAGGAAAAGGCCACCGAATTCCTCGAGCTATGGCACAAGGCGGACGACGCCAAGCGGAAGCTCGGCGCTCGCCGGGTCTGGGAGGACGGCGACCTGAGCAAGTTTCTCAGCGCATCGGTGAAGACGTCGGCCGATCCGGGCGGGAACGATCTGTCGGGCAGCGGGAACAGCAGCGCCGAGATGACGTTCAAGGTGACTCTCGGGTCGGAGGACTTCGAGCGCCTCGTCCGGCCGCTCATCCGGCGGGCGGCCGGCCTGGCCGCGGCGCAGGTGAGCGCCTCCTTCCGCGGTGACCCCGACGCCAGGCTCGACGAAGTGGCGCTGTCCGGCCGCACCGTCGAGATGCCGCTGGTCGCCGAGACCATCCGAGCCCGCCTCGCGGACCTGTCCGTCCGTGGCCGGCCGCTTACCTGGAACCCGACCAACCTTGTCGTGGAGAAGAAGCGCGCCAAGGAGGTGGCGTCCATGGGCGCCGCCTGGGCGGCGACAGTCGCCGGTGTCGGAGTCGACGAGCGGGCGCAGAAGGGCGACAGCCGGATCGCCTTCCAGACCGGCGGCCTGATGCTCCGCCTGCCCTGCGACTTCCGGCTGCGGGGCAACGACGACGTCGCCGACGACGTGCTCCGTGCCGGTGACCCGTTCGTCATCGGTCACAAGGGTGAGCTGGGCACGGCCCGGGGCCCCTGGGGGGCGGTCTGGGGGAGTGCCGACCTCTACCGGATGATCGACGCCTCCGAGGACATCGTCTGGGGCCAGTTCGTGCCCGCGCGGGAGGCCGCCCTGGAACACGTCTCGACCGAATCGGACAACAGGTGGAAACCGCTCGCGCCCGGGCAGCCGAAGGTTCAGATGCAGGTCGAGGTCGACCAGCGCCTCAACCCGTTTGTCAATCTCTGCCTCGGCAGGGTGCCATACCTGGTCGCCGAGGACGAGGGCTACGAGCTGCGGCAGCAGGCGCTCATCGACGGGACGGCGACCGCGGCGGTGTTCGCCGTGCCTGATCAGAGTGGACCAGAGCGGGCTGTCGAGGTGTTCCCCGCGCTGCCGAACGGGACGGTGGCCGAGTCGTATCCCGACACGTTCGTCCGCCCCGCCGCTACCGATGGACAGCCGCAGGAGTTCCGGGCCCGGGTTTCGACCGTCCCGCTGCCGGAAATCCCCGACGGCGGCACCTGGACGTTTCTCGCCCGCACGCTCGACGGCGACTCCCCACTGTTCGAACCAGTACCGAAGCCGGAGTGGCAGACCGAAGAAGGCGCTTCCTGGTTCGCGTCACTGAGCGAGGACGGCCGGCTGCGCCTCCACCTCGGCCGGCCGCGCTACTGGCCGGCGCGTTCCTTCACCGACCTGCTCCGAAACCCGGGAAGCGTGCTGCGCAAGGAAATGAGGCCCGGTGTGCCCGACCTCGACCCCGACTGGATCCCCTTCACAGGTGAGCACTGAGAGCAATGACGACGACCACTGGAACCAGCGAGCCAGCCGAGCCCGCGACGGACTCCGCCGTGTCACTGCCCGAGGCGGCCGACGGTCATCCGGCCACCCTCCAGGCACCGCTGCACGACTCCACGCGGTCCTCGTCCGCGACCGGCGCACCGCGGCCAGAAGAAGCGTTCGTGACAATGGCGCGACCGGGGAGCTCGCTGTCCGCCGACGACCTGACGGACTTCGGCGCCGTACTGAGCGCGCTGCGCGAACCTGGTTCGACCTCCCGCGCCCGCAGCGACCTTCTCCGCCTCGCGGCGGACTGGATCGACCCATCCTCGGCGGCGCCGGAGGCCCGCGGCCCGCTGCGGACCGGTGGCGACGCACTGGCGCGTCTCGTCAGCCGTAACGCCGGGCCGATGCCCTCCGGCGAACTCAGCCCAGCGCTGGTCGATGTCGGCGACGGGTCACCTGGCACGGGGGCCGACGGCGCCGCAGCAGGCAGTTCGCATCCCGGGCGCGTGGAAACCACCCGGTCTGGGACAGCCCTTCGGCCTCTGCCGCCTGCCACGAGCGCCGCCAGCGCTGTTGGCGCTACCAGCGCTGGTGGCACTCGCGCGACCGCGGCGGACGAGCCGCCCAGCGATGACGCGGACGTTGTCGATGTCCAGATGTCCGCCGCGGTTGCCGCTGCCTCCCGCGGCGAGGTGCTGCGGGAGGCAGCGCGTCGGCTCGCCGGCCATCCCGCGCGCAGCCGTGGCCTGGTTCCGGCCGCGTCACCCGCGCTGCGAGCCCCGGACCTCGCCGACCCGGAGATCCTCGCCTCCTGGATCGGCCTGGTACTGCTGGCGTTCCCCGTCGACGTCGCCCAGCACGAGCACAACTGTCTGGCAGCCCGGATGGCCGGCCACGGCCATGCGCCGGTGCCGTCCGCGGACAGCCTCGGCCTGGGCGCACCACTTCAGGAGGCCATCGACGCGCTGGGAACGAAAGCCGAGCGCTTCGGCGTACTCGCGGTGGCGGTCAGCGACCTGTTGCGTGTCTCCGAGCTCGATGACCCGGCCGAACTGGTGCGGTGCGCCTGGGAGCGGGGGCCCGACCGGCCGCTGTGCGACTCGGATGTCCGGGCGCGCTATCGAGAGGAGGCGCTGCGGCGGCTTCGGCGACTCGCCAACGCCGAGCCCGAGCGGTCGGAGGCCGAGGCGGAGGAGGTCTGGCGCGTCCACGAGATGGTCGCCTCCGTCTACCCCTGGCCGCTGCCGGCCAAGGACAGCTGGTGGGATCGCGCGCTCACGGCGGCCCGGCGTGCACTTGACCAGGCCGGGACCGAGATCGCCGCCGGACCGCGGCCGGACATCGGCGCGGTGCCTGTCAACACCACCGAACGCACACAGCCAGACCGTTACCGGGATGACGACATCGAGATCATCGACAGGCAGCACCCCGGCTGGCTGCTCCGCGAGCTCAGGGCGCCCTACCTCGGCTCCAGCGGCCGTTTCGAAAGCCAAGGCCGCGCATTGCGAACAACCAGTCGTTGAAACCTGGGCTCGGTCCATCGGCCTGCTCCTACGGCCTGCTGATACACCACGGAATCTCGACGGCGGCCGGGTTCGCCGAGCTGCGGGGCGTGCTGGCCGCCGCCGGCGACACTGGCCGTGTGCGTGAGACCCGAAGCGCTGACCCGGCGAACCAGGCGGACAGGCAGGCCGTTGACTGGACACTGCATCTACCCTATGGTCGCCCCACCGGCTCAGAGGCCGAGGAGAGAAGGTGCAGGTGGTGGGCGTGTCCGGCCCGGTCGTCCGGCCGGCGTTGCTCGGAGGCCGGCCCTGTCAGCGCCGGCCGTCCAACCGAATCCCGGCACGGGGAATGTTGATGAATCTTTCGAAAAGGGTCCTCGATCTCGGCCCACCGCTACGGTCCTCCGAGCGGAAGGCCGCTTCAACATGGCTCAGCGATACGTGAAGCGGTGCAGGTCGTCGCCGCCTGCGACCCACGGGCGTCAGCGCGCGACCTGAGGGGCGAGCGTTGATTCCACGCTGATCTGCCCCAGCTGGGACGCGGCGGTCCGACGCCCTCCTTGGCTCTGCGCCGACGGTCGGGTCCAACTCGGCCTGAACGGCACGGTCTGGCACCGCCGGTCATCCTGAACGAGTGGCGCGCTCGCCGCGGCAGCTCGCCGACTCGATGTCGCCGAAGCCGATCCGGCCGGATCTACTAAAATATCCAATATCCAATTTTGGCTCGCCCACTTGAGTAGGTGGGGCCGCCCGGGAGTCACACAGCCACATGGCGCCCCGGCGGAGCGTTCGCACATTCCGCCACGCGTCAACCACGGGGGCCGTGGCACCTGCGAGGGAGTATCCGATGGGTGTCTCACGATTAGTCGTCATGCTCGCGGCCGCGAAGGAGCTTCGGGCTGGAAGCCGTCGACGCTCATCTCCCTGGCGGCGCAAGGCGGTGACGTCCGCCGTGGCGGTCGGGCTGCTCGCCGGTTGTTCCGCCGGCAAGGGGGACGCTGGTCGGATCGCGAGCTGCGACGCTCCCGGAGTGACTCCGGAATCGATCAAGGTCGGCCTGATCTATCCGGACACCGGAGGACTCGCGGATGCGTTCAGGCCGGCACGCAGCGCTGTCGAGGCCCGAATCGGTCTCGCCAACGCGACCGGCGGTGTGAACGGCCGTGAGATCGAGCTCGTCGCGGGTGATGACTCGGACACGCCAAGCGTCAATGCCGGGGTCGCGAAAGATCTCGTCGAGCAGAAGAGGGTCTTCGGGCTCGTCCAGCTGAGCGCGGCGGTCTCCGGGTCCGCGGACTACCTCGACCAGGCAGGTGTTCCGGTGACAGGGCTGACGGCCGAGTCGCTGTGGAACGACCACGACAACATGTTCTCGTTCTCCTACGTCTCGGCCAAGGGTGCGGCAGTAACCACCTTCGGCCGGTATGCGAGAGCACAGGGCGGTACCAGGGCTGTCGTACTTCAGCAAGAAGATCCTGGAAGCTCGACGGAGATCGCCGACCAGCTGATAGTCAGCCTCGGCAGCCAGTACATCGAAACCGTCGGACGTGTTGGTTTCACGACTGGAATCAGTAGCGCCACGCGTACCGCTGACCAGATTATCGCGAGCAAGGCCGATATCATCGTCTCCACCGTGTCGATGGATAGTCTCGCCGAAGTCCTGGAAGCGGTCCGCGTGCGTGGCGGCAAGCCGAGAGTCATCATCAGCCCCACCGGCTACAATGCTCGGCTGCTGCAGGAGAAGGGGGCGGCACTCGCCGGCCTGTCCATCTGGCTCAACTACACCCCCTTCGAGTCACGGTCACCTGCCATCGGCCAGTACGAGAATGCGATGGCCCTGTACGGGCCCGGCCTGGAGACTCCTGACCAGGAGGTCGCCGTCGCCTCCTACATCAGCGCCGATCTTTTTCTCCGCGGCCTGCAGGCCGCGGGTCCCTGCCCGACCCGGGAGTCCTTCATCACCAATCTGCGCGCAGTCAAGGACTACGACGCAGGCGGCCTCGTCCCCGGAACGATCGACCTGTCTACCAATCGGGGCAGTGTCAGCACCTGCTATGCGTTCGTTCGCGTCAACGCCAACGCCACCGGCTTCGACGTCATGCACGACGGTGATGGATCGAGTCAGTGGTGCGGCACCCGTCTGCAGCCGACGGGGCGGTAGGCGGAGGGAGACAGACCGGAGTTCGCCTCGCTAGAGCGTGCGTGCGTGCGAGACAGGCGACGTCCACCGTCATACGGACCCGGGCGGGTCGGGAGAGGCCATGTTGCTTCTACAGCCCCGCGATGGTGTCCAGGTCCGGCAGGCGGTCCTGTGGACAGGCCAGGTAACGGCCCTGCATGAGATCGCAGTGAAGGCGGCCGAGTTCGCTGGCCTGGTCGGAGGCCTCGACACCTTCGGCGATGACGATGAGATCGAGCGCGTGGGCGAGGCGGATGACGGCATCGATGACGGCTCGGTCGGCCCGGTCCGTGGTGAGCCCGGCGACGAGCCGATGGTCGATCTTGACTCCGTCGATCGGGAGGCCGCGCAGGTGGCCTAGGAAGGAGTTCCCGAAGCCAAAGTCGTCCAGGTACACCCGGACCCCGAGATCTCGGAGGGAGTGCAGAGTCGCCACCGTGGATGGGAGGTATCGGATAAGTGATTCCTCGGTGATCTCCAGGCACAGCTGGAAGCGGCGTTCTGCATTGGTGGCGGCGAGGACCGAGGAGACGTCATCCAGTAGCCGCTTGTCGGCGAGTTGAGCCGGTGAGACCTTGACCGCGATCCGTGGCCTGGGCGCGCCCGGCGGCACAGGCCGCCACCCGCGGGCCGTGCGGCAGGCGGTCTCCAACGCCCATCGACCGAGTGCCACGATCAGTCCGGTCTCCTCGGCGACCGGAACGAACATGTCCGCGCTGAGCAGACCGCGCCCGGCGTGGCGCCAACGGATCAGCACCTCGGCACCGGCGACATGGCCCGTGGTGCTCACCATCGGCTGGTAGAGCAGTTGCAGTTCGCTGCTCCGGGTGTCGAGGGCACGCCGAAGGTCCCTCTCGGTCTCGGCGCGGTGGACAGCCTCGACACGCATGTTCTCGTCGAAAGCCAGGCAGCGGCCGCGGCCCTGCCGCTTGGCGGCATACATCGCGAGGTCCGCCGCGCGCAGCAGCCCGTCGGCGTCCCTCGGCTCCGTGTGGTTGTTCGGCCCTTTGTCGAGCAGAGCGATCCCGACGCTCGCGGTCACAGCGACCGGCTGGCCTGCGAGAGTTCTCGGAACGGCGAGGCCGTTGGTGACACGGTCCGCGATCTCCCGGAGAGAGGCGAGGGTCGGGTCGCCGTCGCACAGGACCGCGAACTCGTCTCCGCACAGACGAGCGACGAGGTCGCCCTTACGCGCCGTGCCGCGGAGACGCTCGGCGACGTCCCGGAGCAGCTGGTCGCCGGCCTGGTGGCCGAGTGAATCGTTGACGGTCTTGAAGCCATCGAGGTCGATGAACAGCAGGCCGACCCGGCGTCGGCAGCTTCGGGCTCGGTCCACCGCACGGTGCATGGTCTCCAACAGGGCGGTCCTGTTCGGCAGCCCGGTCAACCCGTCGTGCAGTGCCCGGTGGCGTACCTGCTGTTCGATCCGGAACCGCGCGTCCGCGGCGGCGAGGACGGTCGCGACGCCATCAAGAAACGCCATCTCGTGATCAGCGAACGTACCCGGAGAACTACGGAAAACCGTGAGGACCGCGTCAGGATCCTCAGAACGGCCTATCGGTGTGCACAACGGTGAACGACGACGGTTCAGGCCGGGCGCGCCTTCATCGTCGGGCTCGTGGGCGCGGCTCGGTGGCGGCGCGGACGAGGTGGACCCGTGGGACGCGGATGCGCCTGCCTCGACTGCGACCACAAGCTCAGGTTCCTCGCTGAGCCGACCCGTCCGCTGCAGCGTCACACGATCCGCGCGGAGGTGCTCGGCGATCACCGTCGCGGCCTGCTGCCAGATCGACGGAGGATTCGGGCTGTCCAGCGCGCGTCGGCCGAGGTCGGCGACAATCGCCTGTTCGGCCGACCGTGCCCGCAGCTGAGCGAGGGCCTCTTCACGATCGGTGACGTCAGTTGTGATCACCGCGACGGACTCCACTGCGCCGTCCATCCCGTGAATCGGGACCGCGCTCTGATCGAACCAGCGCCCATCTGCCTCGTAGACCCCCGACGCGCGCTCGCCGGTCAGCGCCAGCCGAATCTGCGCCAGCGCCTCGGGATGGTCCGCGAAGGCCTCGAAGACCGAGCTGCGCCGGGCGAATTCCAGGGTTTGACGATAGTGCCCGGGAATGCCTTCACTGAGCAGGCTGCGGCCGGTTCTGTCGATCAATGACAAGATCACCGGCGTGCTCTCCGCCACGAGACGAAGATTTCGGTACGATGCCATCTCCCTGCTTATGTCCTGAAACTGAACGAGAAGGCACCGTTCGGCATCGTCGCCCGAAATGACCACACATGTGGCCAGAACGTGGACCAGCGTCCTGTCCGGGCGTACGAACCGTACGTCATCCTGCCAGCTGCCCTCCCCGGAAGTCAGGCATTRCATCGCCTTTGCTACCTGCGCGTCCCGATCGTCCGGATGGATCAGCGTCTCCCACGTGACATCGACGAGCTCGGACTCATCGCGACCAAGGATCCGGCAGGTGGACGGATTCACCCTGCGCACCCGGCCGCTGTCAAGATCGAAGATCGCGAGCCCTATCTCCATCCGGTCGAAAAGGTCCATCCTCAAAGCCCCCTGAATCCCAGGATTCCCGCACATCACCACCGCTCGTCACGCAGTGCCATCGGTTCACTCCGAGGATTTCTCTGATAACGGTACCCCGCTCATCACCGTCCCTGTCGGGTGTCAGAAGTCGGTTTGGTCGGTGAGCTGGGCAGATGCGACGGTGCGGTAGCCGAGCGCCCTTCGCCGCCGCCGGTGCCGCGGTCGCCTGCCTGTCGCGAGCCACCGAGATCGGCCTGGAGCCGATCACACTGCTGGGTGGGATCGGTTACGCCTGGGAGCACGACGCCCACTTCATACTGGCGCCGAGCGATGGTCCTGGAGAACCTGCTGGGCCCGATCGCCGGCTGGGAACACCTGACCGGCGAGCCGGTGACACGTACCGCCCGCGATCTCAGCGTCGACCCGTCACACGCGGACGAGGCGTTCCGCGGCTGACCAGGGCTGTCGTCTGTGGCACCCCGCCGCACGCCGGGACACGCGCGGCGCGATCCGTACGGACGTCGACCTGTCCGACATGCTGGACGGGACGCTACGGTCGCGACCGACCTGTTCGAGCGGCGCTGGTCGCGGTTGGAGGGCCACCCTGCCGTCGAGGGCGGGACGGCGGTGTACCCCGCCACGACCCACCTGGCTCGAGGGCGCGGCCGGCAACACGGTCGGCCAGGTCAATGTCTCAGAGGCATGGATCAATGCGATATTGATATTTCCGTTGTCGGTGGTGGTGGGTGGAGACTCGGGCCGCATGAGGTTGGGGCCATGAGGACTGCGCGGGGCAGGTGTGGCGCGGGCTTCCCTGCCGACTGCGGTGAGTTCACGATCGTTGGTCACCGCAGCTTCATCGGGTCGCGGGCGCCGGTGCGGTGCGGCCTCAGTCTCCAGCCGCCAGGCCAGTTTGATGACAAACCCGGAAATCTGCCGACACGGTCCGACTGCGCTCCGTCTGTTTCTCTGGAATTGCCGCTCCCGGGCCGTAGCTGATCCGTCGGGCTGAGGGCGATGGGTGTGCGGTCAGCGGTCGGTTTTTCGCTTGGGTGCGGTACACGTGGCCGGCCTGCGTCGTTCCCGTTCCCGGAAATCTGGTCACGAATGAGGAGTGGATATGGCGATAACGAGGCAGTCATCTGACGTTCCGCCTCGGTCACGGGTTCGACGCCGGGCGGCGGGGACCCGTTTAGCGGGCCTGTCGCTCCTGGCCGCGATCCTGTTTTCCGGGGCCGCGTGCGGTAGTTCTGGGAACGACCGGGCGACCGGTGAGAACGACGGTGGCGGCGCGGGCGCGACCGCGCTGCTCGGGCCGTCGGCTGTGGCCCAGGGCGCGCCGGTCCGGATCGGGTTCGTGACCGATGGCAGGAACGCGGTGGCGGATACGACGGTGGAGGCCGCGGCGGCGAATGCGACTGTGGCGTACGTGAACGAGCACCGTTCCGGGATCGGTGGTCGGCCCATCGAGCTGGTGACGTGCCAGACACTGTCCGACCCGTCCAAGGGCACCGACTGCGGCAACGAGATGATCGAAAAGAACGTTGCCGCCGTCCTCATCGGCAGCTCGACGGTCAACGAAAGCGCCTGGAAGCCGCTGCATGACGCCGGGGTGCCGGTGATGCTGTTCGCCTCGGGCGGTGCTGACCAGTTGGCCGATGCCGAGTCGACCTTTATCCTGAGCGATCCGACTTTCGGGACGATCACGCTTCCCCTGCGGCTGGCCAAGGATCGTCACGCTTCGAAGGTCACGGCCGTCGTGATCGATGTTCCTGCGGCGCTGAACCTGGTCAACAACGTCGCGCCCAAGCTGTTCGAGAAAGCGGGTGTCGGCCTTGAGGTGGTCGCTGTCCCACCGGGCACGGCCGACATGACGCCGCAGATGCAGCGTGTCGCCGACGGCGGCGGCATCGTCTTCATCGTAGGTAACGACTCGTTCTGCATCAGCGCGATGAACGGCCTGCGAGCGGTCGGTTTCGACGGCCAGGTCAGTGCTGTCTCGCAGTGCGTCACCGACGCGACCCGCAAGGCCGTGCCGGGGGATGCGCTCGAAGGGACGGTTATCGCCGCCACGGCGTCCGCTGGTTCCGACAGCCCTTCCAAGAAGCTTTACGACGCCGTCATGGCGACCTACGCGAAGGGCGATTTCGACGACAGCGGAAACAGTGGAATGAACATGTTCACGACGGTCATGGCGTTCCGGACCGGCACCGAAGGTATCACCCGCGACGTCAGCTCGGAATCCCTGATCGCCGCTCTCAGGTCGATGTCGGCGGCCGATCTGACCGGTGTGGACGGCGTGCGGTTCCGCTGTAACGGCAAGGCCTACCCGCAGTCGCCGTCGGTCTGCGTCCGCGGCGGGCTTACCACCACTCTCGACGGCGACGGCCAGCCCGCCGGATACAAGGCACTCGGGGTCACTCCCATCGAGGACTGAACCAGTCTCACCGCCTCGCGTCGGGTCAGGAGCCGGTGCGCAGGTGATCGAGGAAGCCTGCGGTGACAGGGGCCGGCCGCTGTCTCCGGGCATGGACGGCCAGCTTGCGGATCATCGGGGGTGAGATGAGTGGTCGGACGGTGATGTCGGCGAAGGACATGAGGGGAAGGACGAGCTCGGGCATCGCGCTGACGCCCAGCCTGGCGGCGATCATGCCTGCGGCGGTGGCGACGGTGCGGGTTTCCACGAGGGTCGTCGGGCTGATGCCGGCCTGGGAGAAGGCGAGGTCGGTGAGGTGGCGGACGCTGCTGTCGGGGTGCAGGGCGATGAAGGTCTCGTCGGCGAGGTCGGCCCAGGCGAGACGAGACCGGGCGGCGAGGCGGTGCCCGGTCGGGAGGACGGCCAGCACGGGATCCTCTCGTAACGCATGGGTGTCGAGGCTCGGGTGGACGATGGCGGTGTCGGTGAGCGCGAGATCGGCGGTTCCGGACTGGACGTGGTCGAGGACTTCCCGGGTCGTGCCGTCGAGGATGACGAAACGGACGTCAGGGCGGTCGGCCAGGAACCCGGAGATGATCGGCGGTAGCAGGCTCGCCGCGATGGAGGGCAACGCGGCGAGGGTGATCGTGCCGCGTTCACCGGCGCGGTAGGCGGCGAAGGTGTTCATCCCTGTCCTGTAGCCGGCCAGGATGTTCTCGGCGATGTCGAGGAGTTCCCTGCCGTCCGCGGTGAGGGTCACCGATCGGGTGGTTCGGTCGAGCAGGCGTGTGTCCAGGGTTTGTTCGATGTCGCGGACCGTCCGGCTGAGGACCGGCTGGCTCAGGTGCAGGTCGCGGGCGGCCTGGGTGAACGATCCCGACCGGGCCACCCTGGTGAAGATCTCCAGCTGGTGCAGGGTGAGGTCCATGCTTCAAGGGTATGGATCAATGTCAAATTGATATTTCTGGGCGAGCGGATGGCCGCGGTCCTCGAGCCGTGTGTCCGCCGGGGCGTCCGGGTCGTCACGAACATGGGCGCGGCCAACCCGCTGGCGGCGGCCCGGGTGATCGTCGAGACCGCCCGGGGCCGTGGCCTGCGCGGGCTGGTGGTCGCCGCGGTGACCGGGGACGACGTGCTGGACGCGGTCCGGGCTGCGGACCCTCCGCTGCTGGAGCGGGAGAGCACGGTCGCGTCGCTGGGAGACGCCGTCGTGTCGGCCAACGCCTACCTCGGCTGCGAGCCGGTCGTGCGGGCGTTGGAACGGGGAGCGGACGTGGTGGTGACGGGGCGCGTCGCGGACCCGTCGCTGTACCTGGCGCCGCTGGTGCATGAGTTCGGCTGGTCCGCGAAGGACTGGGATCTGCTCGCCCGGGGCACCGCGGCTGGTCACCTGTTGGAATGCGCCGGCCAGGTCACCGGTGGCTACTTCGCCGACCCCGGGGTGAAGGACGTGCCCGATCTCGCCCGGTTGGGTTTCCCGATCGCGCAGGTGACCAGCGACGGCTCGTTCACGGTGACCAAGGTGGCAGGGTCCGGAGGCCGGGTCACGGTGCGGACCATGACCGAGCAGCTCCTCTATGAGGTGCATGACCCGGCCGCCTACCGCACCCCCGACGTGGTCGCGGACCTCTCCCAGGCGAGGCTGGAACAGGTGGGTGATGACGAGGTGGCGGTGTTCGGGATCGTGGGCCGGGAACGCCCTGACTCGTTGAAGGTGTCCGTCGCCTATCGGGACGGCTACGTCGGGACGGGGGAGATCTCCTACGCCGGGCCAGGCGCGGTGGCCCGCGGCCGGCTGGCCCTGGAGGTGGTGAAGGAGCGGCTTGCGCTGATCGGGATACCGGCCACCGAGATCTGTTTCCAGCTCATCGGTGTGGACGCCGTCCACCGAGGGGCGGGCCACCTGCCGCCGGCTGAGCCGGTCGAGGTGCGGGCGCGGGTGGCGGGTCGCACCGCGAGCCTGGTCGATGCCCGCCGTATCGGCCGGGAGGTGACGGCGCTGTGGCTCAACGGCCCGGCAGGGGGCGGGGGTGCCACCCGCGACGCACGCGAGCTCATCGGGCTGGCCTCGGTGTTCCTGCCGCGTGACCAGGTCAGCCCGGACGTCACCCTCCTGGAGTCCTGACGGTGCGACTTCACGACATCGCCCACTCCCGCGGCGGCGACAAAGGCGACCTCGCAGATATCTCGGTCATCGCCTACCACCCCGACGACTTCCCCTTCCTGCGCGAACATGTCACCGCCGAGCGGGTACGCGAGCACTTCGCGGACATCGTGGCCGGCCACGTCGACCGCTACGAGCTCCCCCAGTTGCACGCGCTTAAGTTCGTCCTCCACCAGGCGCTCGACGGCGGCGTCACCCAGAGCCTCAACCTGGACGCACACGGCAAGACCCTCGGCTCGTCACTCCTGGAGATGAACCTTCCCGACCGCACGGAGGCGTGACCGGCAATGACCGATCCCCATCTCGTCGACACGCCCGCGGGCACGCTGCGCGGCGCCCCGCTACCCGGCGGCGGGACCCTGTTCGCCGGTATCCCGTTCGCCGCCCCACCGGTCGGGCCCCGGCGGCTGCGCCCCCCGCAGCCACCGCACGCCTGGTCGGGCGTCCGGGACGCCACCCGGTTCCGCGCCGCGCCCCCGCAGCGCGTCTCCGCGTTGAAGGGCGCGTCTCCGGCAGCCACGTCGTCCCCACGCAGCGGCGCGGGCGCTGCGATGACGTTCGAAAGCGACGAGGACTGCCTCTACCTCAACATCTGGACTCCGGATCTCACCGGCAACCTTCCGGTGATCGTCTGGTTCTACGGGGGCGGATTCGACACGGGCTCCGCCGCCCCGCCCGCGACGGATGGTGCGGCCCTGTCTCGCCTCACCGGCACGGTGGTCGTCGCGGCCAACTACCGGGTCGGCGCGCTCGGCTTCCTGCACCTCGCCGACCTCGGCGGATCCGCCTGGGAGGGCAGCAGCAACCTCGGCCTGCAGGACCAGGCCGCGGCGCTGCGCTGGGTCCGCGACACCATCGCGCTTTTCGGCGGCGACCCCGGCAACGTCACCGCCGCCGGCGAGTCCGCCGGAGCGTTCTGCGTCGGCGCACTGCTCACGATGCCCGCAGCCGCCGGCACCTTCCACAAGGCGATCCTGAGCAGCGGGAGCGCGTCACGGATCTTCGACGCCGACACCGGTACGGCGATCGCCACCGACCTGCTCGCCGCGCTCGGCCTCCAGAAGGTCGACGACCTCCTCGACATCCCGGTCGAGCGGATTCTGGACACACAGCACACGGTCATCGACGGTGACATCGGCCGCCGCAACCTGCCCGGCGGACGCTCCTGGGGTGTCGTCCACGACGGCACCATCCTGCCCCGGCATCCCGAACAAGCGGTCGCCGCCGGCGACGCCGCCGGTATCGGCCTCCTGGTCGCGGCCAACCGTGACGAGGTCCGGCTCTTCCAGACCATGCAGGGGGCCGCGTTCATCCCCGCCGACGAGGCCGCCCTGCTCGCCGAGATGAGCCAGGCAGGCGCTCCCGTTCCCGAGCGGCTCCTCGCCGGCTACCGGCGCAGAGCCCCCGACGCCGACGCCGGCGACCTTCGTGCGCGGTTCCTGACCGACGCCATCTACCGGCTGCCCGCCAGCAGACTGGCCGCCGCCCAGGTCGCCGCCGGAGGCCGAGCCCACACCTACCTGTTCGCCGCGGAACCCTTCGGGCCTGGACTCGGCGCCTTCCACGCCGCCGACCTCCTCGTCCTGTTCGACTCCCTCGAACGCCGGGGAGTCGCCACACCACAACTCCGCCAGATCCAGCACGACCTCACCGGCGCGTGGGCACGCTTCGCCGCCACCGGCGACCCGGGCTGGCCCCTGTACGCGCCAACCGCCGACCCCAACACCCGCCAGTTCGGCGGTGACACCGACATGGTCACCGAACCCCCCGACGACGACGCCACCACCGCCTGGACACAGGCGGCGTGAGCCAGCCGACCGGATCCAGCGGGACGGCCCTCCTCGACGAAATCTGACTGTGGCGAATACCACATAGCATTTGCTATATGAATATCTGGCTTCGCGGACCGGACTGGCCGTAGCTTCCAGGCCATGCTTGCTGCCGCCGCCGTCTCCACGCATCCTGACGATCCGCTCGCCGGCCTGGTCGTGGGCGAGCAGCCGGAACGGCCCGCACCCGATGGTTGGACGACGGTCTCGGTCCGCGCTGCGGCACTCAACCACCACGATCTCTTCAGTCTGCGCGGGGTGGGACTGACCGCCGAGCGGCTGCCGATGATCCTCGGCTGCGACGCCGCCGGTGTCACCGAGGACGGTCGAGACGTGGTTGTACACGCGGTGATCGGTGATCCGGCTGCGGCGGGCGGCGATGAGACGCTCGATCCGAAGCGGACGCTCCTTTCCGAACTGCACCCCGGCACGCTGGCCGAGCGGGTCACCGTACCCACCCGAAACCTGGTACCCAAGCCGGCGTCGCTGAGCTGGGAGGAGGCGGCCTGTCTGCCTACTGCCTGGCTGACCGCCTACCGGATGGTGATCAACCGTGCGGGTCTGCCCGCCGACGGCGGTGGCACCCTGCTCGTTCAGGGTGCTGGCGGCGGCCTGGCGACGGCGGCGATCCTGATCGCGAAGGCCGCCGGGCACACGGTGTTCGTCACCTCACGAGCGGAGAGCAAGCGAAAGCGCGCCCTTCACCTCGGGGCGGATGCCGCGCTTGAGAGCGGGGCCCGGCTGCCTCGGCGGGTGGACGCGGTGATCGAGACGGTCGGCGCGGCGACCTGGCATCACTCGGTGGCATCGCTGCGGCCCGGCGGGCGGATCGTCTGCTCCGGTGCCACCAGCGGCGACAACCCACCTGCGGAGCTGACTCGGATCTTCTTCCTTCAGCTCTCGGTTGTCGGCTCCACGATGGGGACCCGCGACGAGCTGATCGATCTGGTGGCGTTCCTCGACCGGACCGGTGTCCGGCCCGTCATCGATGACGTCCGCCCGCTCGCGGACGCCCGGGCCTCGTTCGAACGGCTGGTCCGGGGTGACGTCTACGGCAAGCTCGTGCTGACGGTCTGACCGGAGCTGCCGCGCCATCAGCGGCCGGATCTTCCCGTAGTGCCGGAGCGCGGTAATCGGATGGTGCCGTGCGAGATATCGCCGTGCCGCCAGTCAGAAGGAGAACCAGTGAAGATCGATACAAGCCTGCCCGACGATATCGACGAGACGCAGTCGGGCGCTGTGGTGGCCGAGAACAGCGGCTATGCGGGTATCTGGACTTCCGAGACCAAACACGACCCCTTCCTCCAGTGCCTGCAGGCGGCGACGGCGACCGAGACGATCACTGTCGGGACCGCCATCGCTGTCGCGTTCGGCCGGTCGCCGATGACGCTCGCGAACGCCGGCTACGACCTCGCCCGCTACTCTCGCGGCCGTTTCGTGCTCGGCCTCGGCTCGCAGATCAAGCCGCATATCGAGCGTCGGTTCTCGATGCCGTGGTCAGCTCCCGCCGAGCGCATGCGGGAGCTGATCTTGGCGACCCGCGCGATCTGGGCAGCCTGGCACGAGGGTGCGGCCCTCGACTTCCGCGGCGACTTCTACACGCACACACTCATGACGCCGTTCTTCACGCCGAAGCCGCACGAGTTCGGCCCGCCCCCCGTCTATCTGGCCGGGGTCGGCGAGAAGATGACCGAGGTGGCGGGCGAGGTTGCGGACGGGTTCTTCGTCCACCCGTTCACGACGATGCGGTACCTGGAGGAGGTCACGATTCCGGCCCTGCTCCGCGGACGAGCTCGGGCGGGCAGAGACGATCTCGACGGTTTCGTCATCAACGGCCCGGTCTTCGCGACCATCGGCCGCACGGAGGAGGAGCTGGCGAACGCCGTCCGTGCCACGAAGGCCCGGATCGCGTTCTACGGCTCGACACCCGCCTATCGCCGGGTACTCGAGATGCATGGCTGGGGCGAGGCGCAGGACGAGCTGAACGTGCTGTCCAAGCAGGGGCGCTGGGACGACATGGCCGACGTGATCACGGACGAGATGCTGCACGAGTTCTCTGTCGTCGGAACCCCTGCCGAGGTCGGGCCCAGGCTCAGCGCCAAGGTCGGCAACGTCTACGGGCGCATCACGTTCTATGGCGGTTATGACGCCGAGGCGTCGCTGTGGGCCGAACTCCTCGCGGCCATGGACTAGCACCAGCATCACCGAGCCGAGAGCCAGAGGCTGTCACCGGCGGTGTCGGGCGTGCAGGGCACGCCCGACACCGCCTCCGCGGTGGTGCCGATGGCCTGTCGCCCGGCGGGTTGAATCGCGGCAACGCGGCGGAATGACCGCGCGCTGGATGCTGTCGCAGCCGCACGGCGCTTGCACGACGTGACCAGGCGCTTTTCCTGATCTTGCGCGCTGCCCCCGACCTGCGCGACAGCAGCGCGGTTACTCGGCACCCATCTGGCGACGACGGGCGCAGCAGCTCCTGCGCGACGGCGTTCGTCCTTTCGCCGGCGTGCGCTCCGGCGTGCCTCGTCCGCACCTCGGAGCTGGTTGCGCGATGGGTCTAGTGATTCTATATTCACTAACACGGAGGTCGCTCGAGAGATCTGACCGGCTTCCGCTCCCCGTGGGCGACGTCCGTGCCTCGTGCTGCAACGGTACGGTTTCGGACGGGTCGGCTCGGTGGCGTCAGTGATTCCGACGATCTTCGTTGGCATGTCTTAGTAAATCTTGAATCACTAAGGAGCGGGATGGACTTCGGTGAGGGCGACGAACTGAGTTCGCTGCGAGCCACCGTCGCGGCGATCTCCAAGCCCTTCGGTGGCGCTTACTACACCGAGCGAGCCCGGGCCGGTGTGCCGACCAGCGAGGCATGGGCAGCGCTGGCCGAGGCCGGCTTCGTCGGTGTGAACCTGCCTGTGGAGTACGGCGGCGGTGGCGCCGGGATCACCGAGCTCGCTGCCGTCGTCGAGGAAAGCGCCGCGCAGGGATGCCCGCTGCTGATGCTCCTGGTCTCGTCCGCGATCTGCGGCGAGCTGATCGCGCGGTTCGGCGACACGGAGCAGAAGTCCCGCTGGCTCCCAGGTCTGGCGGACGGCTCGCACAAGATCGCCTTCGCGATCACCGAGCCGGACGCAGGGTCCAACACACACCGGTTGTCCACAACCGCGGTGCGCGCGGGTGATGACTGGCTGCTCTCCGGCCAGAAGTACTACATCTCCGGTTTCGACGAGGCCGCCGCCGTGCTCGTCGTGGCCCGGACGGGGACGGAGAGCGACGGGGGTTCCGCGGGCCGGCCGGCGCTGTCGCTGTTTCTCGTGCCGCCCGACGCGCCCGGGTTGACCGCGCGCCCGCTGCCGGTCGCCGCCCAGCTGCCCGAAAAACAGTTCACGTTGTTTCTCGACGACGTACGGGTTCCCGCAGGTGCTCTGATCGGCACTGCAGGTGAGGGATTCCGGCAGGTCTTCCACGGGCTCAACCCGGAACGGATCGCGGTCGCCGCCCTGTGCCTCGGCATTGCCCGCTACGCGCTGGACAGCGCGGTCAGCTATGCGACACAGCGACAGGTGTGGGACGTCCCGATCGGTGCGCACCAAGGTGTCTCCCACCCGCTCGCGAAAGCCCGGATCGAGACCTCGCTGGCCGCGCTGATGACCCAGAAGGCGGCTTGGGCGCATGACCACGGCCAGCGTGCCGCCGAGGCGTCGAACATCGCCAAGTACGCCGCCGCGGAGGCCGCACTCGCGGCGGTCGACCAGGCGATCCAGACCCACGGGGGCAACGGGATGTCCGTCGAGTTCGGTCTGGTGCCGCTGTGGGGCATGGCCCGGCTGCTGCGCATCGCCCCCGTGAACCGGGAAATGGTGCTGAACTTCGTCGCCCAGCACAGCCTCGGGCTGCCCAGGTCCTACTGACAGGAAGAATCCCTGTGCCACTTGTCCGCTATGAGTGTGACGCCCGGGGCGTTGCGACGATCACCCTCGACGACCCCGCGACGCGTAACGCACTGACCGATCAGCTCGTCGACGAGCTGATCGGCCGGCTTGAACAGGCGCGGTTGGACAGCTCCGTGCGTGTTGTCGTACTCACCTCGAGCGGTGATCGGGTGTTCTCCAGCGGGGGTGATCTCAAGTCCTTCGCCGAGGACAGTTCGTTGATTGCCAGGTACGCGGGCCTGGATCGATTTCCTCGTCTCTTCAGGCTCCTCGGACGGCTCGGAAAGCCGAGCATCTGCGCGGCCGGCGGCGACGTTCTCGCGGGCGCCTTCGGTCTTGCCCTGGCCTGCGATCTGATCATCGCCCGCGCGGGCGTCCGTTTTGGCTGTCCTGAGATCAACGTCGGGGTTTTCCCGTTCATGATCTCCGCCTTGATCTACCGAAGCGTGCCGCGGGCGAAGGCGAACGAACTCATGATGACCGGTCAGCTGATCTCGGCCGAGGAGGCCGAACGGCTGCACGTCGTCAACGCTGTCGTGCACCCGGACCAGTTCGCCACCGACGTCGACCGGTGGGCGGGGCTGATCGCGGCCCGTTCCCCACTGCTGATGCGGATGGGTAAGGACGCGCTGGACGCGACTCGTGACCAGCCCCTCGACGACGCCCTCGGCTACCTGCAGGCACAGCTTGCGCTCGCCTTCGCCACCGAGGACTTCCAGGAGGGTGTCGCCGCGTTCCGCGCCCGTCGGCAGCCCCGTTGGACGGGGCACTAGCCATCGAAAGGGAGATCCATGAGTGGTTTCGGCGGGCCGGCGGGTGTCTCGGGCCATGTTCGGGTGGCCGAGGGGAGCGTGCTGCGGTCGCGGCTGGACGTGAGTGCCGAGCTGTACCGGACGAACCGCGCTGGCCAACTGGCGGCTCTCGCCGGGCTGGAGAACGAGCTGGACAAGGCTCGCGATGGCGGCGGTGCTCGTTACCGGGATCGTCATCACCAGCGTGGCCGGCTGCTTGTCCGCGAGCGTGTCGAGCTGCTGGTTGACCGGGACTCGCCGTTCCTCGAGCTCTCGCCGCTGGCGGGGTGGGGCAGCGAGTTCACGGTCGGCGCGAGCGTCGTCACGGGAACAGGCATCGTCAGCGGTGTCGAGGTGGTGATCATCGCCCACGACCCGACGGTCCGCAGCGGTGCGATGAACCCGTTCTCGCTGCGCAAGACCCTGCGGGCACTCGACATCGCGAAACGTAACCGGCTGCCGGTGGTGAACCTGGTCGAGTCCGGCGGTGCCGACCTGCCGAGCCAGTCGGACCTGTTCGTGCAGGCCGGAAAGATCTTCCATGACCTGAGCGAGCTGTCATCCATGGGGGTCCCGACGATCGCCCTGGTGTTCGGCAACTCGACGGCGGGCGGCGCCTATGTGCCCGGCATGTGTGACTACTCGGTGCTGGTCGACCGGCAGGCCAAGGTGTTCCTCGGCGGCCCGCCGCTGGTCAAGATGGCGACCGGTGAGGAATCCGACGACGAGGAACTCGGCGGTGCCGCGATGCACGCCCGCGTCTCCGGGCTCGCCGACTACTTCGCCGTTGACGAGCGTGATGCGATCCGCCTCGGCAGGCGAATCGTCTCGGAGCTGAACTGGCGCAAGCAGGGCCCAGGGCCGAGCCTGCCGGCCGACCCGCCGCTGTATGATCCGGACGAGCTGCTCGGTATCGCTCCGGCGGACTTCCGGACGCCGTTCGACCCGCGTGAGGTGCTCGCCCGCGTCGTCGACGGATCCCGGTTCGGTGAGTACAAGCCGGACTACGGCCGGAGCCTGGTGACGGGCTGGGCATCGATTCATGGCTTCCCGGTCGGCGTGCTCGCGAACGCGAACGGCATTCTTTTCTCCGAGGAATCGAAGAAGGGCGCCGAGTTCATCCAGCTGGCCAACCAGATCGACACACCACTGGTCTTCCTGCAGAACACCACGGGCTTCATGGTGGGCGCCGCCTACGAACAGGGCGGCATCATCAAGGACGGCGCAAAAATGATCAATGCGGTCACGAACAGCACGGTCCCGCATCTGACCATCAACATGGCGGCGTCGTTCGGTGCCGGGAACTACGGTATGTCCGGACGCGCCTACGACCCCCGGTTCATGTTCGCCTGGGTGAACGCGAAGCTCGCGGTCATGGGCGCCACGCAGCTCGCGGGGGTGCTCTCCATCGTCGGCAAGGCCGCCGCGGCGGCCTCGGGCCGGCCGTTCGACCAGGCCGAGGACGACGCGAGGCGGGCGGCGATCGAACGTCAGATCGCCGCCGAGTCACACTCCTTCTTCGTCAGCGGAAAGCTCTACGACGACGGCGTCCTCGACCCTCGCGACACCCGCACCGTGCTCGGTATCGCATTGTCCGCCGCGCATTCAGCGCCGATCGAGGGCCGCCGTGGCTACGGCGTCTTCAGGATGTAGGGGTCGCCGTGAGGACGATTACCAAGCTGCTGGTCGCCAACCGCGGTGAGATCGCCACCCGGGTGATGCGTACCGCCCGCGCGCTGGACATAGCGACCGTCGCGGTCTACTCCGACCCGGACAGCGGCGCGCCCTTCGTCGCCGCCGCGGACGAGGCGGTGCGACTGCCGGGCGCCACCCCGGGCGAGACCTATCTACGGGCCGACCTCGTCCTCGCCGCCGCGAAGCGGGTCGGGGCGGACGCCATCCACCCCGGTTACGGCTTCCTCTCGGAGAACGCCGCGTTCGCCCGGGACTGCGCCGCGGCCGGAGTCACGTTCATCGGGCCGCCGCCCGACGCGATCGAGGCGATGGGTTCGAAGACGAGGGCGAAGGAGCTGATGGCAGCGGCCGGCGTCCCGGTGCTGCCCGGCCTCGTCGTGGACGAACGGCTCGCCGCCGACGCGGACGCGCTCGTTCATGCGGTGGCGGACCTCCGATTCCCCCTGCTGGTCAAGGCCACCTACGGCGGTGGTGGCCGCGGGATGCGGATCGTGCGGGCCGTGCCCGAGCTGGCGCAGGCGGTCGCCGCCGCCAGCAGAGAGGCCGCCAGCGCGTTCGGCGACGGCTCGGTCTTCCTCGAGCACTACGTCGAGCGGCCCCGGCACATCGAGGTGCAGATCTTCGCCGACAGGCACGGCGACGTGGTGCATCTGGGCGAGCGTGAATGCTCGATCCAGCGGCGCTACCAGAAAATCATCGAGGAGGCGCCGTCGGTCGCGGTCGACGCGGAGCTGCGCGAGCGGCTCGGCACTGCGGCGGTCGCGGCCGCCGCGGCAATCGGCTACGTCGGAGCCGGCACCGTCGAGTTCGTCCTCGACCAGTCAGGCCGCTTCTTCTTTCTCGAGGTGAACACCCGCCTGCAGGTGGAACACCCGGTCACCGAGGAGGTCACCGGCCTCGACCTGGTTGCCCTGCAGATCCTGGTCGCCGAGGGCGCCCCGCTGCCGCCGGCGGCCCGCGAGGTGAAGATCACTGGCCACGCGATCGAGGCCCGCCTTTATGCGGAGGACGTTCCGGCGGGTTTCCTGCCCTCCACCGGCACCGTGCATCGGTTCGAGGTCCCTGCGGCGCCCGGGATCCGGGTCGACTCGGGTGTCGAGGACGGTTCGGTCGTCGGCGTGCACTATGACCCGATGCTGGCGAAGGTGATCGCGCATGGCGCCACTCGCGATCAGGCGATCCGCAGGCTCGCCCGGGCCCTCGACGGCACCCGGGCCCACGGCGTGGCGACGAACCGGGCGCTGCTGGTCGCGATTCTGCGCGAGGCCGAGTTCCGCGCGGGTGCGATCGACACCGGGTATCTCGACCGGCATGACCCGGTGGTGATGGGCTCGGTCTCCTGCGACGAGGAGACACGGACCACCCATCTGATCGCCGCCGCGCTCACCGCCGCCGCCGATCGGCGCCGCGCCGCGATCCTCCCGGGCGTGCCGTCCGGCTGGCGCAACGTCTCGCTGTCGCCGCAACGCGTCGAGTACGAGACGGCCGGGGAGACGATCGAGGTCGCCTACCGGCATCGCGGCCGCCGGGTCGAGGCGACTGTCGGGGGACGGCCGGCCGAGGTCGAGATCCACCATGTGGACGGGCGCCTGGCGGACCTGACCGTCGACGGGGTCCGCTCCCGGACACGAGTCACCAGGGTCCTCGCCGGGGCCACCGGCTCGAACGTGTACCTGGACGGCAGGGGTGGCTCGACGGCTGCCCGCGAGCTGCCGCGGTTCGTCGAGCCTGGCTCCGGTGTCTCCCCGGGGTCGCTGACCGCGCCGATGCCCGGCACGGTCGTCCGGATCGGGGTCACCTCCGGCGATCGGGTCGCGAAAGGTGACCTGGTCGCCGTCCTGGAGACGATGAAGATGGAACACACGATCACCGCACCGCATGACGGCGTCGTCGTCGAGCTGGGCTTCGGCGTGGGCGACACGGTCGACAGCGGGGCAGTGCTCGCCGTGATCAGCCTGACGGGCGACGCGGGCGATTCCGGCCGCGCCGCGGCGTCGAGCCAGCCGGCGGTGGCCTGATGGCGGCCGACGTCACGGCGATCGTCGCCGACCTGCGGGCGGAGACGGCGGACCTCGTCGCACTGCTGGGTGGCCTTGACGAGGCAGCCTGGCACACGCCCACCCCCGCCGCGGGCTGGGACATCCTCGACCAGGTTGCTCACCTCGCGTTCTGGGACGGGATCGCGACGCTCGCCGCCATCGATGCGGACAGGTTCGCGGCTGAGAGGCAGGCTTTCCTCGCTCTGGGGGACGACTTCGCGGACGTGATCGCCGAGCGGTTCCGCGACCAGGCCGGCGCACAGGTGCTCGACTGGTTCAACCGCGCCCGCGAGGTCCTGTTGGCGACGCTGGTCGCGGTACCACCTGGGACGAAGCTGCCGTGGTTCGGCCCGCCGATGAGCGCCGCGAGCTCGCTGACGGCCCGGCTGATGGAGACCTGGGCACACGGGCAGGACGTCGCCGACGCGCTCGGTGTCACCCGGGTGCCCAGCACGCGGCTGCGCCAGGTCGCGCACCTGGGGGTCGCCACGATCGCGTGGAGCTTCACCGTCCACGGGCGGCCGGCGCCCGCGGACCCGTTCCGCGTCGAGCTGTCCGCGCCGGACTGTTCTCCCTGGACGTGGGGCCCGCCGGACGCCCCGAACATCCTGCGCGGCCCGGCGCTCGACTTCTGCCTGCTTGTCGCGCAGCGCCGGCACCCCGGCCAGCTGGCCCTGACGGCCACCGGCGCGGACGCGGCGGCGTTCCTGGAGGTGGCCCAGGTCTTCGCCGGGCCGCCTGCGGCCGGTCGCGCGGCGAGCCCCGTCCCGGCGCGGGACGGGACCACATGACGACCGGGGCCCAGGCGCAGGCCGGCGGCGGGCCGAGGCGGCCGGTACGGATCGCGAACTGCTCCGGCTTCTTCGGTGACCGGCTCGACGCGGCCCGCCTCATGGTCGACGGCGGTCCCATCGACGTGCTGACCGGCGACTACCTGGCCGAGCTGACGATGCTCATCCTCCACAAGACCCAGGGCCGGCCCGGTGGAGTCGGCTACGTCCGCACGTTTCTCCGCCAGGTCGAGGATGTCCTCGGAACCTGCCTGGAACGCGGCATCAGGATCGTCGCCAACGCAGGTGGCCTCGACCCGGCCGGCCTTGCCGAGAAGATCCGCGCGGTTGCCGCGGCCCTTGGCCTGCGGCCGAACGTCGCCTACGTCAGCGGCGACGATATCGTGGGCCGGGTGGGCGCGCTGCAGGCCGCCGGCGAGGCGTTCACCCACCTCGACACCGGCCGCAGCCTCGCCGATGTCGGAGTCGAGCCGATCACCGCGAACGCCTACCTCGGCGGCTGGGGTATCGCGACCGCGCTGTCCCGCGGCGCGGACATCGTCATCACCGGGCGGGTCACCGACGCGTCGCTCGTCGTCGGACCAGCGGCGTGGTGGCACAACTGGGAGCGCACCGACTGGGACAGGCTCGCCGGTGCGGTGGCCGCCGGGCACGTCATCGAATGCGGCCCGCAGGCCTGCGGCGGCAACTACGCCTTTCTGGACGAGATCACCGATCGGCGGTATCCGGGATTCCCACTCGCCGAGATCGCCGCTGACGGCAGCAGCGTGATCACCAAACACCGGGACACCGGTGGCACTGTCACCACGGGCACCGTGACCGCTCAGCTGCTCTACGAGATCGCCGGGCCCAGGTACCCGAACCCCGACGTCACAGCGCACTTCGACACCATCCGGCTGACCGGCCAGGGGCCCGACCGGGTGCTGCTCTCCGGCTCCCGCGGCACCCCGCCCTCGGACCGGCTCAAGGTCGCGATGAACTATCTCGGCGGTTACCGCAACACCGTCACCATGGTCCTCACCGGCCTCGACATCGAGGAGAAGGCCGCCTGGGCCCGCCGGGAACTGTTCGACCAGCTCGGCGGTGAGTACCGCTTCGACGCCGTCGACGTCCAGCTCCTGCGTTTTGACCAGGCCGACGCCGCCTCCAATCCGCTGGCGACGGCTCACCTGCGGATCACGGTCAAGGACCGGGACGCGAGGAAGGTCGGCCGGTCGTTCTCGGATACGGCCAACAGTCTCTTCCTCGGCGGCTACGCCGGCTTCCATACCACCGGCCCGCCCGGCAGCGCGACCGCCTACGGGGTCTACTGGCCGGCGCTCGTCTCCCGTGACGCCGTCGCGCACACGCTCGTCCTCGCCGATGCCACCACCGTCGCGATCCCGCACAGCCCGTCGACGCACGACGTCGACCCGGCCGGTGGTGTCGACCTGGCCGGTGGTGTCGACTTCGTGCGTCACGCCGCCCAGACGGCTCCGGCCACTTCGGGCGGTGCGACAGCGCGCGTGCCGCTGGGTCTGGTGGCAGGCGCGCGTTCGGGTGACAAAGGGGGCAATGCGAACGTCGGGCTGTGGGCACGCAGCGATGCCGCCTACCGCTGGCTCGCAGCGGCACTCACGGTGGAGACCTTCCGCGAACTGATCCCGGAGGCGCGTGGTCTGCCCGTCCACCGCTATGACCTGGCGAACCTGCGGGCGGTGAACTTCGTCGTCGTCGGCCTGCTGGGCGAAGGCGTCGCGTCCAGCGTGCGCCTCGACCCACAGGCAAAAGGGCTTGGCGAGTACGTACGCTCGCGGCTCATGGACATCCCCGTGGCGCTCCTGCACCCCCAACCGGTCGTAGACCCGTGACCCGGCAGGTCAGCAGCCGGGTACGTGACCCGGAGCGCCGCGACAAGATCCTTATCGCGGCGGCCGAACTGATCGCGGCCCGTGGCTACCACGCGGTGACGATGGCCGAGATCGGGCAGGAGGCCGGCATCGTCGGCTCTGGCGTCTACCGACACTTCGCCAGCAAGGCCCAGGTGCTCTCCGCCCTGCTCGACCGGACCATGACGGCGCTGTTGGCGGACGTGGAGCGGATCGTCGAGGCAGGTCACGAGCCTGCCGCGACGATGCGGATGCTGGTGCGCTCCCAGGTCGACTTCTCCATCGAGAACAAGGACATGGTCCGTCTGTACCGGCGGGAGGGCCCGACGCTCCCGGTCGAGGAAGGACGTGGGCTGCGCCGCGCGCAGCGGCGTTACAACGAGGAGTGGATCACCACACTGTGTGAGCTCCGCCCCGGCCTCAACGATGCCGAAGCCGCGGCACTCGTCCAGGCCGCGATTGCCGCGATCCAGTCGGTCGTCACCTACGACAGCGGCCTGCAGCGAACGGAGCTCGTCTCCATTCTCACCAACGCCGCGCTGTCGTGTCTCGGCGTGACGGGACCGAGTTAGTCGCGCGGGGCGGTCGGATCGGCGAGCGACTCAGGTCGAGATCGCGGCGGGCACGTCCACCCGCGCGATCTCGATCCGGCCCGGGGTGCGCGCGTCGGGGGAGTTCTGGGCGGTTGCGAGGAACAGGGTGTGGCCGTCGGAGCCACCCAGAGCACACGAATAGGCGGGGGCGCCTGTCACCACCCGATCGATCACCGCCGCGGATCGTCCGGCCCGTGGAGCCGAGACACGCAGGCACTCTGCCGCGCCGGCGTTCGCGACCCAGATCGCTCCCTCCGCGTCCAGGCAGATGCCGTCGGGTCGGGCATCGAGCGTCACCCATGGTCGTCGGGCGGAGAGGGCACCGGTTTCAGAACGGTCGAAGGCGGTCAGCTGGCGGCCGAAGGTCTCCGCGACGATCAGTGTCCGACCATCCGCGGTGATCGCGCAGCCGTTGGGGAAGCGCAGCCCATCCGCAGCCAGGTGCACCGAACCGTCGGGGTCGACCCGCGCGAGAAACGCCGCGGGTACCTGGTCTCCGTCGAGTGCCGAGCTCCCGAATCGCGCGACGAGGGCGCGCGGATCGAAGCCGAAGTCCCCGACATACGCCTGGCCGTCGGTGGCGACCACCATGTCGTTGAGCCGGTAACCCGGAAGATTCCCGACATCCGCGTGCACCGCGACCTCGCCGGTGCCGGCGTGCACACGGAGCAGGCGGCGATCCGCCATCGACACGACCAGCAGGTCACCGTCTGCCAGCCAGCCAAGGCCGGATGCGCCTCCAGGCACGTTCACGAGGGGCTCAGCCGCGCCGTCCTCGGTCATCGTCCAGACCGTGCCCGTCGTCTGATCCGAGATCCAGAGCTGCTCGTCGTGCCAGCGGAGTCCCTCTGGGAAGGCGAATCCTTCGCATAACAGTGTCGAGCTCTGGCTGGTCATCGCATCTCCGTCCATTACCTCCGGCGGGCCGCCCGCTGGAGGTGTTCGGCCTGTCCCGCCGTCCCTCCGGCAGCGCCGCGGCGGTCGGTTTCGACCGGCGACCGGCCACGATCCTGCTCGCCAGCGGCTCTACGGGCCGGCCGAAGGCCGCACTCCGCCGCACCGCACGTTGGTCAACTCCCGTCGCGACGTCTCCGTTGTCGGCCCGCTTCTCGGCCATGCTCGCGGCCTCGTGCCGTGGTGGCCGAGGCGGTGGGCTGTGCCCTGTGCCGGGATGACTGCGTGCGTGTGGACCTGGATCGGCATACTATGCCGTCCTAGTATCGGAAGACATAATATCGGTGATGCTGGTTGCCTGGCATCGCGAGCGGCGAGCGCGCCGTCGGGTAGGCGCGGGCGAGGCGGGAAGATCTGCCCGCCGTGGGGCCGGCAGCAGCCAAGGCGGCGCCGTTCTGGAGGAGAATTCGTGCTTGAGCGGTTCAGCCTGGCTGGCAAGGTCGTGTTGATTACGGGTGCTTCGTCCGGGCTCGGCGTCGCCTTCGCGGCTGGGTTCGCCGCCGCCGGGGCGGATGTGGTGATCTGCGCGCGCAGGGCCGACCGGCTCGCCGAGACGGCCCGGCTCGTCGAGGCCGCGGGCCGGCAGTGCCTGGCGCTGCAGGCGGACGTCACCGCGGTCGAGGACTGCCGGCGTGTCGTCGCGGCTGCGCTGGAGACGTTCGGCGCGGTCGACGTGCTTGTCAACAACGCAGGTGTCGCCAGTGCGCGCCCGGCGACCCGTGAGGAGCCCGACGAGTTCCGACGCGTCATCGACGTCAACGTGATGGGCGCCTACTGGATGGCGCAGGCCTGTGGGCGGGTGATGCGTCCGGGCAGCAGCATCGTCAACATCGGATCTGTGCTGGGGTCGACGACCGCGGGGCTGCCGCAGGCTGCCTACAGCTCAAGCAAGGCGGCGATCATCGGGTTGACCCGGGATCTCGCCGCGCAGTGGACCGGCAGGAAAGGGATCCGTGTCAACGCCCTGGCTCCCGGTTTCTTCCCGAGCGAGATGGTCGACCAGTACGAGCCCGGCTACCTCGACCGGCAGGTGGCGGCGCGAGTCCCGGCAGGGCGGCCGGGGGATCCCGCGGAGCTGGCCGCCGCGGCGGTTTTCCTGTCAGGTGATGCCGCGTCCTACATCACTGGAGTGTTGCTGCCTGTCGATGGCGGCATGCTGACGACCTGACTGGCGGGCCACCCGATTCGTGGCCTGCGGGCTCGCTGAGCCGGGTCTGATCGGCGACGACTGCAGTTCGCGTCTGGCATGCGGATGTCGATGCGTATGACATCGGATCCGTGTTGCCGGAACATAGTAACTACTACAGCGAGTTTAAAATATCGCGCATGGCCCGATTCAGGAGGATGCTTGTGACGCAAACAGCTCTCAGCTACGACCCCGCTTCTTTCGAGGATCAGGACAACCCTTTCCCGATATACCGGCGCATGCAGGAAGAACAGCCGCTGTATCACAACGCCGAGGTGGGTTTCTGGGCCCTGACGCGGTTCGAGGACGTGGCGGCAGGCCTGGTCGACCATGCCGCCCTGAGTTCGGCCCGTGGCACGCTGATCGAGTCCATTCGATCCGACGAACCGCCGCCGGATATGATCATCTTCCAGGATCCACCGCGGCACGACACGCTGCGCAAGATTGTCAGTAGGGCGTTCACACCGCGGCGTGTCTCGGAGTTGGACGCCAAGGTGCGGGGGATGGCGGCGGGCTGGCTCGATCCGCTGGTGGCGGGCGGCGGCGGTGAGGTTGTCGCGGATTTCGCCGGGCTCCTGCCGATGGCGGTGATCGCGGCGTTGCTGGGGGCGCCGGACGACGACCGGGCTCACATCCGGAGCCTGTCCGATCGCCTGATGGTTCGAGAGGAAGGCAGCCTCGACCGCCCAGGGGATGCGCAGTCCGCCGGCGCCGAGCTGTGGGTGTACTTCAGCGAACTGGTCGCGTCGCGGCGTAGAGCCCCCCGGGACGACCTGGCGACGGCGCTTGTCGAGGCGACCATCGTGGACGATGACGGCGCGCAGCAGCGTCTCAGCGACGAGGAGATCGTCTGGTTCTGCCTGCTGCTCGGTGTCGCAGGCAATGAGACGACGACCAAGCTGATCACCACCGGCGTGGTGGCGCTCGCCGACTTCCCGGGTGAGCGGGCGCGGCTGGTCGCCGATCCGGGGCTGTGGCCGAACGCGGTCGAGGAGGTGCTGCGGTTCGACCCGCCGTCCCACTACCAGGGGCGGGTGACCACGCGGCCGATGCTCTGGCATGGTCAGGAGGTGCCGGCGGGGGAGACCGTGCTGCTGGTCAACGGGGCGGCGAACCGTGACCCCCGGGTGTTCACCGACCCGGATGTGTTCCGTGTCGACCGCGTGATCGATCGGCATCTTGCCTTCGGCAAGGGCGTGCATTTCTGCCTGGGGGCGGCGCTTGCCCGGCTGGAGACCCGCATCGCGTTGGAGGAGTTTCTCCGGCGCTTCCCGGACTACGAGGTGGATCGCGCCGGATTCGAACGCGCGTACTCCTCGAACGTGCGCGGACTTTCGAAGGTGCCGTTCACCGCAACCACCTGAGGGCTGCCTTCGATGATGGAATCATGCAGTCGCGCATCCGAGCGCGGCGCGGACGAGCGCCTCGCGGGCATGAGCCGGCAACATCGGCGCATGGCTCAGCCCCGGGTCATCGCCGCGCTCGGAAGCTCCTACGCAGCTGGTCCCGGCATCGAACCGATGGCGGACACCGCCGCGATGCGATCCGCTCGCAACTATCCGCACCTGTTCGCGGCACAGCTCGGCGTGCGGCTTGTGGATCTCACCGTCTCGGGCGCGACCACCGAGACCATCCTGGAGAATGCGCAGACGACGATGAGAGGTGCCCGGTTCGCGCCGCAGATCCATGGCCTCCCCGCCGACGCCGACATAGTCACGGTCACGGCCGGCGGCAACGACCTGCGGTTCGTGGGCTCGATGCTCGCCGCCGCGTGGCGAAGTCACGACCCGGATGGCGCGATGGTGCGGATGCTGGACGAGATGCTGGGCGGCGGCGGCATCCCGGACCCCACGGACGCAGACGTGGAGCAGGTCGCGGATGGTCTGGCCCGCATCGTGCGCGAGGCGCACCGGCGCGCCCCACGCAGCCGAGTGATTCTTGTGGACTATCTGACCGCTCTCGGGGACGGCACCCGCCCGCGTGTCGACGTGCCCTTCCCGGCCGAGGACCTGGCGGCGTTGTTGCGCATCCAGGCGGCGCTGCGGGACGCCCATGTGCGGGCCGCCGAGCGCTCTGGCGCCGAGCTGTTGGCGGCCTCTGTGCTGAGCGATGGGCACGAGCTGGGCGGCGCTGCTCGGGAGCCGTGGATTTTCGGCTTCGTGCCGGAACTGGAACGTACCGGGGCGTCGTTTCATCCGAACCTGGCCGGAATGGCCGCGATCGCGGGCGCTCTGGCGGAACTGCTCGACTGAGCCGAGCGCAGAGGGGCCTGGCGCTACAGGTCGATGTCCGCCCACCCCGGGTAGCGTTCGTGCAGCTCGCGGGCGCGGGTTCGACACCGGCCGAGCGCGGGCGACTGCGCCGTGACGGGGTTCTGGTCACCCCGGAGGACCTCGGCGTGCGGCGTGCAGAGGCTGACCGTTCTCTGCTCGCGGCCCACAGCATCGAAGACCTCGTGGCCTGCTCGGGCGGTCTCTACGACCCGCCGGCCCGGTTCCGGAGCTGGTGATGACGCGTCCCGCGGTGATCGACGTGCGCCGGGCGGGGGAACGGGACCGCTCGCTGACCGCGACAGCGATCTCGTCCTGAACGCACCCGCCGTGCTGCGACGCAGGGAGGCAGCCGAACTCGCGTGCCGCCTGGCCGCGGCGGAGACCTACGTCGACATCCAGGTCATGACTCCTCGCGGCGGCATTCCCAGCCGCGGCCCAGGGGGCGAACCACCAGACTGATGGTTGCATCACTACATAGTGAGAACTATTGTTCACCTGGTCGCAGGTAACAGACAGCCGCGTGACGGACGGATGAGGTGAACTTCCTGATGATCGTGCAGGCAACGTTGAATGAGCTCGGTCAGCTGATCAACGGCCACCTGGTGACGGGTGATCAGAGCATGCCGGTTGTCAGCCCCGCGACCGGCGAAGAGGTCGCCCGGTTCCCGGTGGCGACCGTCGAGATGGTGGGCGCCGCGATGACGGCGGCGACGGCCGCTCTGCCGGCCTGGGCCGCCCGGCCGGAGGCGGAACGCCAGGCGGTGATCAAGGCGATGGGTGAGGCGATCGGGGCCAACTACGCGATGATCGAGGAGATCACCGCGCTGGAGAAGGGTGCCCCGTCCATCGCCCTCGAGGCGTTGGCCGCGCCCTGGTTCGCCAATCATGCCGCCGAGCAGGAGTTGCCGGTCGACCTCATCGAGGACTCCGCCGAACGTACCGTCAAGGTGGTGCGCGCCCCGGTCGGGGTCGTCGCCGCGATCATCCCGTGGAATGCGCCGATCCTCATTCTCGCCGAGAAGGTCTTCAGCGCCCTGCTGGTCGGGAACACGATCGTCGCGAAGCCCTCCCCGTTCACGCCGCTGGCGACCTTGTTCGTGGCGAAGCTCTGGAAGGACATTGTTCCGCCCGGGGTCGTCAACATCCTTGCCGGCGACGACGAGATCGGGAAGGCGATGGTCGCGCACCCGGCCACGAGGTTGATCAGCTTCACGGGCAGCATCGCGGCGGGCCGCGCGATCGCGGCCGCCGCCGCGCCAGGGCTGAAGAACCTGCTGCTCGAGCTGGGCGGCAACGACGCGGCGATCGTGCTCGACGACGTGAACCCGAAGAAGGTCGCACAGCGAATCTTCGATTCCGCGTTCACCGGTCACGGGCAGGTCTGTGCGGCGATCAAGCGCGTGTACGCCCACGAGTCCGTCTACCAGGAGCTTGTCGACGAGCTCGCGGTGATCGCCCGCGAACGGGTCGTCGGGATGATCCCGGTCACCACCAGGGCCCAGTTCGACCGCGTCAGCGCCCTCGTCACCGATGCCCTCGACCATGGCGGCAAGGCCGTCGTCGGCGGCACGCCGGCGCAGGGCCCGGGCTACTTCTACCCACCGACGATCATGACGGGTGTCGGCCCCGGTGTGCAGGTCGTTGACGAGGAGCAGTTCGGCCCGGTGCTGCCCGTCATCCCCTTCGACGACGTGGAATGGGCGCTCGAGCAGGCCAACGCCACCGAGTACGGTCTGTGCGGATCGGTCTGGACCTCGGACCTCGCGCGGGGCGAGCGGATCGCCGCGCGGCTGGAGTGCGGCACCGCGTGGGTGAACCAGCACACCGAGATAGACCCGAGAATCCCGTTCGGCGGAGTGAAGTCCAGCGGCATCGGCAGAAACTGCGGCCAGGTGGGCCTGGACGCCTATGCCGAACTCAAGACCGTCATCGTCTACAAGGACCCGGAGCGGGTCTGACCGATCTGCCATTCCGCCCCAGCCGGGCGGAGGTCTTTCTCGACGGGCCGGGTCAGCGGCCGGATCAGATAACGCCCCGGCGATGAATGGCGGATACCGAGGAGCCCCCATGGGCTGGGCCGTCGCAGAATGGAAAGGGAGATGGGCGTGCAGGATCTCGAGGGCAAGGTCGTGGTCATCACCGGGGCCGGTGGAACACACGGAATCGGCCGGGCCACGGCCACGCTCTTCGCGGGGCAGGGATGCAGGGTCGTGCTGTCCGACATCGACTCCGCGGCGCTTCAGGACGCCGTCGACGAGCTGCGCGGTCGCGGTCACGACGTGTTCGGGGTGCCGACCGACGTAGCCGACTTCGACTCGGTCCGACAGCTCGCCGATGCCGCGTTCGATCACTACGGACAGGTCGACGTGCTGTTCCTCAATGCCGGCGTCGCCGGGGGCGGAGGCCTGTTCGACGACGAGATGTCCGACTGGCGTCGGGTGTACGACATCAACTTCTTCGGGATACTGCACGGCATCAAGGCGTTCGCGCCGCGGATGGTCGCCCAGGGAACTCCCGGCCACATCCTCGGCGCATCGTCCGGGTCCGGAGCAGTCGGTGTCATGTACCAGACGCCGGCCTACTCCAGCTCCAAGGCGGCCGTCTGCACGCTGATGGAAGCCCTGTACGGCCAGCTGCGCGACCAGGGCGCGCTGATCCAGGCGCATGTCGTGCTCCCGCCGCTGACGAAGACGAACCTGGCGGGTGACCGGGCGACCATGACCTTCGTGCAGCAGGGCCTCGAGGCCAAGGGCGCCATAGCCGTGCTCGCGGAGCCCCAGGAAGTCGCGACCACCGTGCTCGAAGCGGTCCGCAACGGTAGCTTCTGGGCCTACCACGACCACGAAGCCGACAAGCGGCTCTACGACGGCCGATTCGCCGCCGACATCGACTGGCAGGCCGACATCATTCGCCGCCGTGCGGCGGCTCTCGTCGACCGATCGGCTCCCGACTCCTACCTCTGGGGAATCTGAGCCGGCGGGCCGGACCGGCGCCGCGGCGGCGACGGCAGCTCATAGCCGGGCAGACAGATCGCGTCGGCCGGCTGCAAACCGCCCGGTCTGACAGCTGAGAACACGCTGGCGCCCGTCATCGTCACGAAACAGGAGTCGCGCCTCACCGACGCCGCGCTGTCACGTCCCGCCCATCGGGATCGTGTTGGAGCTTCTGCCCAGGGGGTCTGCTCGTCTCTACGGACTGTCGCCACCTCTGGAGCCAGCTGAAGGGGCTCGGGAGGCGGTGGGCTGCCCGGGTCTGCTGTTCATGACATTTGGCTTCGTACATCGCCATGTCCGCACGGTGCATAAGCTCCTCGGCAGTTACTCCGGACACGGAGGAGTCGGCTACGGCGACGCCGACGCTGGCGCGGACGTGGCGTGGCACTCCGTGGAGGCTGAACGCGGGGCGCATCGCGCCTGCGATTCTCCCGGCGGTGTCCTCGCCGATCGCCCGGGCGTTCCTGCGGGCATCGCGGATCAGGACGGCGAACTCGTCCCCTCCGATTCGGGCGACGAGGTCGTCGTCCCGGACCGCGGTGCGCAGCCGCATGGCCACCGCTCGCAGGAGCTCGTCGCCAGCCGCGTGTCCGAGAGCGTCGTTGACCGCCTTGAACTCGTCGAGATCGCAGAAAAGAGTGACCACGGACAGCTGATGGGAGTGGTGTTCCTCGACCGCTTCGGTCAGTTCGGTGGTGAACAGCGCGCGGTTCGCCAGACCTGTTAGAGGATCATGAAGAGCCTGGTAGTGCAGCCGCCGGTGCGCCGCGCGGACCTTCACCAGTAGTCGCGCGTTCTGACCGACGGTGATCATCTGGCGAATCACGACCAGAGCGGCCAGCGTGATCGCAAGGAGGACCGTGGTGCCGTCAAGATCGTCACGGCGCGCGGCGGGCACGACCACAAGCACGGCGGCGATCAGCGATGGCAGATAGGGCAGGTAGGCATGCAGCCAGACCGCGAGGTCGTCCGCCCCAGGACGTTCGCGCCGATGTTTGACGCGCTGCTGTGGAACCAGCATGGCGGCCGCGATCAGCGGCGGTGCGGCGACCATGCCAAGCCAGTAGAGGGCGAGGCGGTCGGCGCTGAGCGCGCCCGACACGGTCAGGTGCACGATCACCGATGCGGAACCGGCCAACACGAGCAGGCYGGCGGTGAGCACGGCTACGGCCCGCCCGTTCTGTGGCCGCCGGAAGACCATTATCAGCGGGATGGTGACCACCACCAACGTCCCGCAAAGCGGAAATCCAAGCGCGATCGCGAGAGGCAGTCCGCTGATTCCGGAATCAGCGATCCGCCTCAGCAGTGCCATCCAGGCGATCAGGAACATCGACACGACGAACACCAGGCTGTCGAGCACGACGACGATGGGTGAGGACTGGGTGGTGCCGTCCATGTCGGGAGGTGCGCGCTTTCCCGGGACGGTGGCAGGTGGGCCTTTCGGCAGGATCATCAACGCCAGCAGGGAAAGCACCGGTGCGAGCAGGTAGGCCGTGTCGGACCCCGAGGGCCTGAGCTCCACCCTCTCTCCCTGTGCGAAGAGAAGGCACCAGTGGACCGAGGCGACGAGGAGGCTGAGAAGGCAGACGGTCAGCAGGAGGCGCCATCGGCGCTGGATACCGCGTGTACGTACCACTGAAACGGTGCCCATGGCAGTGGCGATGGTGCTGCTGGCGACGAGAGCGATGCCCTCCGCGATCACCAGCGCCCGTCCTGACAGCATGAGAAGCGGAGCGATCAGCACTACGAGAAGCAGGGCGACCCCTTTGGCGACCCGGCGGAACGTCCGTTCGCTGACGGGTCCTGCCGCCGAGATGTCCGATGGAGTCGGTGGCTGCCGTGTGCCAGGGGGGCCGCGCCGGCCGGTGGCCGGGATGCTTCGGTCCTCGCGCTGCTCGGTGTCGCAGCCCGGGATCGACGCCCGCCTGTACGGAGTCACTGCTCCAGCATCACCGTCCCGCGGTGGTCGCGCACGTTGGTCACGTACCTCGTTCCGGGTCGGACTTTCGGTGGTCTGTGAAGGGATCTCCGAGGCTGCCTTCGTCCCTGCCGGACAGCGGTTCTGCGGATGACCGGTGGTTTCTGTGGGTGGTGATCTGGGTTGACCTGCGCCAGATGGTGCGTCCCGTCGCAGGGTAGTGATAGAAACATAGTAGATGCTACTGTGTCCCGACTCACAGATAGCTAGGCGTGGGCTCGCATTCATGTGGCCCTGCGTGGCCAGCGTGTGGCGGCCGCGGGCCGTTCATCCCCACCTGGGTACGGGCATCCAGCCCGTCACGACACGGCAGGAGTGGATCATGTCTGATCTGTCACGGAATCCCTGGCCGGACAAGGAGGGGCCGCCGACCGCGTCGGCGGGGCAGGCCTCCGGCCGTGCGTTGCCCGAGGGCGGGGGGCTGAACTTATGCTGAGCCGGGGGCAGCGCTCCCGGCGTCGCGTGCTGGGCGTCGCCATGGTCGTCCTGGCGACGGCACTTGCCGCGTGTAGTTCCTCCGACGGCGGGGCGGCGCCAGGTGGTACCGAGCTGGCCAAGGCCGGCCCCACGGCTGGCCCGCCCGGCGGCTGGAGTGACGGTGGGTACAAGCCCGACACTGCCAGTCTGAAATGCGGCTCCAAGGCCGCCGACCCGACTCGGGGAATCACGGCGGACAGCATCACCATCGGTGGCCTCGCCTATCTGACCAGCGCCAACGGCAGCTCGATGGCCGGTACCGAGGTCGGTGCGAAGGCCCGTTTCGAGCGGGCGAACGCCGAAGGTGGAGTAAACGGCCGCAAGATCAATTTCATCGGTGTGTCGGACGACGGCCAGGACATCGCTCGTAATGCGCAGCAGGCGCGTCGGCTCATCGAGCAGGAAAAGATCTTCGCCGCGGTTCCGCTGATGACGAGTAACACCGGCTACCTGGACACGTTCTGCGAGAATGTTGTTCCGTTCTTCGGGTGGGGATTCAATCAGGGCTACTGCTCCACGGCGATTGGTTTCGGTATAACCGGGTGCCAGTTCGCCAACGAGAAGGTGGCAACCAACAGCCTGGCCTACACGATCAACTCGCTGTTCGAGGGTGCTCCGACGAACCACACCGTGGCTRTCGTCGGTGTGGACAACGATTCTGCTCGCGCCGGTGTCAAGGCGATCGCCCGGAATCTGAAGGCGGCCGGCCTGGACGTGGTCTACGCGGAGAACCCGATCCCGGTCGCCGGGCTGACCGACACGACGGCGGTCGTCCAGGCGGTCATGACCTCGAACGACGGTCAGGCGCCCGACGTGGTGTATCACTCGTCTGACTTCCAGTCGGTGCTGAAGCTTTCCACCGCGTTGAAGGCGGCCGGGTACGAGGGAAAGCAGGTCAGCCCGACCTACGACCCCCGGCTGGTCGGGGTGAAGGATTTCGACGGCAACTACGGCAGCCTGCAGTGGCTGCCCGCATCCGACGACGCGAACCCGACCAACAAGCAGCTGCTCGCGGATCTCGCCAAGTACGCGCCCGGCCAGGTGGCGAGCCTCCCGACGATGGCCGGCTACTTCGCCGCCGACATGTTCCTCACCGCCGCGGAGAAGGCCGGACCCGACCTGACGGTGGACAAGCTGCTGGCTGTCCTGAACAACAACTACTCATACCAGCTTCCCGGTTCGCTTCCCGAGAGCCGGTGGCCGCTCAACCACTTCATCTCCACTCCGTGTAGTTCAGTGGCACAGATCAAGGACGGTGCCTGGCGCATCACGGGCCCGCTCAGGTGTGGTTCCGTGTTCCTCACCGGGAAGTAGCCGGCAACTCCGTCGGGCCGGGTGCCAGTGGTACCCGGCCCGATCGGATCCCGGCTTCGGATCAGCCTTTTGATGGGACCAGTGAAGCGTTTTCGCGAAGCTGAGCCCGAGCACATGCGAGTGGGGATCCTCGCCGAGGAGCCGACCATGGCCTATATCTCCACCGACGATCCGTACGAGGTGTGCGGTCTCGACCTGACGCCGTCGGACCGGGCCCGCGCGCTACGGGCGAGCCTGGTCGAGTTCATGAACGAACAGGTCTTCCCGGCCGAAGCCCCATATCATGAATATCGTGCCCGCCTGGGGCCCGCTGACCACACCGTCCCGCCGGTGGTGGAGGTTCTCAAGTCCGAGGCGCGTCGGCGTGGGCTGTGGAACCTGTTCCTTCCCGCCGAGTCCGGAATCTCGCAGCTTGACTACGCCGGGCTCGCCGAGATAACCGGCTGGAGTCTCGATCTGGCACCCGAGGCTGTCAACGGGCAGGCCCCTGACACCGGCAATATGGAGCTTCTGCACCTCTTTGGTACGGCCGAACAGAAGATGCGGTGGCTGAAGCCACTGCTGGACGGAACGATCCGGTCGGCGTTCGCGATGACGGAGGTCGCGGTGGCAAGCAGTGATGCCACCAATATCGAAACCCGCATTACGCGTGACGGTGACGACTATGTGATCAACGGGCACAAATGGTGGACCAGCGGAGCTGCCGACCCACGCTGCAGACTGCTTGTGGTGATGGGGAAGACGGACCCGGCCGCCCCGCGTCATCGGCAGCAGTCCATCGTCCTGGTGCCTGTCGACACCCCCGGGGTGAAGATCGTGCGGGACGTGCCCGTGTTCGGCCGTCACGACCAGCACGGGCACTGCGAGGTCCGTCTCGACCACGTCCGTGTCCCGGCGGACAACCTGCTCGGTGACGAAGGAAGCGGTTTCGCGCTGGCCCAGGCCCGACTCGGCCCTGGACGCATCCACCACTGCATGCGCGCGCTTGGCGCGGCGGAACGCGCCCTTTCGCTGATGGTGGCGCGGGCCAGGTCACGGATCGCGTTCGGGGGACCGCTGCTCGATCAGGGGATGGTGCGGCGCGACATCGCCGAATCCCGGATCGCCATCGACCAGGCTCGCCTGCTGTGCCAGCACGCGGCGAAGGTGATCGATACCGAGGGTAACAAGGCCGCCGCGCCCCTGGTGTCGATGGCCAAGGTGAGTGTGCCGCGGGTTGCCCTGCAGGTCATCGACCACGCGATCCAGGTTCACGGCGGCGCCGGCGTCAGCGACGACGTGCCACTTGCCGCCATGTACGGGTGGCATCGCGCGATGCGCATCTTCGACGGGCCGGACGAGGTGCACCTGAACGCGATCGCCAGGACCGAGGCAGGCCGACAGGCGGTTCTCAGACCTGCCCGGTGACCGGGGCTCAGGCATGACAAGCGGCGCGGGAACCGTCGGCGGCCGGCTGCGCGGGCCATGAACCTGGCCGACTTCCGCCGCCGGTAGGCCGGCCCGCCGACCGGCATGCTCCGGCCGTTCCCCGAAGAACGACGGGTCGCCGCCAGTCTTCTCGACCTTCTCAGCCCGGCGTGCACTGTGATCCCAGGAGGAATCGGCGTGACATTCTTCGAGCACATTCGACTCGACACGGTGGATGGAATCGCCACAATCACCCTGAACCGGCCGGAGGCTCTCAACTCCTTCACGGACACGATGGAGGGGGAGCTCGTCGCCGCGTACGACCGGACGGACGCCGACGACTCCGTCCGTGCGGTCATCCTCACCGGCGCCGGACGGGCGTTCTGCGCCGGGATGGACCTCGGCGACGGCGGCGGCGCCTTTGACGTGTGGACGTCGAGCGGATCAGCGCCTGACGGCGCGCGATCTCATGACGACGCGATGCGCCGCGACGGCGGCGGTCGGGTGGCGCTGCGCATGTACGAGTCACGAAAACCGATCATCGCGGCGATCAACGGGCCCGCCGTGGGCGTGGGTATCACGATGACGTTGGCCGCCGACTTCCGTCTCGCGGTGCCCGCGGCGAAAATCGGTTTCGTCTTCGCCCGCCGTGGCCTCGTTCCTGAATCATGTTCGAGCTGGTTCCTTCCCCGACTGGTGGGGATGCAGACCGCACTCGACTGGATGTACAGCGGAAGAATCTTCGACTCCGAGGAAGCGCGGGCCTCAGGGCTCCTCCACAGCATCCACCAGCCCGCTGATCTCCTCCCGGCCGCGCGCGTACTGGCGGACTCACTGACGAGGGAGTCCGCTCCGGTGTCGGTGACACTGACGCGCCAGCTGCTGTGGCGCATGCTCGGCGAGTCCCACCCGATGCGCGCGCACGAGCTGGAGACACTCGCCATCAACCTTCGAGGGGTGAGCTCCGACGCGCGTGAAGGCATCAGCGCTTTCCTCGACAAACGCGAGGCGACGTTCCCCCAGCGTGTGTCGACCGACACCCCCGACCTGTTCGCGCACCTGCCCCTGCCGACCTACCGGCAGCCGGGTACCTCACGGTGAGCGGGTGGCCGCCGAGCCGGAGTCCGGCTGCCCGGCGGGCCACCGGCCGCGGGGCCGGCGCCGCGCTGACCCGCCGGCCGCGGGGATTCCAGGATCAGTCCGCCTGTTCCTGGGTGGCGACGAGTCCCGCGAGGAAGATCCTTCGAGCGTCATGCTTGTGCAGCCGGGGAAGGTCCGGGGCGATCGAGTCGACCAGCTGGGTGCTGATGGCGTAACCGCGGATCGCATGGAAGACCGTGGTGCGGCGGGTCTCGTCGGATTCCGGGCCGAGCGCCTCGGCGAGCAGCCGCCGGACCTCGACGGCGACCCGCTCGTGCTGTTCCGAGAGGGCATCCTTGGCCGCCTGGGAGGTGTCCGGGTCGTGCTGGAAGTTCAGCATGATCTGCATGCTTGCGAGATATGACGGATCACCGTAGTGCTGGTCCAGCAGGTCGTAGAGCGACTCGATCCGCTTTGCGAGCGTGGCACCCTCGACGTGGCACTTTGCTATCGAAGCAATGAAACGCCGGTTGATTTCTTCGATTGCGGCGAGCATCAACGACTCGCGACTACCGAAGTGGTACTGAATCGAGCCCCAGCTGACACCTGCTCGCCTGGCGATCTCGTTGGTGCTCGCCCGGTAGAAGCCGAGCTCGAGGATGCAGGCGACGGCTGCGTCGACGATCTGGGTGTTCCCGGCCGGGTCCTTGGGCGGCCGACGCGATCGAGACCGGTTGCGCGGGGCGTACCCGGTCACGTTGTCGGCCGTCTCTGCCACAGTGTTCCTCCCAATCCACATACCTGGCCCAGATCCTCCCATGGACTGGGGAACCGACTGGATGCGCCGGCCTGGTCAGACGTCAGGCTCCGACCGGTACAGGGCCGGTGCGGCTGCCGTTGACGAGGGCGAGACGACCGGCTGCGGACGGCCCGATGCCGACGACGGCGGTGTGTCCGCCCGGCCTGTCGCTGGTCATCGGGTGTCTCCCTCCACGGGGGTGGGGTGGTGGCATGTCGGTGCAGGCGAACTCATTGTCCTCGGTGACCGCCGGCGCTGGGAGTGCGAGGGCGTCCCGGGCGGATATGGTCCCTACCACATAGTGGATGCTATTCTCGGTCGCGGCGGGTCGCAAACAGCGCTGACGTCCCGTCCGCTCGCTGATCCCAGCCAGGTCGCGAGGCCGCGGTGCGAAGCCCGACCAGGCCCCACGCAGACAACCGCGCCGACCGCGTCGCGCGGACCAGCCCTCAAGCCCCAACCGACTCGGGAGGACCTGATGGTCGACTCGACTCTGCCGCGCCGCGGCCCGCTCGCCGGYCTGACCGTGCTCGACGTGTCCCGGGGCGCCGCCGGATCGATGACCACGATGCTGCTGGCCGACTCCGGCGCGGATGTCCTGCGGATCGAATCCCCGCACGGCGATCCCGGGCGCGACGACGTCGCGCACACGGTCTGGCACCGCGGCAAGCGCAGCGCAGTTCTCGACCTGGACGACGCCAGCCAGCGAGCGGCCTTCCTGCGACTGGCCGCGCAGGCGGACGTGCTGGTCGAGTCGTTCGAACCGGGCGAGACCACCCGGCTGGGTATCGACGAGCCGCAGCTGCGCGCCGGCAATCCAGGGCTGGTGTACTGCTCGATCACCGGCTACGGGGCTGACGGCCCCGACGCTCATCGCGCCGCGGTTGACGCACTTGTCGCGGCTCGTACCGGGCTGCAATGGGAGTCACGCGGAATCGTCGGCACGGCGCTCAATCGGATCAGCGGTGCCGAGAGCCCGCTCGCCGATCTGGAGGTGCCGGATCTGCCGGCAAGCCGGTTCGATCAGGACGGTCCGGTGTTCCTGCGGTCCATGTGGCCGAGCGTCGGAGCGGCCTACCTCGCGACCGCGGGCGTCAGCGCGGCCCTGCGCGCCCGGGAGGTCACCGGCCTCGGCGAGCATGTGCGTACGTCACTGCTGCAGGGAGCGATGGCCGCCGCCGGCCCCAACTGGCAGCGTGTCGACGACGTCACCGCGGCCGGCTACTGGATGTGGGTGACCGACCGGCGAGCACCGGAGGGCCTGTTCGAATGCGCGGACGGCCGCTGGGTGCACTTCTGGACGATCCGGCCGACGCCGGTACTGGACGCCGCCGAAGGCGACGAGCTGGTCATCGACGGCCCGGCGGACGACATGCGGGCCGGCGTGCGGATCGGGATGGACGCCGAGGAGCTGCCGATTCTGTACATGTACCAGGAGCAGCTTGCCGCGGCCTTCCGAAGATTCCCCAGCGATCAGTGGGTTGCCTTCGGGGCGGCACGCAAGCTGGGGATCGCCCAGGTGCGCTCGCCGGAGGAGGCGTTCGCCGACCAGGCGCTGCTGGACCACGGCTGTGTCGTCGAGGTCGCCGACCCCGACGCCGGGCCGATTCGGCACGCCGGGGTCCTGCTCGAGTTCGCGGCCACCCCGGGCGCGGTGACCGGCCCGGCGCCCCGGCGCGGCGAGCACACCAGCGAGGTGCTGGCCGCACTCGCGGGCGAGGGCGAGGCCGCCGCGGACCGTAGCGCCGGTGAGCAGGCGCCCACTCGCCCGACCGCCGCGGTGGATGCGCCGCGTCGCCTGGCCGGCGGCCCGCTGGACGGCATCCGCGTGCTCGACCTCGGGATCGGTGTCGCCGGGCCCTGGGGCGGGCGGGTCCTGGCCGATCTGGGCGCCGACGTGATCAAGGTTCACGCGCTGCACGACGGCTACTGGACCGGGACCCACCTCGGCCTGGGCACGAACTGGGGCAAGCGCAGCATCGCGCTGAACCTCAAGGACCCGGCGGCCAGGGAGGTGCTCGAACGCCTGCTCGCCACTGCGGATGTCCTCGCGCACAACATGCGCCCGGGCGCGGCCGAGCGTCTCGGTATCGGCTACGAGCAGCTGCGGGAACGGTATCCCCGGCTTGTCTACTGCCACACCCGTGGCTTCGAGGACGGACCGCGCTCGTCGCAGCCCGGCACGGACCAGACCGCGAACGCGCTCGCCGGCACCGAGTACGAGGACGGCGGCTGCCGGTTCGGTGGCCCTCCACTCTGGAGCCGGGTCAACATGGGGGACACCGGTAACGGCTATCTGTGGGCGACCGCCGTCCTCCAGGCGCTCTACCACCGAGAGCGCACCGGCCAGGGGCAGCGGGTCGGCACCGCCATCATCAACGCGGCCCTGCTGGCCACCTCGTACGCCTACAGCCGGGCGGACGGGACGCCGGTCGACCGGCCACAGATCGATGCGCGTCAGCGGGGCCTGTCCGCACTGCACGGGCTGTACCGGCTCGCAGACGACGCCTGGCTGACGATCGCGGTGGTCGACGACGGCTCCTGGCCGGACCTGTGTGATGCTCTGGAGGCGCCGGCCGAGCTGCGCGGTGATTCGCGGTTCGCCGATCCGACTCTTCGGCGGGCACATGACGCCGAGCTGCGTGCCGTGCTCGAACCGCTGTTCGCCCGGCGCTCCGCTGAGGACGTCGTGGCCGCGTTCGAGAAGCGGAACCTGCCCTGTGAACTGTCCTCCACCACCTTTTCCCGCGAGCTGTTCGACGACCCCGACATCCGCGCTCGCGGCTGGATCGCCACCGCGCAGCGGCCCGGAGTCGGCCGGATCGAGCAGCCCGGTGTCCTCGTCGACCTCGTCACGCATCCTGGCCGGGTGTCCGGACCGCCGTGCCTCGCCGGCGAGCACACCCGACCGATCCTCACCGAACTCGGCTACGACGAGGCCTCGATTGCCGCGCTGCTCGACGCCCGCGCCGCGCTTGACGCCCCGGTTGCCTGAATCCCCATTCGACCCCGACAGCCCACAACAGGAGGTGTGCTGTGTCTGGAACTGATCGGTTGATTTCCGTCGACTCCCATTTCCGCGTCACGGTCGACCAGCTCAAGGAAGCGGCTCCGGCCCGTTTCCGCGATGAGATCGCCGCCGCCGACCGCCTGGTGGAAGCGCCCAAGATGGCCGCCATGCAGCGTCGCGGTACCCCGCCGCTCGGCCTCGGCTCCTACCTGCACGAGGCGGCCCGTCATCCCGGCTACTCCGACCCGGCCGCCCGGCTCGCCGCGATGGACGAGGACGGCGTCGACGTCGAGATCCTCTTCAGCGACCTGTCCGCGTTCCGGATCTTCGGCAAGATGCTGGACGGCTGGAAGGAAGCCGCGCGGGCCTTCGCCGATCTGGGCGCGGCCTTCGCCAGCGCCGACCCGAGCCGGCTCCTCGTCGCCTACCAGCTCCCGCTGCGCGACATCGACGTCGCGGTGGCCGAGCTTGAGCGCCTCGTGACCGAGCACCAGGCGCGTACCGTCCACCTGCCGACCAAGCCGGGCTCGGTCGGCCTGCCGGAGTACCACGACCCGCGTTACGACCCGCTGTGGGCCCGGCTGCAGGAGCTGGACATGCCGGTCTGCGTGCATCTCGGCGTCGAGGACGAGTACTGGGAGATCGCGGCACGCGACCCAACCCCGCAGATGGGCGTGTTCACCTCGCAGCCGGCGCTGCGGATGTCGGACGCGCTCGGCATGCTGCTGCTGTCCGGCCTGTTCGAGCGTTTTCCGCGGCTGAAGTTCGTGTTCGTCGAGCCGGGCCTGAGCTGGGTGCCCTTCTACCTGGACACGCTCGACTACATGACGAAGCACGGCTACGAGTTCCCGGCGCTGAAGGAGAAGCCGAGCGAGTACTTCCGCCGCAACGTCTTCCTGACCTTCATGGACGAGCAGCGCGGCGTGAACATGCGCCACGACATCGGCATCGACAACATCATGTGGTCGACCGACTTCCCGCACCCGGCCTGCACCTGGCCGAACTCGCGCAAGGTCGTCGCGGATCTGATGAGCGACGTCCCCGCGGACGAGGCGTACAAGCTCGTCTACGGCAACGCGAAGCGGGTCTTCCACCTCTGATCATGCGCCGGAACACCTGAATGGCACCCTGTGGCGCGGCCACGGGGTGCCCGGGTCCGGTGAGGTCAGGTCCCCGGTTTCGGCATCATTGCGAAGTGAGGAGCGCGCGACGTGCGGCGAGAACTCTACGAGCCCGACCACGAGGCCCTGCGGGAGACCGCGCGCACCTTTGTCGAGCGCGAGGTGATTCCGCATCAGGACGCCTGGTCGGAGAAAGGACTGGTGGACCGGTCGGCGTGGCTCGCAGCCGGAGCCCAGGGGCTGCTGGGAATCGCCGCGCCCGCCGAGTACGGCGGCGCCGGCGAGGAGGACTACCGGTATCGGATGGTCCTCATCGAGGAGCTGGCACGGGTCGGCGCATCGTCCTTCAACGCAGGTACGTCCGCGCAGGACGACCTGGTCGTCCCCTACCTTCGGGACCTGGGCACGCCCGAACAGCAGGCGAGCTGGCTGCCGCGGCTGTGCGCGGGCGAGGCGATCGGCGCGCTGGCGATGACCGAGCCGGGCGCGGGCAGCGACCTGCGGGGCGTCCGCACCAGCGCGGTCCGCGACGGCGACGGATGGCGACTCTCCGGAAGCAAGACCTTCATCACCAATGGTTTCCTGGCCGACATCGTCATCGTGTTCGCCCGCACCGACCCCGACGCCGGATCCCGCGGGTACAGCCTCTTCCTGGTGGAGAGCGCCGCACCCGGCTTCCGRCACGGTCGCAAGCTCGAGAAGCTCGGCCTACGCGGCAACGACACCGCCGAGCTGTTCTTCGATGACATCCTGCTTCCGTCGACCGCCCTGCTCGGCACCGAAGGCCGGGGGCTGATCCACCTGATGGAACGGCTCCCGCTGGAGCGGCTGTCGATCGCCGCCACGTCCTATGCCTTCGCCCGCGCCGCGTACGACTGGACCGTCGAGTACTGCTTCGGGCGCCGGGCCTTCGGCAAACCGATCGGCGACTTCCAGAACACCCGGTTCCGGTTGGCCGAGCTCTCCACCGAGCTGGACATCGCACAGGTGTATGTGGATCGCGCCATACTCGCCCTCAATGACGGCTCGCTGTCGGCGGTCGACGCGGCCAAAGCCAAATGGTGGGTGTCCGACCTGCAGAACCGAGTTGTCGACCACTGTGTGCAGCTGCATGGTGGATACGGCTTCATGTGGGAGTACCCGATCACCCGCGCCTATGCCGACGCACGCATTCAGCCGATCTTCGGCGGCACCAACGAAATCATGAAGGAGATCATCGGGCGCGAAATCGCCCAGCAGGCGACCGACAAGGCCGCGGTCGCCGGCAGGGTCACACCGGAGCCAGCGAGATGAGTGCCCCGGCATCCGGTGCCGAGCACGAGCGGGCGGCGAGGTCAGGGCTCTCCACGGTCCCCGAGTTCTCCGAGCTGACGCTGCAGCTCGACGCGCCGATCGCGACCATCACCCTTAACCGGCCCCAGGCGATGAACGCGATCACCCCGACGATGCTGGCCGAGTTGGAAGAGGCGTTCGAGCTGGCCGCGGCCGCGGATGACGTGCCTGTGATCATCCTTACCGGCGCGGGCAGGGCATTCAGCGCCGGTGTGGATCTGAAGTCCCTGCGCGGTGCGCCGTTGACCGGAGGTGCGGTCGGCGAGTTGCTCGACGGACCGGCACGGCGTGTCATCCACAGGATTCGACACCTCGACGCGGTGGTGATCGCGAAGGTCAACGGGTACTGCTTCACCGGCGCGTTGGAAATCGCGCTCGCCTGCGATGTCATCATCTGCGCCGACGAAGCGGTTTTCGGTGACACCCACGCCAAATGGGGGCTCAGGCCGAGCTGGGGGATGAGCCAGCGCCTCCCCGGTGCTGTCGGCCTCGCCCGGGCCCGTCTGCTCTCGTACACCGCGACGACCTTCTCTGGTGTCGACGCCGCGACCTGGGGGCTGGCCACGCTGTCCTGCCCCCGGCACGACCTCGACGAGACCGTCGCCGGCGTCGCTCGCCAGATAGCGGCCAACAGCGCGGGTGCACTCACCGCGTACAAGGATCTCTACCGGCAGGCGGACGACGCCCGTACTACCGCCGGCCTCGAGTACGAGGCGGCCGCTCGGTACGACATCTCCGACACGGAGCAACGCGTCGCCGGCTTTCGCTGACCGATGACCGAGCGATGGCCCGCGTCTCACGCGGACACCGATTGTGGCGATTCAGCGACGTGGGGGTATGGCTGGGATGAGCCAGCTGGAGGCGGCTACAGGCCATGAGGATGGCGTCCGCCCGGTTTTTGGGGTGCCGCGGGACCTGGCCGCCGAAAAGCTGCTGGGGCTGCGGGTCGATCCTGCGCTGGGGCGCGGCGAGGTGCTGGTCGTGCCGCAGCTGCTCAACTCGATCGGGGCGCTGTGGGGCGGCGTGGGGCTGGCCGCCGCCATCGGTCTCTGCGAGGAGGTACTCGGGCGCCGCGCGCTGTGGGCGTCCGTGCAGTACATCAGTCCGATCCGGTGCGGCGAACGACTGGAACTGAGCCTCCACGCCGGCCGGCGTGGCCGCGGGCTGACCCAGGCCGCCGTGCGGGGAACCGTGGAGGGCCGCCAGACCCTGCTCGTCACAGGGACCTTCGGAGGCCGCGCCGGAAACGGGCCCACGGCAGACCTCGCCGACGACTTCGGCCGCGATCTGCAACTGGCGACGGCACCGGTGGGAGTGCGGACGCCCGCGCAATGCCCCGAGTACACGGTGCGGCCTGAGCTGCCGGGGTCCGCAGCAGGTCTACTGGAACGGGTCGAGCAGCGCTGGGCGACGCCCACCACCCCGGAACTGGCAGGAACCCCCGGGAACGCCCGCACCATGCTGTGGCTGCGCTCCCGTGTGCCGCTACCGCTGTCCGCCGTCGTGCTGGCGGTACTGGCGGACTTCGCCCCGGTCGCGATCGGCCATGCCCGCGGCGTGCCCACGTACGGGGTGAGCCTGGACAACAGCATCCGCCTGGCGCACATCTCACCCGACCCCGGAGCGGGCGACGACAGCTCGAGTCCGTGGATCCTGCTCGACGTAAGGGTGGAGGCGCTGGTTCGCGGTGTCGCGCAGCTGTACGCCCGGATGTTCGGCGAGGATGGCCGGCTGCTCGCCACCGCCGGCCAGTCCACGCTCATGCGCCATGCGTAGCGCCCCTGACTCCAGGACCGTGAATGCCCATGGCTGCCCGGTGGGTGCGTCCGGACGGGCAGCCATGGGCGGGGTTCAGGAGACCTTGGTGACGGCGCCGCACTGCAGCGGGTCCGCGCTCCATTTGCCGTTGGAGAGGTGCGCGACTGTTTCGCAGGGTGCCTGGGCGACGTGGTTGAGTGGCCACCGTGTCTCGGGCAGGGCTCCCGGGACGTAGTTGGTGTAGCCGGTGTTGAGCAGCTTGAGGAAGGAGTCGACGGTCACGTCCTTGCCGGCCTTCTGCAGGGCTGTGACCAGCATGTCGGCTGCCCAGTATCCGGACATCGCGGTGAGGCTGAGGGCGACGCCGGCGGAGTACTTCTCGAAGTCGGCCGTCATCTGGGCGACGGCCGGGACGTCGGCGTCGAACCCACCCTGCCACTGCATGAGCGCGTAGGTGTTGTCGAGGTCCTTGATGCCGGTGACGCGTGGGTCGTAGATCGGTGAGACGATCAACCCTTCAAACCCGGCGGCCTTGAGAGCGCCGGAAAGCTTGGTCGCGTCGGCGAACTGCGAGATGAAGAAGACGACGCCTGGGGCCTGGCCCCCGTCGGCCTGCATGATGCTGCTGACGATGGACGTCGGATCAGCCAGCCCGGAAACCGGGATGGACGACTCCTGGTACACGGTCTTGAAACCGGCGACCTCGAAGCCCTGGCGCACGGTCACGAGGCCCTGCCGGGCGGCGTCGTTGTCGAGGCCGACCAACGCGAGGGTCCTGGAGGCACCCGCGGGGAGCTCGTTGGCGACGAGCAGGCCACCGCCGGTGTCGACGGACCGCTGGCTGCCGGCCGGCGGGGTCTGGCAGCCGGTGATCCCGAAGCCGATGGCGTTGCCGCAGAAGCCGGTGTTGTTGCCCCAGCCGAAGAACGGCATGACGTCCGAGCAGAAGGAGTCGACGTAGTTGCCGTTGGTGGTGCCGACGATCGAGGCGAAGGGCTGGTCCTTCTCGACGATGGCGCGGGCCTGGCTGGCGTTTCGGGCGGCTTCGCTCCCGTCGTCGCGTGCCTCCAGGAGGTCGATCTGCCGTCCGTTGACGCCGCCGTCCGCGTTGGCCCTGGCGAAGCGGGCCTTGGCGCCGTCGATGGTGTCGGCATGCGAGGAACCGGTCGGGCTGGTGGCGGAGACCAGGCCGCCGATCTTGATCGAGGTCGCGGTGATGCCGCGATTCGGGTTGGTGGCCTTCGTGTTGCACTTGAGCGAGGCCGCGTCGACGGTGACGTTGGTCTGGTTCCAGCCGTGGTCCGGCCCCAGTTTGGTGAGTGACTGGTCGACAGTGACCGGACCGGCGCTGTCGCCTCCGCCGCAGCCGGCGAGGCCCAGCGCGCAGGCCGCGGATAGGACCAGAGCAACCCGGGTAGGTCGCCGCATACCTGTCTCCTTAGTTTGCCGAACCTCCACCGGTCGATTGGTTTCGACCTGTGAGGTATCGGCTCGTCCGGCCGGCCCGTGGGCTTCACCACTCGTCGTGCGCGGTATCGAACTCGTGCGCGCCGGAAGTGGGATCGACCTCAAAGGCGGCTGCTTCTCCCGGTGGGAAGGACCGATTTTCAAGTGGCGTCGACTCATCGCGCCGATAACACCCCGAGCCCGTTCGACGACGGCATCGAGAAGCTCACCTGCTGGTCGTGCTGGAATCGGGAGGAAGGCTCTCTCGGCGGAGTTCGCGGCCGCTGGGCTGCGCGGCGCCGGAATAGCTGACTCGACCTCTACACGGCGGCGAAGATCTCGGCAGGAGCGGACGCGCCCTGCCTCGTGGCGCTCATGAAGCTCCGCCTTACCAGATGCTCTGCGCCAGATACTCGGTCGGTCGGTGGTTCAAGGTCAGTCCGCCGACACGATCACCGCTGGTTCGCCGGCTATCGGGCCGTCGTGTTTCATCGCCTCCCCCAGGACAGGTTGAGCCGCCGTCGACGTCCGCACCGTAACAGGTGCCACATAGTAAGTAAACATTGCAATTACTATGAACCCAGGGTGGCCGGGAGGTGTCGGGCGGTGAGTGGCTCGGTCGGGTGTCGAGCGGCGTCGACATCGTCGACGCCGGCGGAGATCGGCCGCTCGATGGTCTCGCTCCGTCGGTCGCCTGGGTGGCCCTGGTCGTGGGGCCGTGTCCGACTGTTGAGTTGACTACATAGTCAATGCTATGATGTGCGCCGGCCTATGCGGTTCCAGATGACAAGGAGGTGTCCGTGCAGACGGCATCCGCAAGGAGATCGCGCGGGCACCTGCGCGCTGCTGGTGCACCCTGACATGGCCCTGTATTTCGGCGGCGATACTCGATTCACCCATCTCGCGTCAGGCCAGGAGGCCGTCCAGGCTGTCTGGCCGCAGATCGCTCCGTTTGCCCTGCATGACGCCGCGACCTACAGCCGATGGAACGCGGCCGCCGGGCAGGAAAACGAGACGGGCGCCTGCGAGCCGGCCGAGTCCGGCGAGGACCTGGCCGCAGGAGATCGTTACCGAGTGGTCACACCCGAGCAGTACGTGGACGAACTGCGGACGCAGCCCGTCGCCATCGGCCAGGCGCACCCGATGACGGGTGGCATTCCGCCAGAGCTTGCCTGGCCCAGTCTGCGTCTCATCGAACACGAGGTTCTGCCCGGCCTCCGCTGAGAGCGGCCGGCAGGCCCGGCCTGTCTGCCTGGGACCGGTCCTGTTCGTCGCGCTGGACCGGTGCGCCAGACGTCGGTCAGGGACCTCTGGTGTCCGAGACCAAGGTCGATTCCGAAGGGCCCGAACCGGATGATGAAGCGCAGGTCGGTACGGATTGCGGTCGGTGACCTGGCGCCGCCAGGGGTGACCCGACTGGCGGTCCGCGTGGTCGCTGACCCGGACCTACAGGCCGCATCGAGGCCCGTGGTGCTGTGCTGCTTCCCCGGGGGAGGCATGTCGACGGCCTACTTCGAGATGGATGGCTACGACATGGCGGCGCACCTGGCCGGCGCCGGCGTGATCGTCGTGCTGGTCGACCATCCCGGGGTCGGCGACAGCGACGTACCCGATGATCCGTGGACGCTGCGCCCCGAGCTCGTCGCCGATGTCGAGGTCCTCGCCGTCGAGCGCGTGATCGCCGGGCTCGGACTCGCCAATCCGGTCGTCATCGGCCTCGGGCACTCGATGGGCGCAATGCTCGTCGCGTACCAACAGGCGCGTCATCGCCCCTACCAGGGCCTGGTACTGGTCGGCTACTCAGGCCGCGGGCTGCCCGAGGTTCTCCGCCGGGAGGAGCTCGCGGTGGCCCACGATCCGGCTGGGGCGCGTGATGCGATCGTCCAGCTCGCTCGGTCCCGGTTCGGTCGGCCGTTGGTGTCGGGTGGGCCGGCGCACTCCGAGATGCTGGTCGGCCCGCATGCCAGCCCGGGCGCCCTGGGGGCGCTGGGCGCCGCTGCCGGGCCGTTACTCGCCCTGTGTGGCCTGACCTCCATGCTGCCTGGCAGCCATGCCGACGAACTGGCCTCGATCGACGTGCCGGTGCTCGCCGGAGTAGGCGACCACGACATCGTCGGGCCGCCGCACGAAATCCCAGGGCACTTCCCTGGCAGCCGCGACGTCACCGTCTTCGTCCTTCAGGACGCCTATCACAACAGCAATATCGCACCCAACCGGCACCTTCTGTGGGACAGGATACGGGACTGGACGGAGATGATCCGAGAGCGGTGCTCCGTGGAATAGGCCGAGATATCGCGGCGCGAGGATCTCGGAAAACATTTGGATCACCATGGGGGGCCCGTTCTCCGGGAGACATGGAAGGCTCGAAACTCACCAGAAGGGACGCTCGATGGTTCGTAGGATCAGCAGTGCAGAATTTATTTCACGGTACGCGGTCTGACCTGACCATCCGGAGGATATCCAACCCATGGCGCCACGTGTCCTCGTCGACATCCGCGACGGAGTCGCGGATGTCCGCCTCCACAGGCCGGACAAGATCAATGCTCTCGACCCTGAAATGTTCGTGGAAATAGCCGAGGCCGGCGAACGCCTCAAACGCGAGGCCTCGCTACGCGCAGTGGTGCTTTCCGGGGAAGGGCGAGGGTTCTGCGCAGGAATTGATTTCACGGCTTTCAGGGAAGCGGTGGGAACGCCGCTGAAGGACGGTCCTCTCGCTGAGGTGCTGAAGACCGACGGACGCATTACACATCGTGGCCAGCAGGCTGCCTGGGTCTGGACCGAACTCGAGGTACCGGTTGTCGCGGCGATTCACGGGCCATGCTTCGGGGCTGGTCTGCAGATCGCGCTGGGCGCGGACATCCGGCTCGTCGACCCGGCTGCGTCACTGGCTGTCATGGAGGTCCGTTGGGGCATCGTCCCCGACATGGCCGCGAGTCTCACCCTGCCGCACCTGGTCGGGCTGGATGTCGCGAAGGAGCTGTACTGGACCGGGCGAACGGTCAGTGGCCATGATGCCGCCCGGCTGGGTCTGGCCACCCGATGCGAGGAGGATCCCCGCGCCGCGGCTCTGAATCTGGCGGCCGAGCTGGCGAGGCAAAGCCCGGACGTGCTGCGCGCGGGAAAGAGACTGCTGACGGGGACAGGTGAGCGTTCGGTGGCCCGGCAACTGGAACTTGAGCGGCAGGAGGTCACCGCACTGCTGGGCGGAGCAAACCAGGTCGAAGCCGTCGAGGCCTTCTTCGCGAAGCGTGAACCGGTTTACCGCGATCCCGGTAGTCCGAGTTAAGGCAGCTCGGATCGGGCGTGTACTCCCGCTCTGAGCGCTGACAGCGACTGCGGGAGCGGTTTCGCGGACATCTGTCATTCCTGGGGTAAGCACACCACGGCAACCACCATGCCGCGGGCAAACACGGATCGAGGATCAGAACATGCGCGACGCAGTTGTTGCGGAAGCCATCCGAACGCCGGTCGGCCGGCGAAACGGCGCCCTGTCGGGGGTTCATCCCGTGGGTCTGTCGGCGCACGTGCTGCGGGCGCTGGTCGACCGCACGGGAATCAATCCGGCAGTGGTCGACGACGTGATCTGGGGCTGCGTGTCGYAGGTCGGGGAGCAGACCCTCGATATCGCCAGGAATGCCACCCTGGCTGCCGGCTGGCCCGAATCGGTCACCGGGGTAACCGTTGACCGACAGTGCGGCTCGTCCCAGCAGTCCATCCACTTCGCCGCGGCCGGGCTGATAGCCGGCCACTACGACGTGGTCGTGGCCGGCGGAGTGGAGTCCATGAGCCGGGTCCCGATGTTCAGCGCGATGCTGGATCAGGACCCTCTTGGCCCGGACTTCCTGGCCCGGTATGGCGGGGTCGCGCCGAACCAGGGCCTCGGCGCCGAGATGATAGCCGAGAAATGGGGGTTCACCCGTACCGATCTCGACGAGTTCTCCCTGAGCTCGCACGCGAAGGCGGCCGATGCGCAGGACGGTGGTCGGTTCGACGGTCAGATCACCCCGGTCACCCTGCCGGAAGGCGTCGTCGTGGATCGTGACGAGGGCGTGCGCCGCGGTGGCACGTTGGAGACGATGGCAGGGCTGAAGACCGTGTTCCGACCTGATGACGGCGTCATCACCGCCGGGAACAGTTCGCAGATCTCGGATGGGTCGGCGGCCCTGTTGCTCACGACGAGCGAGAAGGCCCGTGAGCTCGGCCTGTCTCCTTTCGCACGCGTGCACACGGCGGTGCTGGCCGGCTCCGATCCAGTGATCATGCTGACGGCCCCCATCCCGGCGACCCAGAAGGCGCTGCGGAAATCCGGGCTGGGTCTTGGCGACATCGGCGCCTTCGAGGTCAATGAGGCGTTCGCGCCGGTGCCACTCGCCTGGCTGGCCGATTTTGGCGTCGAACCCAAGATGGTCAATCCGAACGGCGGAGCGATCGCCATCGGACATCCGCTCGGTGGTTCCGGAGCCCGGATCGCCACCACCCTGGTGCACCACATGCGGGACAACGGCATTCGCTACGGGCTGCAGACCATGTGCGAAGGCGGCGGGCAGGCCAACGCCACGATCTTCGAGCTGCTCTGAACCTGATTCACCGGACGGGCGCGAGCGCCAGCCCACCGATGCCGCCTGTTACCGATGGGATCTTGGCCGTGGGCTGGCGGGAGCGAAGGTGCTCTCGGCGGCAGATGTGGCTTGCGCCGCCGGGCTGTTCGTGACACCTCCAGGAGAGCAGCGCCGTCTGGCTGCCGAATTATTCAGGAATGGCCGGTGCGTGTCTGGCCGTTACTCGCCGGGCTGCATGGAACGCAGCGCCGGATCGGTGGTGCACGCCGGTGGCCGGGTCAGGCTCGGGCAAGTATGACCCCGGTGCGGCTGGCACTGACGAGGGCGAGTTCGGCGCGGTCGACCTGGTTGGCGGCGGTCCCGCGGAGTTGACGGACGGCCTCGGTGGCGAGGTTGAGGCCGTGGATGTAACCCTCGCCGATCAGGCCGCCGTTGGTGTTGAGAGGCAGTGCTCCGCCCGGGCCGAAGGCGCCGGCGGCGACGAGTTCCTTCGCCTCCCCGGGGCCGCAGAAGCCGAGGCCCTCGAGCTGCATGAACAGCACCGGGGTGAACGCGTCGTAGACCATCGCCAGGTCGAGGTCGGCCCGGTCGATGCCGCTCCGGTCGAACAGACGCCTGGCCAGTGCCGTCGATCCGGCCATCGTCGCGAGGTCAGGGGAGTAGTGGTCGCTGCCGACCTCCTGGCCGGCGAGTGCCGCACCGGCCGCGGCGGCGATGGTGACCGGGGCCGGGGTGTCGCGGGCACGGTCCGTCGCGGTGATGACCAGGGCAACAGAGCCATCGGTTTCCTGGCAGCAGTCGAACAGCCGGATCGCCGGCTCGGCGATCCAGCGGGAGGACTGGTGGTCGTCGAGGGTGATCGGCCGACCGTAGAAGCGCGCGGCGGGATTGGTGGCTGCGTAGGCTCGCAGCCCGACCACGGCCCGTCCGAAGTCCTCGCTGGTCACGCCGTAGGTGTGCATGTAGCGGGTGGCGTTGAGCGCCATCCAGGATGCCGGGGTGAGGACGCCGTACGGCGCGCACCACTGGCCGGCGGTGGTGCCGGAGTGTGACGATGTCGCCCCACCGGCTCGCGCCGCGCCGAAGCGCCGCCCTGACCGGGCCCGGACGGCTCGGTAGACGACGACGACGTCGGCGGCGCCGGAGGCGACCGCGGCCGCCGCGTGTAGCAGCACACCCTGGGATCCTGCGCCGCCATAGGGCACCCGGCTTGACCAGCCGATCTCCGGGATGCCGAGGGCACGGACGAGTTCGGTTTCCTCGACCGGGTCGATGGTGTAGCTGACCAGCCCGTCGACGTCGTTCGTGGACAGGCCGGCGTCGGTGAGGGCGGCGAGGATGGCCTCGGTGGCCAGCCGCGTCTCGCTGCGTCCGGCGTTCTGGGAGAACTCGGTCGCCCCGATGCCGACAATGGCGGTGTGCCCGCCTGGTCCGGTGCTGGTCATCGGGTGTCTCCGTCTTCGGGCGCGGTGTTGTGCGCTTCGGTGCCGGTGCCRGTGCCGGTGCGGGGGCGGGGGCGGGGGCGGAAGACGGGGGCGCCGAGGGTGTCGTCGGTTGGTTCGAAGGTGACCTCGACGGGTTGGCCGATGTGGATGGAGGCGGGGTCGGCGTCGACCAGGTTCGAGAGGATGCGGATGCCGTCTTCGAGGTCGATGAGGACCGCGACCACCGGGTAGTGGAAGCGTGGGTGGCGTGGGTGGTGTAGCAGCGCGTAGCTGTAGATCTGGCCGCGGCCGCTGAGCTGGACGATCTCGTGGTCGTGTGAGTGGCAGGCTGGACAGCTGACCRCCGGAGGGTGTCGTAGCAGTCCGCAGGCTGCGCAACGTTGGGCCACCAGTCGGTTCTCGCGGGCGGCGCCCCAGAAGAACTCGTTGTCCTCGGTGACCGCTGGTGCTGGCCTGGACACGGCCCCACTCACGGCAATGGTGTCTGGCACATAGTGAATGCTATCCACGGGTCGGCCCTCCCGCAATCGGGGCAGGCGCAGTCCGCGCAGGCGCGGCCCTCGCCTGCCGGGCGCCCTGAGGCCACGGCGCCGATGCCGGTCATGTTCGGGGGAGGGACGCGGGGCCCGGGTGGCGTCGAACGGGCTGGCTGCCCTGCGGCGGTGGGCACTCACCTGCGAGGTGGGCGCCTCGGTGCGCGTGACCGGAAACGAGGCGCTCTGCAGGATGGCGTGCGCCCCACTCCTCCTCGGCGCTCACGGCGGCCGCGATGCCGTGTGGCCGAGAGTCGGTCCGCTTCGGCCAGGTCATTGCGGCTGCGTGGTGCACCAGGCGTGGGGATTGTCGGGTGTAGCCGCGGGATCCCGGACCAGTTCGAAGCCGGTGCCCGCTGAGTCCACCCGGAGAATGGCGATGCATCTCGTGACGATGTCGGGGCTGTCGGAAAGATCCGCCGGCCCGGGGAGCAGGCCGCCGGCGGTGTAGTCCTTCGTCGCGCTCAGGCGGGTGACAAAGCTCTCGCGCGTCGGGCACGATCCGGATATCTCCAGTCCGCGCAGGAACAGATCGGCCTGAACGTAGCCGCCCAGGGCCGCTCCGGATTTTGGGCTGTCAATCTCAGGAGCGAATCTGGCCATCGCCTCAAGGTATTTTGAATGTGCTGCGCCGCCGATCTCAAAAGGGATGTACTGGACAAATGTTGACACCCCACTCAGGCTGGTTCCATACCGCAGAAGGTAGGCCGGGTCATTGCCGCCGGGGATGATTACCGCCCGAATCTGCGCGCCTCCCGCCCTGACGGCCGGAAGAACCGTCGCCGACTGGTCGGCGCCCATGCCGCCGATGACGACATCGGCTCCCGACTCTCTGATCTGCCGAGCGATGTACTGCGGGGACACTGTTTCCTGATTGTAGATGAACGGCTGTGGCAGCACCGCTATCCCAGCGTCCCGAAGGGCGTTCTCGAGCTGCCTGCTGATATCCGCGGCGGCAGTGACGGTCTCGACATTGATCGTCGCGGCTTTTGTCCCCCCCAGGCTGCGGACGTAGCGCCCGAAAACGCCGAGTGCGCTGGATTCGGCAAAGGAGTCCGAGGCTGCAAACATGTTCTTGTTCTCGGACCACACCCGCTCCGCAGCTATTCCTGTGGTCGGTATCGATTCTTTCGAAAGATACTGCGCTCCTCCGGAGGCGACCGCTGTCGTCTCCATTAAGCCGAACACCTTCTCGTTGCCGACCAGGTCGCGCACGGCCTTGTCGTTGGAAGCGGCGTCACTGTGGTCATCACGCAGGACGTACTCGACTGTACGTCCGTTGACGCCACCCGCCTCGTTGGCGGCCCGGATCCGGGCCTCGGCCCCACTACGCGCGTCCCGAAAAGCGGTGCTGAGGAGACCTGTGTCCGGGTAGACGAGCCCAATTTTGATCTTGGTTCCGTCGATGCCCGGCGTGTTGCATGCCATTGCGCGGCTCGAAGGTCCGCTGGAGGCCGTGCACCCCGCCCCCATGGTGAGTGACGCCACGACCAGGAGAAGGGCCGGCCTGCGACACCGCATCGCCTGGGAGCCTGACCGTGGGACGGTGTCCTCCCGGCGTCGAGTAATTCGTAGATCCATCGTCGTTCACCGGCCTTCGTTATGAGCAGCGCCTGGAGCGGGTGTCCGTGTTTTCCTTGATGAGGGAGTCGCGATCGGATATCGAGAAAATCGTCGAAGGTGTGGGCCGCGGCCGGCAGCCGCGCGGTCGTGCGGAGGTGCGGGAGGCGTTGCTGGATTCGGCGCAGCGGCTGATCGCGCGGCAGGGCCGTCCAAGGTGCGGCTGCGTGAGATCGCCGAGGACGCCGACGTGAACTTCGGTCTCGTCTACCAGTACCTCGGTACCCGGGAGGAGCTGTTGCGGGCGGTGTATCAGCGTGTCTCGGCGAGGTCGGCGACCCGGTTCGAGCACATCGACGACCTCGCCGACGCGATCGACATCTTCCTGACCGCGGACGACAGTGTCGGGCGCATCATGGGCTGGGCGGCGCTCGAGGGTGATCCGGTCGATGTGTTCGGGCCTTCGCCTGGGCTTGCGCAGGTCGCCTCGATGATGGTCCGGGCCGCACGGCAGGACGGCCGCACGACCTCGACCTGCCGGCCGCCGAAGCCCACCTGCTCGCCGCATTCATGCAGACCATCGCGCTCGGCTGGCGGCTGTTCGGTTCGATCGGGCTGACCGGTGCCGGTGTCGAGGCGACCCCCGACGTCGACCGCCGGGTGCGGGAGTGGATGAGAATGCTCGTCGAATCACTCGTCGAATCAGTCGTGAAGGGCAGGCCCGTCGAAAAGGCCTGACCGCCCTCCAGCTAGTCGCGAACGCTGATGGTTGGCATAGTCAGGGGCCGTCCACCGCCTCGGCCGCGGCGGTCGCCCACCGAAACCGATCAGCCGCCATCCCAGCCGTCCGCCATCATCTTTTCGAAGTGCTCCATCAGAGCTGCGAGCGCGGCGGCTGGGTTCAGTTCCAGAACCTCGCTCGGCTCTTCGTAAATCAGTGAGTGCCCGGCGGGGAAGAAGTAGACGTCTCCGGCCGTGGCGACCTCGTCTGGCCAGTCGGTGCCAGGGTAGACGGCACGAAGCCGTCCACTGAAGATGTATCCGTAATGCGGGCAGTTGCATACGCCTCCGGGCAGTCCCTGATACCCTGGCGTGCAGTCGACGGGGCCCGGGACGACCGTGTAACCGACTTCCATGTCTCCCCATTGAACGGAGCGGAATCCGGTATGCGGCCATCGGCCACCGCCGTTCTCGGGTAACTCCCCGGGCTTCATGGTCGGCATCGATGCCTCCTGGGGTTGTGGACGGCCTCGCCTTCTCGACAGGCCGTGCTGGCGAAGTCCTGTCGTGCTGTCAGTCGATGCCGGCCTCGAAACGGCCGCCGGTCAACCGCCTGCCTGCCTCGTGGTCGTGGCGCGCGCAGAAGGATTCGTGCTGGATGGCCTCCGCCACGGTCACCGCAAACCTCCCCCGGCTCTGTGCGGCCGTTCCTGGCGCCCCCAGGTTGATGGCGTTCGGGGCGCGTGACCCCGTTACGGTAGCACTCGCTATGTTTTGAGCGCCACGTAGGTCTGTCTGCGGATGAAGTCCGTCGCGGGCGCGGTCCGATGCGGCTCGCAGGCAGGGGATGGCCACGGTGCGTGTCCGTGGGCCTGGCCCAGCGCGTGGTACGCGAGCAGGTCCTCCAGCGGGGTCTGTTGCATCGGCGGAGTCCGCTGTCCTGCGGTCGTCGCTCGGTCGTGATCGAGCGATGCGTCGACGTCGTGTCCGTCCCCCAACGCCGACGTCGGAGTTCGCCAGGCTCCGGTTCTCACCCGAGGTGATCGTCCTTGCGGTGCGGTGCTACCTGCGGCACGCGCTGTCCTACCGGGACGTTGAAGGACTCCTCGCTGAACGTGGCATCGAGGTCGACCACGTCGCGATCTACCGGTGGGTGCGGCGCTTCACGCCCTTACTCGCCACCGCAGTCTGACCGGCGGTCATCCCGTCCGCTGGCATGCCCAGCTTCCCCGCAACGCAACAGCGCCAGTTGGTCTCACGGTCCAACACCGAGACGGCCACATCGACATCGCGGCCTCCTCCGGTCGTACGCAGCACACTCCACCTCACCCGTACACCAACGTCGCATTGGGTGACATTCTGGTCTGAGTGGCAAACCGAATCCGTCCCGGGCCATCGGTGCCCGCGAGGGGTTGCCTCGGGCGTCCATCGGCGGCTCGGCTGACCTGTCAAGGCACGGCGAGTTGTCTCGCCACGCGCGAGCGGTCACTYTCTACGACGACTCGCCGAATACTTTGAGTAACCAGAAAGTGGAACGGGTGACGGTAACGTTGGCCGGCCAGTAGATCGTTTAGCTGTTTCGGGGAGCGAGGGTCCGCTCGACATACTCCGCACCGCCGGCATCGGCACCCCACACCCCGGGCAGTGGACCCAGCCCAGCCAGCCCACCCTTGCCCGAAACACCCATTATCTGGACAGGCCTGCCCGCCGTGGGTGGTAGGCACCCGGACCAGGCCTCACCAGGCTGGTTGCTGAATTTGCAACTTCTAGGATGATGCTGCCGGACGGCCGCGCGAGAGGGCGGCTGGGCGAGCTGGCCTCATGGACCGCGAACGTGGCCGCGCCGGCCCGGAGGGGGTGTGCTAGTGGGGGTTCCGCTACATCAGGTGAAAGCGGAGTTCTTCCGGATGCTGGGGCATCCGGTACGGATCCGGGTGCTGGAACTGCTGGTGGACGGCCCGAAACCGGTACGGGATCTACTCATCGCGATCGAGGTGGAACCCCCGAACCTGTCACAGCACCTCGCGGTGTTGCGCCGCTCGGGCATCGTGACGGCGACCCGGGAGGGATCGACCGTGGTGTACGCGCTGGCGGGCGGGGATGTGGCCGACCTGATGAGAGCGGCACGGCGGATCCTGACGGAGCTGGCCTCGGGGCAGGCCGGGTTGCTGGAACAGTTGCGCGAAGCGGAAGCCAGCCGGTCATGACAGCGCCAAGGAGGAGGCCGCCGCTGGCGGCTCGGCGCACTCGGATCCCGATCCCGGTCACCACGCTGACCGGGTCGAAATCGTCCGTCTGCCGGCCAGGGGCACGCGGGACAGGTGGCCTTCGTCTGTGTCGGGGGCGTTGTCGTCTGACCGTGTGCCGGCCGGGGCGGTCGCCAGCCGCGCGTCGATCGTGCTCATCGGAGTCCCCGCCATTCCTCAAGGGATGATGTACGAACAGGCCGAGGCGGCGGGCGTAGCGCAGTTCATGCTTGTCGGTTGGCCCCGGCCGCAGGCCCTCATGGCTGATTGCGTCGCCCCCCTCAGCAGCCGGGTACTCCGCGAGTTCCGACGGGCTCCAGGTCGGGAACGGGAGCTGATATCCGGACGGACGGGTTTTCGCGGCCTTCTGGATCTCCTGGCGTTGCGGCGGCGTGGACTTCCGTTGCTCGGTTGACATGCCAGGAAACGGTTTCGGTCAAGGCCTCACGGAGGTCATATGGTTCCGCCTCAGGGAACAGCCGTCGGAGGGTCCGGGTCCCGGCCTGGGAGTCGCGTATGTCGCCGGACCGGGACGCGGTGTGGACGACGTCCAGCGGCCGGCCGAGGATCTCACCCAGTAGATTGATGATCGTCAGCAGGCTGGTGCGTAGGCCGAAGGCGAGGTTCACCGGCCTGTCGTGGACGATCCGGCGGACGACCGCCTCGCACAGCCTGTCAGCGACGGTGCCGACGAAGGTGAAATCGCGAGTCTGTCTCCCATCTCCGTGGACCTGCAGTGGCGCGCCCGCGATGGCTGCCTGGATGAACCGGGGGACGACCGCCGCGTAGGCGCTGTCGGCCCGCTGCCGAGGCCCGAACACGTTGAACAGCCGCACGGCGAGGGTGGGCACACCGAAGGAGCGCGTGTATGCCAGGGTGTAGCTCTCGGCGGCGAGCTTGCTCACGGCGTAGGGGCTGACCGGCTGCGGCGCAGTGTCCTCGCTGTTGGGCAGTCTTGCCTCTGACCCGTAGACGGACGACGATGACGCCACGACGACGTGCGCTCCGCACGAGCGGGCCGCTTCGAGTACGTGCAGTGTGCCTGTCACGTTCGCCTCGTGGGATGCCAACGGGTCGAGGAGCGAACGGGGAACCGAGGGCAGCGCCGCGAGGTGGACAACGCCGCTGGCGCCTTTGGTGACGGCGGCCACGGCGGCCCGATCCAGGATGGTTCCCTCGCGGAGCCCGACCCCGGTACCGGCCAGGTTGGCCGCGCTGCCGGTGCTGAGGTCGTCAAAGGCCACGACCTCAGCGACGCCACGTCGCACGAGCCCTTCGCACACGTGCGAACCGATGAAACCGGCACCGCCGGTCACGACGACTTTCATGGTGAGCTCCCCTGGACCCGGTTGGTTTTTGTTTGGTCACGACAGGCTGCGGCACGGGGCGAGGACGAAGCACGCCGCGCCCGCACCCTGCTGGCAGCGGTCATCGGCCGGGCCCGGCGAGGGATCCGGCGGGGGCGTGGCTGTGGCGGCCCGTTGCGTCCGATCCATCGACGCTGACAGTGATCTCTCGCAAGGTCCGATGAAACGAAAGCCTGATCGGGCGGAGTCGGTCCAAGCTGTACTCCCGGGCAGTCGCGAGATTGCGCTCGGACGCGGCGGCGTAGCGGTCCGGGCTGGCAATCAGGTCTGTCAAGGACTCCGCGAGTCGTCGGGGTTGGTCCGGAGGAACGAGATCGCGTGGGGGCAGGATCTCGACCACGCCGCCCACCGCCGACGCCACCGCAGGCAGCGCGCGCGCCGCGGCCTCGACCAGGACGCGGGGAAGACCCTCGGTGCGGGACGGGAGCACGAACACGTCGGTGGCGTCGAGTGTCGCCCGCACCTCGGGTCGGCTACCGAGCCGGCGGACGAAGCGGACGGTGTCCCCGAGGCCGTGGGCGGCCGCCCGTCGAACGATCTCGTCATGGTGCCGGCCGTCTCCGACGATGGTCACCTCCAGCCGGAGGCCCTCGGACCGCATCAGGGCCACCGCGTCGACAAGGACGTCATGTCCCTTGTAGGTGCGCTCCTGCGAACCGATCGTCAACAGCCGGACCGTGCGAGCGGGGTGCGGATGCCTGGCCCCGACGGCCCCCCAGCCATCCGGTGCGGGTCGGGATCCCGCAACGAAGTCCTCCTCCTCCAGCCGAACCCGGGGACAGCTCACAGTCGGCACATCGGCCCTGGCCGGATACCTGCCCTGCAGGACGGTGCGGGTGACGTAACTGACGGCGCGGGCCTGCTGGCACTGGCGGGCGAGCATGCGGCCGGCGGCTGCGGAGACGATCCGCCGGTCGGCGAGGACCTCCGCCACATCCCCGACGACCTCGAGCCCGAAGGGAAGGCCCTGCCGGTTGAGCTCTCTTGTGAGGGCGGTACCGACAAGCCCCGGAACCAGGGCGAGGAAGGCAGTGGTATCGGCTGCCGTGCCTCGATGCTCGGCCACGGCTTGGCGCACCGCGGCACTCAGCGCGCCCCGGCGGCGCAGGTATCCGCCGATACCCTGATAGGCCGGCAGTGGCAGTACCCGCACCCCGGGGCCCTCCACCGGAAGACCTGCCGCACCCTGGGCACTTCGGCGGGTCACCCGGGCGGCGATCAAGATCTGGTCGAAGACACCCAGATAGTGGACCCACGCCGCGTAGCCGAGGGCGGAGTCCGGAGCCAACACGCGGCCATCCTCAGTGCGGTGGAACTGCGCCTCGGTTGCGATAACAATCCGCATTCTTTCCTCCCGGTCGGGGTGGCGTTCAGTGTTGAGTATTCATTGTTTTTCCGTAATGCCTAGGAAATTGATTTGGCATGTGTGTCAGTGGAAGTGGGTGCCCTTCACCGGTAAGGCGGACTAATGCCTGGAGTCCACCGGTCGGCAACCTTGAGGTGGGTCTCGTCGATGATCCACCTGTCCCCAGGTTGGTGCTGGCAGGGCCGGTCCTCGTCGGTGCGCGAGGGCGCGAAACGTTGCACCCACCGGTAGATCGTGACGTGGTTGACGTCGAGGCCGCGCTCGGCGAGGAGCTCTTCGACGTCTCGGTGGGATGGGGCGAACCGCAGGTACCAGCGGACCGCCAGGGGATCACCTCGGGAGGGAGGAGGGATCCGGCGAATTCCGATGGAGGGATCGGTGGGCGGACACGACGCGGGCAGCTGATCGGGCCAGGACGGATCGGCAGCCGCGCGTTGGTGGTTCTCGCTGATGCGGCAGTGCCTTTCCAGTGGGTCATCGCAAACATGTGTACGACCATGACCTTGGATCTCCTCGTCGTTTCGGATGCGTAATTGCGGAGATTGGCAACTCATGGGAGTGTGAAGGTAAGGCAGGGGATGCGCTTGTTTACTTCCCGTGCTCGGTGCCCGGAGTGGGTGAGGCCGATCGTGCTGTTGTCCAACCGGTTGCCAGGCCACGGTGGCCTGCGAGACGTAGGCGTCCGTCAGCGCTCGGGGTGGGGAGGTAAGCGCATATCCACCGGTACGCCGAAATTCGGGCTGACCAGCTCGATCCGTAGGCTGTCAGGGCATCGCACCCCGCACAGGTGCTCCGACAACCCGGCAGGCCCGCCGCTGGCATTGCGAGGGTCTGCTGCCCGCCCTCATCGGACTCGGCTACGGCCCCGCCTGCGCGCGTATCACCCGTGGCTCCTCCCCGCGTCGCTGTGACGACGCCCGAACGGGGCAGCACCGTGAGATGTCGGGACAAGCCGGGTCACTCCTCGCCTGCCACCAGCAGGATCCCGAACCAGTATCGGCCGGTTCATTTGCAGCCCGACCTGCAGAGGCTCGCCTGGCATCGGAAAGAAAGCTCCCTTCACTCGATAGGACGCAGGACATGGCATAACGTCCCCGCCCACCGCCATGTCGGATGCCCCCGATGCGAGCGCCGTGTCTGCCGGCTGTCCCGCAGCCTAACCGGCGGGCCTCCGAAGTCGCCGAATCCATCCACCGGACATGCGAGGAAGTGGCGCAGGGCCGCGACAGGTTTGTCGAGTATCCCGTGGTTGGCCGTCATGACGGTTCCTGGCGTATTTTCGGGGTGTGCGGTCCGACTGGTTCGGCCCTGACAGGGGACGGTCACGACATCCGGGAGATCGGGAGATTCCACGCCATCCCGTTTTCCCGAGTGGCGTGCCCTGCCAGCCATCTCTATCCGTCCCTGCTCTGGACCTGACCGCACTGGCACGGCCGCGGGGCCGGTGTACATGGTCTGCTGGCGATGTGCGCTGAGGCTGCCGACCAGGAGGGCCCGTGGAGGCCGGTGCCGGCTGCCGGCTTTTTTATCCTGGGTCTCGGGCAGCGCGCCGAGTACGCGGCGGTGGGCGCGGGAAACGCCGCATCGAGTAACCCTTGCACCTCCAACGACGAGATTGCCGCGACCACATGGGACGAGATCGCACCGCTCACGGGTCGCGTGCAGCCCGTGATAGGAGCAACTCGCCGAGGCCGAAGACCATCACTGGCCGGTGGCCGCCTGATCGGCTACGTAAGCGAGAGCGAGCACCACATGTCGGCCGCCACGATCACCACCGGTGCGCCGCCGTACCCGCCAGCGTGCCCGGTCTCCCCGACCGCCGCCCGGCTCGATCCCGTTACATACTGGGCAGAAGCCGCAGTGAGATGGCGCCGCGGTGACCCACGCGCGCGGGTCTGTCACCGTGGTGCTCGTTCTCATCGACACCGACTCACCGGATCTCGGCCCGGTGCCCATCGCTGCCAACAGCTGGTGCTCGTTGTGGCCGGCATGGCCACCTGATCGGCAAGTGTCGGGGCAAGGGCAGGCGCCGTATCCGCTGAGCATGACGGTGGGCCACCGGGAGCCCGCGAACCCCGAACGCGCCGGCGGCGACGGAAGCGAGGGGYCAAATCCTGGAACAACGGCCCTGAGCCGTTCATCTGGACCACGGCCGTCGACAGGATCCTCGATGCCATCGCCGCCTACTGTCCGCGAATGAACGACCCGGGGACGCATCGATCTGCCGGCGCTATGCGGGTGAGCTCCTGAAAGTGTCGCAGCCGTTCACCCGATCACGCCTCGGGTCCGGGAAGGATGGTGCTGTGCGCCGGGAGTGGTTGTCCTTGTTCCGGGAGGTTTCCGGTGTGGCGGAGATGGTTTCGGGCGGTCTGGATGGCCGCTGCGGCGGAGTCGAACAGGTGCCCCTGTTTTTCCAGTCGGTCGAGCAGACCGATGGCCGCCAGGGCTTTTGTGTGTTCGGGGCGCAGGCCGGAAAGGTAGACGGTCGTGCCGCGGTGTTCGAGACGGTCGATGATGTCGCGTAGAACGATCGCGCCGGTGGCGTCGATCGCGCTGATTCTGGAAAGCCGGAGGATGAGGATCTTGACGTCTGCGATGGCGGTGAGTTCGGGAAGGAAGCGGTGGGCGGCGGCGAAGAACATGGGTCCGTCGATGCGGTAGACGGCGATGTGCTCGGTGAGTAGCGCGTGGTCGGTGAGAAGTGCCTGGTCGGCGTCGTGATGATCGGCTGTGTCCAGGGGTACCTCTTCCAGGCGCGCGCTGCGGGCGATCTGCCGTAGTGCGAGGGCTCCGGCGGTGACGAGGCCGAGGAGGACGGCGATGACGAGGTCGAGAGCGATGGTCGCTGTGGCGGTCAGTGTCATGACGGCCGCGTCGGAGCGTGATGTGCGGCCGAGGGCCCGCAACGAGGCGATCTCCACCATCCGTAGGGCGGTGGCGAGGAGAACACCGGCGAGCGCGGCCAGCGGGATGTACGCGACGAGGGGCGCCGCTACGAGCATGATCCCGGCGAGGAGCAGGGCGTGGGTGAGGGCCGCGAGGCGCGAGGATGCTCCGGAGCGGACGTTGACGGCGGTGCGGGCGATCGCACCGGTGGCGGGTACTCCGCCGAACAGCGGAACGACGAGGTTGGCCAGGCCTTGGCCGAACAGTTCGCGGTCGGGGTCGTGCTGTTCTTGGGACGTCATCGCGTCCGCGACGCTGGCGGAGAGCAGGCTTTCCAGGGCGGCCAGCGCGGCGACCGCCACCGCCGACGCCGCGAGGGCCGGGATGGCGGAGATGTCGAGGAACCCGAGGGAGGGACTGGGTAGGGTCGCGGGCAGTGCGCCCAGCGTGGCGACGTCCCACCCGGTCACCGCGACCAGGATGGAGGCGGTGGCGACGGCGATCAGCGAGAACGGCACGGTGGGTCGTATCCGGGCGCCTGCGAGCATGAACRCCACGACGGCGGCGGCGAGGGCGAGGGCGGTCCAGCGCGGCCGGTGGGCGAAATCGGTGATGGCCCCCCAGGCGACGGCGGTCACCGTGTCCTGGTTCTGTGGATGTACTCCCAAGGCGGCGGGAACCTGTTGAAGGAAGATCACCGCGGCGATACCTGCGGTGAATCCTTCCACCACAGGGGCCGGTACGTAGCGCATGGCGCGGCCGACGCGAAGGACGGCGAGCGCGAGCAGGATCATGCCGGCGAGCAGGCCGACGGTCAGGACGCCACCCGGACCGTGGTCGTGCACGATCGGTACGAGCACCACGGTCATGGCCCCGGTGGGTCCGGAGACCTGGAGGTTGGATCCGCCGAAGATGGCCGCGACCGCGCCCGCGACGATGGCGGTTGTGAGTCCCGCGGCTGCGCCCAGGCCGGAGGAGACGCCGAATCCGAGCGCGAGGGGCAGGGCGACCACCGCGACGGTCATCCCCGCGATCAGATCGCGGCCGGGTTGACGGCGCATGGCCAGCGCATCGGCCCGGCCGGGCAGGAACCGACCAGGCAACGCTATCCACCGTGAGGAGGCGGTATTCATCGTGGCAGGGCGGGGGCGCTGAGGACAGGCGGAGTGGTCGGGTACATGAACAATCCGATCATCGTCAGGATGTGGATCTCCGTACCCATCCGGGTGGAGATGATGAGGAATAGTTTCTTCAGTTCGCGGTGCCGTGGGTGCGAGACCCCGGTCGGGTTCGGTGTGACGTTGGAGATCGCACCGAACCCGACCGTCGGGCCGAGGTGATACGCGGCAGAGAGGAGAAGGCGGAGTATGGGCTTCCTCAGACCTCAACAGTCTCCGCAGGTTCTTCCTGCCGGCAACGGCGGCTGGACACGCAGACCCTGCGCCCCGGTCCTGTCTGGACGCTATGCCAGGTAGTCGCGTAAGCGTTGTGAACGTGCCGGGTGGCTGAGCTTCGCCAGGGTTCTTGACTCTATCTGCCGGATCCTTTCCCGCGATATCCCGAATTCCCGGCCTACCTGCTCCAGCGTCCTGGGTTGGCCGTCTGCCAGACCGAACCGGAGTTGGATGACTTTCCTTTCCCGTGCGGGCAGGGTGTGGAGGACCGATTCGATGTGCTCCTGCAGGAGGACGGAACTTGCCGCTTCGAAGGGAACAACCGCGTCGTCGTCCTCGATGAAGTCTCCGAGTTGGGAGTTCTGCTCCGCGCCGATCGGGGTCTCCAGGGCGACCGGTGTCTGTGCGATCCTGAGAATCTCCTCCACTCTGTCCGGGGCGAGGTCGACCTGTGTGGCGATCTCTTCCGGTGAAGGTTCTCGGCCTAATTCCTGCAGGAGCTGCCGTTGGATTCGCGTCACCTTGTTGACCATCTCGGCCATGTGTACCGGGATCCGGATGGTACGCCCCTGATCCGCGAGGGCCCTCGTGACAGCCTGCCGAATCCACCAGGTGGCGTAGGTGGAGAACTTGTAGCCTTTTGTGTAGTCGAACTTCTCCACCGCCCGGATCAGACCCAGGTTGCCTTCCTGGATCAGGTCCAGCAGCAGCATGCCCCGGCCGACGTACCGCTTGGCGATGGACACCACGAGGCGCAGGTTCGCCTCCACCAGCTTGTGCTTGGCGATCTGCCCGTCCTGCTCGATCACCTGCAGGTCCTGACGCAGCTGCGGGGAGATCCTTCGGATGGTGGCGAGCTTCTCGGAGGCGAACAGGCCCGCCTCGATCCGTTTCGCGAGGTCGACCTCTTCCGCTGCGGTCAGCAGTCGCACGCGGCCGATGGTCTTGAGATACATCCGCACCGGATCCGAGGTCGGCATCGCGGACGCGTGTTCCTCCGGGGCGCGACGCCGCCCAGGTGTGTCTGAAGCGTCGTTGTCGGCCTCGTCGAGGACCTCGATACCGTCGTCTGCGAGCAGCCGTAGGACGAGGTCGCTTCTTTCGGGCGGCAGCTCTGCGTCGAGGAGCGCGGTGGCAACGTCCTCCGGAGTGACGAAACCGTTCTCCTTACCCCGGGTGATGAATTCTGCGAGCTTTTCCACCGCGGTCCCGTCGGAGGCGTTCAGATCTGTGAGCGGCGCCTGGACCTGTCCGTGAAGAAGACGACCCATGTCAAGCGGCATCCATGTCCGGTGCCGGAGATCGCGGATGTTTCCGGGAGGTCCGGCCATGTCCTGTGTCGCAGTTGGAAACGGGTCCGCGCCACCGACGTGGATCGTGGAACCCGTAGACTCCTGAAAGACGCGAGGCGCTCAGAGTGCCGACCACTGAGCAGGTCCTCTCTCCACGTGGCGAACGTAACGATGTCCGTGAGGTGCCCCCGATCACGGGCCTTTCCTTGCGCTGTCGACTGGGGTGGGGCGGGCAGCCTCTCGGTGTCCTGAGAGGGGATCACCGTTTCGATGGTCGTGGCCAGGCGTGGCCGCGGTTCCGTCAGGAGGGTCAGTGCTCGGTGGCGAGGAGGTCCCGCAGGAGGTCGGCCTGCTCGTGGAGCACGCCGGTCAGGATGGAGCGGGCCACCGCCAGCAACGTCACGATCTCCGGCGACGCCACCGCGTAGAACACGGTGTTGCCCTGCTTGCGGGTCGTCACCAGCCCGGCGCGACGCAGGACCCCGAGCTGCTGGGACAGATGCGATGCCTCCAGTCCGACCTCGGGCACCAGCTCGCTCACCGACCACTCCCGTTCGCTGAGCAGCTCCAACGCCCGGATACGTGCCGGGTGGCCCAGGGTCCGGAAGAACTCCGCCTTCAGCTTGTACAACGGCGTCGCCATATGACCTCTCCCTCCAGCCATTATTCGCCTGTCAGGAACGACATCAGCCCAACAGCTCGTCACGTGACTCGACAACCTTACAACTTCATCAGATTGGAACGGCGTCGTTCAGTCATCGAGCGGGCATCGGTGGACGGTGGTGTCGCCAGACCAGTCCTGCTGACAGGACGGCCAGCTGTATGGGGGGGCACCGCCGCCAGGCTGCGACGCTGACCGGGCCTGTTGACGCCCGGGGCGGCGATGGGACGGGGGACATCGCCATCAACGGAGCCGGTCGGCGAGGGCCGCGAGTTCGACCCAGAGGCCGTCGGGCACGCGGGGGCCAAGACCGACGAAATATCGCCGGATCGAGTCGGTTTCGTGTTCCCAGGTGGCCCGGTCCACGGACAGGAGCAGGTCGATGTCGTCTGCGGTCACGTCCAGGCCGGTGACGTCGAGCGCTTCGGGGGTGGGGACCACACCGAGCGGTGTCACCCGACCTTCGGCGGACCCGTCGAGCCGGCCGATGATCCAGGCGAGGACGCGGCTGTTCTCGCCGTAGCCGGGCCACAGGTACGCGCCGCTGTCGGGGTTTCGGCGGAACCAGTTGACGTGGTAAATACGCGGCAGCCGCGCCCCGGGCTGGTCGCCGACCGCCAGCCAGTGGGTGAAGTAGTCGCCCATGTTGTAGCCGCAGAACGGGAGCATGGCGAACGGGTCGCGGCGCAGCTCACCGATCGTCCCGGCCGCCGCGGCGGTGGTCTCGGAGGAGACGGTGGCGCCGAGGAAGACACCGTGCTGCCAGGAGGTGGACTCGACGACCAGCGGCACTGCGGTGGCGCGCCGGCCACCGAACAGGATCGCCGAGATCGGAACGCCGGCCGGGTCGGCCCATTCCGCGGCGATCGTCGGACATTGGCCGGCGGGGGCGGTGAAACGTGCGTTGGGATGCGCCGCCGGCGTTACGGACTGCGGTGTCCAGTCCCGGCCCTGCCAGTCGAGGAGATGCGCAGGGGGGTTCTCGGTCAGCCCTTCCCACCACACATCTCCGTCGTCGGTCCGCGCAACGTTCGTGAAGATCGCATTGCTGCGGATCGTGTCGATGGCGCTGGGGTTGGTCGTCCGGCCGGTGCCCGGCGCAACGCCGAAGAAACCGGCCTCGGGGTTGACGGCGCGGAGCTGTCCGTCGTCTCCGAAGCGCATCCAGGCAATGTCGTCCCCGACCGTCTCGACCTTCCAGCCGGGGATGGTAGGGACGAGCATGGCGAGGTTGGTCTTGCCGCAGGCGCTGGGAAACCCAGCCGCGATGTAGTGGACGTTCCCGTCGGGCCCGGTGAGCTTGAGGATCAGCATGTGCTCGGCGAGCCAGCCCTCGTCACGGGCCATCACCGAGGCGATCCGTAGCGCGTAGCACTTCTTGCCCAGCAGGGCGTTGCCGCCGTAGCCGGAGCCGTAACTCCAGATTTCCCGGGTCTCGGGGAAGTGGACGATGTACTTGGTGGGGTTGCAGGGCCAGGCGACGTCGGGTTGCCCGGGCTGGAGCGGCGCGCCGACGCTGTGCACGGCGGGGACGAAGAAGCCGTCCTGTCCGAGCTGCTCGAGGGCCGGTCGGCCCATGCGGGTCATGACACGCATCGAGACCGCGACGTAGGCCGAGTCGGTGATCTCGACGCCGAGTGCGGAGATCGGGGACCCGAGCGGTCCCATGCAGAACGGGACGACGTACATGGTGCGGCCACGCATGCACCCGGCGAACAGGCCCCGCAGGGTGCTGCGCATCTCGTCCGGGTCGGTCCAGTTGTTCGTCGGACCGGCGTCGTCCCGGCTCTTCGAGCAGATGAAGGTGCGGTCCTCGACGCGAGCGACATCACGGGGGTCGCTCGCGGCGTGGTAGCTGCGGGGCCGCTTGTCCTCGGCGAGGCGCAGGAACGTGCCCCTGTCGACGAGTTCCGCGCAGAGCTGGTCGTACTCGGCGTCGCTGCCGTCGCACCAGTGAACCCGGTCGGGCTGGGTGAGATCAGCGATCGTGGCGACCCACTCCAGCAACGCCGGATGTGTCGTCGGTGTCGCTTGCAGGCCCGGGATCGTGACGGGCATCTCCCACTCCTTCGGCAGACTGTAAGACGATCGAACTGTATCTCAACTATCTGATGAAGTCGTCAGATAGTTGAGAGGGAAGGTCATCCATGTGTTGTTGCGGGTAGGTCGACAGCCCCAAGCAGGGCGCATCGCGATCGCGTCCGGACTTTGGGGCGCGCAACAGCCCTTCGACGACCGATGCTGCATCGTCGAAGCCACGCCTTCCGCGCGAGCCCCGGGTCGGCAGTGCCCGGTCTGCGGCGGTGGAGCGTGCTGCTGTTCTGGAGGGCAGCGGCAGACCCGCGGCGTTCCCGGTGCTGTGCCGGGCATACCTGCCGCCTGTGGGCGCGGCGCGGATGACCGAGCTGCTGGGAGACCTGGCAGGCCATCGCGAGGGAAGGACCAACATGCTGGCCCGGACTGCATTTACGCCTTTGACCGGGCCGCGGTCGACTACACCCTGCCCCGCGGCGCTTCCCTGGGAGACGGTGCGCCAGGAAGGGGGTGGGTCGGCGTGTCGTCGACGGTGAAGATGGACCTGCCTCCGCCCTCGTCGAGGTCGGCGTGCGTGGACGGTCCGCTCAGCGCCGGGATGCGGGTCGCAGCGGCCCACCAGGTCCTCGCCAGCTAGGTCGACACCGCCTTCTCCGACCAGGCCTACTGCCCGGCCTGCGCCCGCGCCAACCGACGTACAAACAGCCGCGCGATCGTGCTGCGCACCCAGCACCCTGCCCAGCCTCCGCTGGTGGCGCTGCCTCGGCACCAGGCAGACAGACGCGTTCACCGTTGAATCCGCCAACCAGATCATCGGCGGACGCGTGGTCCACAAACAGCAGATGCGCTGGACACCCCGAGGTGCCCACGTCCGTCTGCGCGCGTCCACTCGCGTTCTCAACGATGTCCCTGCCGACTCCGTCCGCTGGTGCCCGGCCATGAACGCGAGCGACGAATCCGCTGTGCCGATCACGAGCACGGCGTTGCATCTCACGGTCTGTCCCGGTCTTCGCCGCGATGGCACCGGCGACGATCGCGGCGATGAGCCCCGCCGAGGCTCCCGCTCCGGAGGCGACACCGAGACCCCACGCCGGCGGGAGCGCGACGACCGCGACGATGACACCCGCGAGCAGGTTCTGGGTCGGCCGGTACCGGTATGCGGCCAGCTCATACCGGTAGGGCAACGCACGGAGCGAGACCGCCTGTGAGGTAAGCCCCGTGTTCACCACGTTGCCCTGGGGACAGGGCAGCCGGACCGGACCTGCGGACGGGCGGCGTCCCGCATACATATAGCCATGATGATGTCACTGCCTCCAGTAATGTTGAATTGCTAATATCTGCAAGTGGTGGACATGGATGCGGGGCGGTTGGGCGGGTCCGTCGGGATCAGGGAGTGGACAGCACTGACAGGGCGGCGTCCGAAACAGCCGACACGAGCTGGGGATGRTCCGGTCGTGGAAGCAGAGCGCCGAAGGGGGCCTGCTCCGCCACAGCGTGGACCGCGGCGACGCGAGCAGCCATGGTGATCGAGCGGCGGGCGGTCACGGCGGCGCGCAGCAGGCCCGGCAGCGCGTGCAGGGGCCGTGGCTGCATGGTCGCCTGGGTGAGACGGGGTGGTGCCTCGGGCCGGGCGCGCAACACCGCGGGACCTGCGGGGGGTGCCGCCAGACCGATCAGGTCGACGACGAGATCGAGACGGTCCGCGAGCTGGTGCAGCAACTGCACACCGTAGATGACCGGGTCGTACAACATCAGATCGCCGATGCCGGCGGCCAGCAGGAGACCGGCGAGATCCCCACCGCGGTGCGGGTCGACGACGGCCACCCGAGCCTGCCCCGGTCCGACCCCCTGACGTCGCAGATGGTTCAGGGCAGCTGCCGCGGCCGCCACGGCGAAACCATCGTTGATGGTGTCGAGGAGCACCGGATGCGGCGCGGGAGCGGACCGCAGGGCGGCGCGAACCGCGTCGATGTGGCGGACATGCGTGTGCACCAGCACCGACGCACCGAACCCCGCATCAATCATGCGGACCAGTAAGGCGAGCTCGTCGGGACCGTCGACCGTGATCGGGATCGGAACAACATCGAAACCGGTCTCCCGGTGCAGGTGGACCGCCTGGGATTCCACCGCCGGCAATGAGGCGCTGGCCGGCAACGGCTCGAAGTCCAGCACCGCGCTGGCATCGCTGAGCAAGGCCACTCTGCGGGTCCGGCCGCTGAATCTGTCGATCTGCCCTGGATGGGTGGACAGATGGCGGACCACGCGACGGTCCGCGTCCACGTCCAACAACGCCAGGTCCCGCCCCGTCGCGATCGACGCCCGCAGCGACTGACCGAGCTTCCCCGTGGACGCGACCGCGAACACCGGATCCTCGGTATGGAGAAGCTCGGCCCCCAACGTCTCCTGCAGTGCGTGCACCAGCCACAACAGGGTCGACCCGCTGTCCGCGTCCACGATGATCCGCCGGCAGCTGTCCGGACCGGGATCATCCGCCTGAACAACCACCATGCCCGGGGCCCGCGCGAGGACCGTCTCGAGAGCCGGCCGAGCCTGCGCGGACACATACACCGCGAGACCGAACGCTGGATTCACCCGGGCCGATCCGCGGGACGTCATGCGACCGCCCCCACGTCTCCAGGCCGCCGAGCCGGCGGCATAGGTCGCCGTCTCCGTGGCACTCTCATGACCGGCCGGCTTCGGCTTCGGCTTCGCGCAGCTGTTCCAACAAACCGACCTGCCCTGCCGCCACCTCCGTCAGGATCCGCCGTGCGGCCCCCATCAGATCGGCCACATCCCCACCCGCCAGCGCATACACCACGGTCGGCCCCTCTCGGGTCGCCGTCACAAGGCCCGAGCGGCGCAACACCGCGAGGTGCTGTGACAGGTTCGGTGGCTCCACCTCGATCTTCGACAGCAGATCCCGTACCGGTGTCGGCCCGTCCACCAGCAACTCCAGCACCCGGATTCGAACGGGATGCCCCAACATGCGGAAGAACTCCGCCTTCACCTGATGCAGTGGAACCACCACCAGGGCACCCCTCTCAGCCAGTACAGCCACGTTCACCGTCCATGACGCCAAGCCCGCCCGGCCGCCCCCTCGCGCGGCCGCCCGGCAACATCGCGGCAGTATTATCTTAGAAGTTGCAGAATTCAGCAACTAGTCGTCGTGGGGGATCTGCGACGGGTGTGTGCTGTCCGCAACTGGCCCTGGATCGGCAACGACCGCCAGCGGGAGGAGCCGCCGAGGCAGTCGTGGTGATCTCTATCGGCCATCGCCGGGGCGGACCGATGACTGCCGTCGCACCTGTCTGCCGACGTTGTCGCTGGTCCGGTGGCAGGTGCACCGGCTGGACGCTCTGCTGGTCTGCGCAGCCGACGGCCTGAGCCACCACGCGGGTGGCCAGTGGAGCGTCATTCCGGCCCCTAACCCCCGTGACCCAGACCTTTCAAGGTCTGTAGTGACATTAGGTCTGACCGATGCTGGCGACTTGTGTCATTCCTTCGCCTCTGTCGCCGTTACCGCGATCGCAGCAGCGCCTCCGTGGTCTGGTATATCGCAGACGAGCGGAACGAAGTATATGTATGATCGTGGCCCCGCCGTCGGGGGATCGCCTGAGCTCGGCCAGGCCTATTCTTTACGGGCAGCATGCCCATCGACCTCATGGTCCTATGCGGGCTTGTCGTGTGAGACGTTCCCGTTGTGCGCGATGGCGGTAGCCACGCCGCCGCTACGGCCGGGCTCGCGAATCCGCGAACCGCTGGGTAGCGTTCCCCCCGGGTCGTTTCCAAGGAATAAATGTTACGGCGAAAGAGGAGCGGGATGACTCAGCAGGAGCAGCAGGAGCGTCGGCAGGTGGAGCAGCAGCTGCGTCAGAACTGGCGGCAGCTTCGCTACCGTCTGCTCGACCAGTTCGGCCAGGTCAGCGCATCGGATGTGGATGCCGCGACGGGTGTCAATGACCTGATCGCACGGATCGCCGACAAGTCCAACCACAGCGAGCGGTACGTCGAGAACCGGCTGCGAGAACTGGTCGGCGTCGGCGTCGGCGTTGGCCAGGGCGGGCAGTCCGGTGAGCGTTTCGGCGGTGAGCAGGCTGATCAGGGGCGGCAGGGCCAGCCGTTCGGCCGCGAGTAGCCACCTCAGATACCGGGCGGGCGTGGCAGGGAACGGCAGCCACCGAACCTGGCATGCCCGCCCGGCTCCCCAACCCCGGAGAGCGGAAGTGGCCGTATTACGTGCGATATATTTCCGGAATATGTGGTACTCCGTGGCTCCGTGGTGGACCTTTCGTGGTGGGCCAGGAGAAAGGATGGGCGCTTGAAGATCCCCGTTCCCAGTCCGCAAGATACGGGACTTCAAACGCGTGATGGTTTCTGACCTTATCCGGTCCAAGGGGGCCGTACAGGCCATCCTCGCGAATCCGCGCTAAACCGGGTACCAGGTCTGGAACAAACAACGGCGCGGTGTCACTGCTGGCCCTGGCGTTCGCCCGACAGATGATCACCCTCGCCGAGAACACCCGCCTCCTGGCAGCGGTGCGGGAACGCGAGAAACAGCTGAACTACCAGGCGTTCCATGACCCCCTGACCGGCCTGGCCAACCGGGCACTGTTCGCTCGACGCCTCCCCGTCGACATCGACGAGCCGCAGCAGGTCGACAGGTACCGCCGGGCGCTCAGCGAGATGCGGTCCGTCGCGCTGGCCGGGGAGACGAACGTTCCGTTCGCCGAGTCGAGGTCGACAATTTCCGCAATTTCGCCGCGAATGTGTAGTTCGGTGTGGTGTCGTGAGGCGAGCAGGTCCGAGACGGTGATGTCATTGCCGTGGACGCGGCCCAGGCGCAGCGTTCCAGGCCGAAGCGGGTGCAGCCGTGGCTGGTCGTCGAAGGTTGTGTCGACGTCGGCAGACCGGGACCCGGCGATGGCGGTGACGTCCCCATCGCCTGTGAAGGGTGTGAGGATGATTTCGGGGCCGTCGGGGGCACCGAGCCGGAACCGTGTCTCGGCCAGGTCCACGGCGGTGACGTTGTCCATGCGCTGTCCGGCCTGTCATAGCCCGTTGAGGCTCGTGTCCCGGACGAGCCAGCCGGCGTCCGTCGGTTCGAGGACTAGATGGCGGCGGGAGACCCTGCTGTCCCGAATGATGATGTCGACTCCGTGCGAACGGCCCACCGCGCACGGCCCGTCGCCGGTCAGCGTCACCTCACCTGCCGGGCTGAGCACGCTCAGCATGGTCCGCTCCACCTGAGCTCCCTTTCACGTCTGCCACCGTGGTGTCCGTCCCGTTACGCCTTCGCCGGGTGCGCAGGGCCGCGGATCGTCCGTACTCCGCGAGGCTTCTCTAACACCGGCCTGCTACTCGGAGAGCTTCGTTGCCGATCTGCGGGCTTTCCCGCGCGAGCGTGAACCGCCACCAGGTCGCGTCCCAGACGCCGTTCGACTCCGTCTGGGCCATCCGGTCGTCGCAGTGAACAAGCCTGTAAGCGGCCACTCGGTTGGTGCTGACCCTGGTGATGGCTTGGTGGCCGTGGCGGCCCGCCGATACTGCTCGATGGTCTGCGTGACGATATCCAGCAGCGCGAGGAATGAGGAATACTGATGCCTTGGCGCCGGTCGGTCGTCATCCTGAACGGCCGGCGCCGAGCCGGGTGGTAACAGCGCATTGCCAGGTCAGTCATCCGCCGATAGAGCAAGATCAATGCCGCCCGCGACCTCGCGCAGCCGGCAGATGACCACGCGCTCCCGGGGAGTCTCGTTCGGGGCGTGCAGCAGCAGGGCTAGGCCGCCGTCGCGCATTGCGGCGATCATGCCGTGGCCCCCGTCCTCGGGCCACAGCGGCGCGGGCTCCTGCGTCCACGGCCCGAGCACGTGCCCGGACTCCGAGCGTGCCACGCCCATCGCGTACCCGCGCTCGCCGAGGCTCGACCAGAGCATGAGCAGGGTGCCATCCGAGGTCCGGTGCAGGAACGGACCGTCGGTGACGTAGGCGAGCCGGCCGTCTTCCAGCGCTCCTATCGAGCGGGCCCAGGGCGCCGCCGAGGCGCGGAACAGGCACACCGGCGGCTCGTCCGCGGCCGATCTGAGGTCACTCGTCAGTCGTTGGGCGAGGACCTCTCCGTCGCCGATCTGGACCCATTCTCGGCAGAACACCATCCATGGCTGGCCAGCGGCGTCGACGTGCAGCGTCCCGTCGAGACATTCCCAATCGGGGGGCGTCACCGGTCCCTCGCTCCACGGCTCGAAGGGCCCGGTGGGCGCGTCCGCGACCAGGACCGCCGTGCCGCGGATGACGTCCGGCCCGCCGAACGTGGCCAGCATGTGCCAGCGGCCGGCGTACTCGTGCACCTCTGGCGCCCAGTACTGGCTTGTCGACCAGAAGCCGGCCGGTGGCCGGAAGGCGGCGACGGGGCCGTGCCAGGTCCGCAGGTCCGTGCTGGTCCAGCAGTCGAAGCCGGTCGCGGGTCCCTGCCAGATGTCACGATCGGTGCTGCCGAACAGGACGTACTGGGTGCTGTTCGCGGGCGTGACGAGAAACGGATCCCTGATCTGTATCTCGGCCAGGGTGGCCCCCGACCGAGCCGCCGAGTCCGCGCCGGGCGGCTGGGGGGCCTCGGTGTCACGGGCCGCTCGCTCGTCCTCGGGCTGGCTGCCCGGCTGGCCGTGGGCGCGGGTGAGGGTGCGGGTGAGCCACCGCTCGCGGGTGGCGATGGTGTCGACGGAGAGCGCCGCGGCTGGCGCCAGGTCCTCATACCCGTGAAATCCGCCGGGCCATACGTGGATCTCGGCATCGCCGCCGGACGCCCAGATCGTCGACGCGAAGGCGACGCCCTCGTCACGGAAGAGGTCGACGCTGCCGACGTCGAGGAAGGTGGGGGGAAGCCCGGAAAGATCCGTTGCCCGGCCCGGTGCGGCGTAGATGGAGACGTCGTCAGTGCCCGAACGGTCGCCCAGCAGCATCCGCCACCCGGTTCTGTTGCTGGCCCCGCTCCACGGCAGCACTCCGGCCATGCCGGCCGAGACCGTCCGCATACGGTCGTCGAGCATCGGGCTCAACAGCAGCAGGCCGGCAAGCGCGGGCCCACCATCGTCACGTACGCGTAACGCCGTCCCCGCGGCGATCCCACCTCCGGCGCTGCTGCCGGCCAGGACCAGCGCGTCGCCGTCGATCCCCAGCTCGGCCGCGTGCGCGGCGGTCCAGCACAGGCCCGCATAGGAGTCGTCGACTGGCGCCGGATCGGGATGCTCGGGCGCCAGGCGGTACTCGACCGACACGACGACGGCCCCGGCTGCGGCCGCCAGCCGGAGAGCCGGAAAGGCCCAGAAGCGGTCACCGGTGGTCATGCCGCCACCGTGGATCCAGACAATCCCCGGGCCGCCGGGCACATGGCCGACCGGGGTGAAGACGGACAGTGTGATCGGTGACTCGGGCCCGGGGAACGTAATTTCCCGCTCGGTGAAGGGAAACAAACTGAGCATGAGGTCGCGGGTCAGCATGTTGCTCGCGCGTGCCTTCGGGATCTCGTCCTCGGTCATCTCGGGGACGACGCCGCCGAAGTGTCCTTCGATGATGAGCCGCCAGGCTGCGGCACACTCCTCGTCCAAGACTGGAAGCACAGGACGGAAGCTAACATCATGGACTAGCGCGCGCAAGTTCGGACGGCTTGGCGACGGAATGCGACCAGGAGGGTGACCGCACGACGCCGGGGTTGGCCAAGGTCACCAAGGCGCTGCGCGACGTCGCCGACGACGTCGCCGGCATGGTTCCCCGGTGAACCTTGTCGACGACAGCGGCAGGCCGCTGTCGCACTACGCCTTCGTCTGGGTCGAGCCCAACGGCGCCGCGTCCCAGATGGTCCGCGACCGGTCCGCGCGGATGGCAGCACCGGCCGACGGCCTCGCGAGCGGTCCGGCCGCGCCGGCCGCCGAGCGCGTAACCTCAGGCCGAGCCGACGGCTGTGCGATGTTCACACCCGGAGTTGGGGGTCACACCGCGTACCGGTGCGTGCCAGGTCCGACGGCATACGCGCCGCCGCCCGGCAGCCGGATGTCGGCCGTCGTGTTCGGCGGGATGGTGATGGTCAGCGCGACGCCCGCGCCCGCTCGTGTCCACGCGCTGGTCACGGTGCCGTAGACGCTGGTGTAGGACGCCTGGGCGTGGGTGAGCGTGCCACCTGGAACAGGCGCGATGACGAAGTGCCGCTCGGCGGCGACGCGGATGCCGGCGACCGTGTCGAACAGCCATTGGCAGACGGCCCCGGGCGAGTAATGGTTGTGGCTCGCCGCCCCCTCCCAGTCCTCCCAGACGGTCGTCGCGCCGGCCTTTACCTCGGCGAGCCAGCTCGGCGCGTCCTCGTTCTCCAACATGCGGTACGCGGTGTCGGCTCGGTTGGCCGCGGTGAGCGTCGGTAGCAGGAACGCGGTCGACAGGAATCCGGTGTTGACGTGATGGCTCCGGTTCTCGACCGCCCGGACAAGCCGTTCCTCGAGGCGGCGCCGTTCGGTGTCCTCGACGAGGCCGAACGCCAGCGGGCGCACCATCTTCGCCTGCCGGTCGGTATCGGTCGTGTCCGCGTGGAGATACAGGTGACGATAGGCCGCCCGCGCGCCGTCGGCGTATTCGGTGAACAGCTTGACGTCCGCGGTCTCGTCCAGCTCGGCCGCGATCTCCGCCAGGTGACGCATCGAGAAGTGCAGGTACGCGGTGGCCTCCTCCGGCATCGGGGTCAGGCCCGGGCTTGGGTCGCGGAACTCAGCCGCCTCCAGCCACTCGCCGAGATGCACGCCTTTCTCGTAGATATAGGCCGCGTGCGGGTTGTCGGCCGCCCGCTCGGGGTCGAGCGGGCCCACATTCGCGATCATGAACATCGCGTAGCGGCGCATCGCGCCGTAGCAGTCGCTCAGGATGCTCCGGTCGCCGTACCGCTTCCAGTACCGGTACGGCACAAGCACGACGGCGTCCGCCCAGCCGACGGAGCCGCCCGTGCTGTCGTAGAGCATCGCGACGCCGTTGTACGGGACGACCGCCGGTGGTTTCCCATCATCGAGCTGGCCGTCGCTCAGGTCCCGCAGCCACTTGCGGAAAAAGGCGGCGACATCCATGAGATAGGCCGCGGTGTCAAAGAAGACCTGGGCGTCTCCGGTCCAGCCGAGGCGCTCGCGGGTCGGACAGTCCGTGGGCACGTCGAGGGCGTTTCCCTTCATACTCCAGCGGGTGTTCTCGAGAAACTGGTTGACTCCCTCGTTCGAGCAGGTGAATGTTCCGGTCTGCTCCATGTCGGAGTAGACCGCGATCGCCTCGAAAGCGTCGGGGTCGATATCGATGTCGGTGTCCACCAGCGCGTAGCGGAAGCCGAAGACGGCAAACCGCGTCACATAGTGGTCGACCCCGCCACTCGCGGTGAACACTATCTCCTGCCGGGGCGTGGGTTGTAGTTCTCCCTCGATCTGGTCTTCCCCGCCGGTCATGAGCAGCACCTCGACGTCGGGCCCGAACTCATCGACCGGCTTACGTAGCTGGAAGTTGCGCTGCGTGAACTCACCGGCCGCGTCGAGGATCTCTCCCATCCGCAGGGTGAGCTGCTGGCCCTCGCTGCCYGAGACGGTGAACGCGACGAAGCCAGCGATGTTCTGGCCGAAATCGAGCACCCGTTGTCCGCTCGGCGTGGTCAGCAACCGCGCCTGGAAGCGCTCGTGCTCGGTCGGCGCGACGTTGTCGGACGCGGTGGGGACCACGGGATCGGTCGTCACCCGCGCGTGGCCGGAGTGGCTTGCCCGGCGCCGGGCGTCGTGGACCTCGCCGTCCTTCAGGTCCGCGAACCGCTTCGGCCCGTCGTTGCTCCACCGGAAGCGCGCGTCGCTGCCGATGCTCTCCGTCGAGCCGTCCTGGTAGGTGAGCTCGAGCTGGGCGAGCACCTTGGTCTGCCGCCCGAACACGTTCGTGACGCCGAAGGCTCTGACCGAGCCGCGGTACCAGCCGTCAGCGAGCTGTATCTCGAGGGCGTTGCGCTGGCCGACGAGCTCCGTGACATCGAAGGTCTGATACTGGAATCGATGGCGGTAGTCGGTGGCGCCGGGCGCAAGCCGGATGTCGCCGACGGGCCGGCCGTTCAGCGTGGCCTCGTAGACGCCGGCCGCGGTGATGTACAGGCGAGCGTGCCGCACCGGCAGCGGCGCGAGGAACTCGCGGCGGAAATGGTCGACCGGGTAACGGACGTTCTGTTCGGGCTCGTAGTCACCGGTGATCCACTCGGCCGTCCAGTCGGCCGGGTCGAGCAGCCCGAGCTCGAACGACGAGGTCGCCGCCGGCCCCGCGGCGCCGTTCTCGTCCCACAGCACGACCGACCAGTCCACGCGGTCGCGGCTGCCGAGCACGGCGCCCTCGTAGGGAATGTGCGTCATCCTCGCTGAGGCGACCGTGCCGCTGTCCCACACCAGGTCGCCGGCACGCCGCGCCACGATCCGGTATGCGGACTGCTGGATGCCATCGTGCGTGTTCCAGGACAGACGAGGAGCCGCGATGCCCAGGCCGAGCGGCTCGTGGAGATACTCCGTCCGCAGCCGGACCGCCCTCATCGTGCAGCCTCGGTGCATGTCGGGGCGGCGTTACCCGGATTCCTCGGGAACGGACCGGTCCGCGTGCGGAACGGGGTGCGCGATGTGTCGCCGGAGTGCGCGGCGCCGGGGACGCCGAACGGGCTACGGTACCTGCTGCTCATGGGGCTCCTTCATCGGCGCGAGGAATTCGGGTCCAGCGCGCGCGGGGAGGATCGCAGAGATAGTCGAGGACGGCGGACCGGGGCAGCGCCCGTGACCTGACGTCGTCCGCGGTGCGGCCGGGGCCGAGAAGCATGGTGGCGTCGGCACGGTTCCCGCTGGTGTCGGTCCCAGGTTCCGCGCCTACGAGCCAATCCGACGGGCGAACGTTAGCACTACGAAACTAGCGCGCGCAAGTGCGCAGCCACCGTACCAGGACGAAGCCCGACCGAAGGGCCCCGTCCGGGCTCAGCTGGTTTGGCGGTGGACCACGGCGGACAGCCACGACGCCGACGCATCAAATCGATCATGACCGATCGACGGCCGCTGGACAGCGGACTCTGCCGATGCAACACATCCATCAGACGCGCCCGTCCTAGTACTGAGTCATTTTCGACTCAGTACTAGCCGATCGCGTTGTCCAGCGGGCTGCCGATCGACCCGTCAGGGGTTTCCAGGTCGGCGCCGCCGTCGATCAGGGCCGCGGCGACATCGGCGTCGTCGCTGCTGGCCGCGAAGTGCAGCGGGGTCTCCTCACCCGGACCGCGGCCGTCGGGATCCGCGCCCGCTTCCAGCAGCATCCGCACGACCTGCGGGCCGTTCGGGAAGTAGCCCGGCCAGTCAGTCACGACATGCAACGCGGTGCGGGTCTTGAACGGTCCCCCGAGAGGGCCGCTGAGCAGCTGGGGCGCGGCGGTGATGAGACGACGTACGGCGTCGAGGTCGCCGGCATGGATGGCGCCGAGCTCGATCGCGCTGTCTGGTTCGGGTGCGTCCACCTCGGCACTGTCCGGGCGGATCGATGCCGCGGTCAAGCGTGCGCGTGCCACCGCTGAGGGCTGACAGCGAGCACCGCGAGAGCGCCGGTCTCGGCCTGAACCGCGGCGGGGACTACCCGATCCGGCTGGTGCTGCTCAGACTAGGAACCGACCCAGACCGGCAGGCTAAGGATCTTCTCGCCGCGCGGGCAGAGCATCTGACCGCGCGACCGACAGGGAGGGACGTTGATGACGACCGTCCAGGCGAGTACCGGGCCTGACACCGCCGAGCCGCAGGCGTGCTGGTGCTGTGGATGCAGCTGCGCGGAGCCCGACATGGTGCGGCTTGGCAACCATCCCGAGGTCGGGCTCTGCCTGCCCTGTGCGCACTACCTGCACCAGCAGGCCCGCGGCCGAGAGGACGCGCGACACCGCTCACCAACCGCCCGGCTACGCGACGTGCTGCGCGCCGCCCGGAGCCTGGTCATCCGGCGACGTTGGCACGAGAGCGCCTTGGTCGGCCGGCCCCTGCGGTGGCTTGGTAATCGCCTTCCCTAAGTCCACCTCGCCGCATGTGGAGGAGGAGCGATGTTGATCGAGGTGTTGTATGTCGCTGGCTGCCCGAACCATGACCGGTTCCTGGACCATCTGCGCCGCCTCCTCGACGCGGACGGCGTGTCCGAGCCCGTACTACTACGGCGGATCGACGACGACCTGACCGCGCAGACCACGAGGTTCCTCGGCTCCCCGACGCTACGGATCAACGGCCGCGACGTGGACCCGACCGCCGAGCGCGCCACCAGCTACGGGTTGCAATGCCGCCTTTACCAGACGGCCGGTGCGCTCCAAGGCAGCCCCGCCGACCACRACATCCTGACCGCCCTGCGCGCCGCCGCCACGGAAGCCGGCCCAGCTGAGTGAAGAACGGCGGCGGAATCGCACCTTGTGGCCACGGTCGGCGGTAATGGGCGGCTTACCGCAACTCTGCCATGAGCGCGTAGCCGGGCCTCCAGGACGTCGGCGCCCCGGCTCCAGAGGGCCCTGTGTCCAGCCCCCCGCGACGATGCGCCGGCGCGATCACGCCGCACCCTGCCGGTATCCGGGAGAAGGCCACGACCATGGGCGATCCGGCCGCCGTGAGTGGGATGACCGACAGTTGACAGCAAATGGACACATCCCGCTTGCCGTCTGGTCACCGCAACGCCACCATGAGCCGGTGACTCCCATCCCCAGCCTGAGTGCTATCGACGACCCGGTGCTGCGGGCCGTCACCGCCAACGACCTGCTCTGGAACGGTACCCCCGGACCGAAGGATCTCCGGACGATCCGCGGTGAGGCGATCCTGGAGGCCATCGACGCGGGCCGCACGTACGAGGAGATAGCGGACCATCTACACGTCCAGCCCAGCGATCTGGCCTGGATGATCGAGCCCCACCGGCCCAGGTAGCTCTGGAGCCACCCGCGCGGCCACGCAGGGGCGCGACACCGTGGGCAACCGACCGTCACCAGCCGGTCGGAAAACGCCTGTTCGGGTGATCTGGCCGTTCCCGGTCACCTGAAACCATGCGTGATGCCGGCAGAGCGGCAGGCGCGCATCGCAGGACCACCGCGTCACCTTCCATCGTTGCGATGACCCTGTCCGTGGGCCGGTAGACCACGGGATGCGAGTTCAGCCACGAGGCACCGAACGTGAGGGGCTGGCCGGGGCGCACCATGAACGTGCCACCCCGGAAGGGCCCGTTAACCAAGATTGCGAGCGTAATGTCAGGCGGAGACATGCGCAGGCACGCTACGTGACACGGCGGGGTTTCGTCATCCGTGGACCCGACGATCGCCACAGCTCGACGCTTTCAGCCGGTAAAGCGGAATTACGTCAACCGCCCCCACGCATCGGGCAGATCCCCATCGCCTCCGCCAGACCGGCCGAATGCGCCGGGCGGTCTCGAAGAGCCAGCAGCCAGCCGGGCCCTGATCGGATCAGCCAACGCCCGGCCGACTAGATATCCGAAGCGATGGTCGCCACGACCCGAAAATACAGCTGAACCTGAACTCACGCCATCGTGAATAATCCCTCCGCCCCATGGACCCGGCTGAGATGGATAGTTGATCGGCGGACGGTCGAGCAGTGCGAGGGCGGGTTGGACGTCGCTATCGCCCTGCGTCGCAGGGCGCTCCTCGGACCACGCCCACGGCCCGGAGGACACGACGGTCAGCGAGTTCCTACGGATCGCGGCGAGTGTCCGGGGTGGCGCTGTGTCTGGCTTCCAGGCGTGGGACCGCGCGGCCGTCATTTCGGGGTGGCGGTCCTGGGGGTTGCTGCTCGGACGCACTGGTCCTTGAGCCAGTCGATGATGTTGTCGCGGCGGGTGCCGCGCTCGTGCGCGGCGTCGAGGGGGTGCCCGCCGCGTAGTCGGGTACCCAGATCAGATCGGCGCCGGCGGCCCCGGTCTACCCGCAGATCGGCTCGGCTCTCTCTTGGTGTCTAACGACGTGGCAGGCTTCGCTTCATGCTGCGGACCGTCCACTCGCTCCCCCTGAAGGGCTTTGGACGCTGGGCTTCAACCCCGGGAGTTTCTCCCCGAAGCTGCCAGCCTGCTACCGGGCCTCCTGGCAGCTACCCGGACCGGACTCCCACCGGCAGGCGACGACGAGCTTGAGATCATCAGGGTCGCTGGCGACCATCTCCTGATCGCTGGGTGCACCCGTTGCAGTGCTAACGGGTAGGCGATTTTTAGTCGGGTGACTATAGTCTCGCGACTATCTATTGTTGCCGGTATGGTGACTGCTCCTCGTGTGCCTCGCTGGATCGATCTCGCCGGTGCCTACAACGTGCGTGACCTCGGCGGGTTGGCCGCCGCTGGAGGTGTGGTCCGACCTGGAGTACTGCTGCGCGGCGACAATCTGGACAGCCTGACCGCCGGTGACATCGCCGTTCTCGGGGATCAGGTGGGGCTGCGCGGCGTCGTGGACCTGCGCGCGCCGTTCGAGAACCCCCGCGAAGCTGACTGGTTCTCGGGCCTCGGCATCAGCTGGCTTCACGAGCCGCTGCTCGATCTCACCGGCCTCACCGACCCGTCGGTGAGGCGCGGGCAGGCAGGCGGCTACGACTTCGCCAAGCTGTACGCGACCATGCTCGAGTCGGCTGGTGCGGGGTTGGTCCGCGTGCTGGACTTCCTGGTCTCGGGCAGCCGCACACCGGCGCTCGTGCACTGCGCCGCCGGCAAGGATCGTACGGGTGTCACCGTCGCCGTGCTGCTGGCCGCCGCCGACGTCGAGCGTGAGGCGATCATCGCGGACTATCTCGCCACCGCGGAGCGGATCCAGCTCGTCCGCGAGGCGCTGGCGCATCGGGAAGAGTACCAGCACCTTCGTGAGCAGGCGTCAGCTGGCCGGTCGGCGCCCGCGCCCGTGGTCGACCCCCAGGCGATCATCGGCGCGCTGGACTTCCTGGACGCCACGCACGGCGGAGCTGCCGGCTTCCTGCTCGCCCACGGCGCGACCCGCGTGCAGATCGACCGGTGGCGCCACATGATCATCGAGCCGCGCTGACCGGTGTGGCCGACGGCTCAGTCGCCGCCTCGGACATGGATTGACGTTGGCGTCGCCACCGGGGCGGGCGTAGCTCTGAGGCAGCGAAGCGGATGACAGTACGCCCAGCGCGGTCTGACCGGTGGCGGGCAGGCCTCCGACCTGCGCCGGATCCCCAGAATGCAACAGCGCTTCGCCAGCTGATCCACGAACCCGCCCATTCCGCCACGAACAACCGACAGAACAAGATCACAGATAGAGGGCTGCAGCCAAGGATGTGTTGAGCACGAACCGTCAAGGATCTCCTGAGCCCTCACGGCCACAATCACCCTCGACGGCCGGCTCACCGCAGGTCGCAGTAGTCCGACCAATCTCAGTTACACCGTTGCTGGGCTGACTCTCACTCGAACCACGGCGCCTCACAGCTTGTGGCAGTCTGTGAGCATGGTCATAGGGGGAGGCCGGTCGGCTGTCATGGGAGCAGACGCTGCCGCCGATTTTTTCGTGTCGTATGCGACCGCGGACGTGGCATGGGCGGAGTGGATCGGCTGGCAGTTGGAGGCCGTCGGCTTTCGGGTGGTGCTGGGGGCCTGGGACTTCGTCGTCGGGTCGAGCCTTGTGCAGGAGACGCAGGCGGCACTCTCAACCTCGGCGCGAGTAGTTGTGGTGTTGTCGCCGGCGTATTTGATGTCGGCGATCGAGACCGCGCAGTGGCAAGCTGTGTGGGCGGGTGATCCGACCGGGGAAGAGCGGCGTCTGTTGGTGGCGCGGGTGGAGAACTGCCCGCAGCCGGGCCTTTTGCGACCGCTAATTGGGGTGGATCTTTTCGGCTTGGACGACGACACAGCGCGCGAGCGTCTGATAGGCGCGGCGGTGGCCGCGCGGCGCAAGCCTGCCACCGCGCCGGTGTTCCCGTCCGATCCCACTCCCTGTTTCCCTGGCCTGCGCGATCTGGTCAACGGGGAGCTGAGGCTGTCGGGGGTCTCATGGGATGGGGGAAGCGACGGTGGTGATGGTTCTCCGAGGGAGGCGCCTGGAGTGGTGGTGGTGGCGAGGTGGTCGGGCCGGGAGACCCGAGCTCTCCATGAGGCGCGGCTGATGAGCATGCATCCGTTGCCGCTCACCTGGCAGGTAGGCGACCGGCCGGTGTCTGATCCCGCTGGAACCGCGGGTGCCGCTCCAGGCGAACGGTTCGGTGGTTCGAAGGGATTCTTCTTGCCACACCTACCGACTTGGGTTCTAACGGTGGTTGCAACACCAGCCCTGAAAGGTGACCGTCGAAGCACACACTGCCTCGCGCCTCGGCCACCTGCTGGCTGGGATCGGCGCCGTCGCACTGCTCGCCACGCCGGGCGTGCTGGCCCGCCTGCTGCCCCCGGCGGCGCTCCCGCTGCTTCTCCTCACCGCGGGCCTGCTCGGGATCCACCTCGCCGACCGGCCGATGGCGCGCCTCGCCGCCGCGCGCAGACAGGACGCCGCCCTGGCCGTCGCGGCCTACACCGACCTGGTGCGCATCCTCGTCGTCGGCGGCCTGCCGTTGCACGCCGCGCTGAGCGCCGCCGCGGAGGCCGGCGACGGATGGACGTTCGCTCTCCTGCGGCGCGGCCTGGACGACGCCCAGCTGCGCGGCCTGCCCCCGGACACCGCGCTCACAGCCCTGGCCACCGAACTGCCGATCCCCGCTTTCGCGGACCTGGCCCGCACGGTCGCCTCCGCGCTGCGCGGGGCGTCCCCTGTCCTCGCGCTGGAAGCGCGGGCCGCCGCGATCCGCGCCGAGGAGACCGCCCGCGTCCGCGGCCGGGAAGCTGCCGCCGACGCCCAGATGGAACTGCCCGCCACCGCGGTCGCGCTCGCCTTCGTGGCGTTCCTGACCTACCCCCTCCTCGTCATGATCAACAGCGGCGTCGGCTTCTGAGCGAACCCGCCGGCAGCCGCGCCCCCACAGACCCGGGCCCAGGCATTTTCTGGGCCCGGCAGCTCGATCCCAGGAAGCCTGAGAGGACGGCGACCATGATCCGACGCCTGAGCACCCACCTTCTGATCCTGTCGTCGACCGTCGCGGCGTACCTCGCGCGCACCGAGCAACAGCGGCGAGCGCTCCATGACGACCGGGACCGCGGCGACGCCCTGGGCACCGCCATGATCGCCGTCGGCCTGGTCGCGATCGCCATCATCGTGATCGCCATCCTGCGGGACCGAGCCACCGAGATCGCCCGCAACATCTGCACCTCCACCGACCAGGCGGAATGCCGCCCGTAGCCGGGGCGGATGGGCAGAGCTGTGAACATCGTGCCCCCACGGCCCTCCGTGGACGAACACGAGCCCGCGGGAGAGAAGGACGCGGGGAACGTCGTCGCGCTCGCCGCCGTCGTCGGCGCGGTGCTGATGCTCCTCGTGCTCCTGCTCTCGCTGGGGATCCGGTGGCTCGCCGCCGAAGCGGCCGCCGCCGCAAGCCAACGCGCACTGGAGATCGTGCAGTCGCCCGGCGGGACGGACCACGCCGCGCAGGCCACGGCCACCGGCCTCGCGACCTCGATCAGCCTGATCGCCGACGTCGACGTGACAATCGCCCGTGCCGACGAGACGGTCACGGTAACCGTGACAGCGCACGACCGACTCGGCGGAGCCGCCAGCCGCTCCGCCACCGGACCACTGATCCGCTTCGTACCCCAGAACCGGTCACTCCCATGATCCACGGGATGTTCGCCGCCCGCCGCCGGCACGCCTGCGCGCACCCTGGCAGGCGTGGCACGCGGGACGCCGGCTCGTTCGCCGTCGAGTTTGCCGCCGGCTTCGGCATCGTCATCGCCGCGATCCTCGTGATGGCGGTCGCCTACCAGACCAGCCAGAGCGGCGCCGCGATGACGAACGCCGCCAGGGAGGCGGCCCGAACGGCCTCGCTCGCCAACTCCGCGGACGGCGCCCGGCGAGCAGCCGACGCTCTCGTCCGCACCCGGTTCGCCGACACCGACGTCTGCGCCGAGCTGACCGTGGAGACATCCACAGCGCAGTTCCGGGCCGCCGGCACGGTACGGGTGACGGTCACGTGCCGGACGAACAGCCTGCTCGGCTGGCAGCGCACCCTGCGGGCCACCGACGAGGCGGTCATCGACCGCTACCGCGGAGGCGTCCCGTGACGAGGATCCGCCGTCGGCCGGCGGCGACTCGGCCGACGGCGCAGGAGGCCCCAGGCAAGGACGACGGCTCGATCAGCGTGTTCCTCGTGATGGTGCTGTTCGGCGCCGCACTGCTGTTCGTCGCGCTGCTCAGCGATCAGGCCCGCGTGCTGCACGCCAACGCCCAAGCTTTCGACCTGGCCGGAAGCGCGGCGCGGGTCGGGGCTCAGCAGCTCGACACCACGGCGCTCGCTGACGGGACCATCCTGGTCGACCGACGGAGCGCAACCTCCACGGTGCGGGCGTTCCTGGCTGCCCACGACATCGACGACATCACGGTGACGGTCACCGGAGCGACGGTCACCGTCACGCTGACCCAGCACCTCTCCTTCCGGATTCCCCTGCTCGCAGGCTCCTCCGGCGCCGACATCACCCAGACGCGATCCGCGACAGCCACCGCCGGTCCCTGACCCGCGATCGTGAGGTGGAACCTGATGCCAGATCACCGAGCAACCGACCGCCGCGGGACCAACAGATCCAGGCCGGCGGCTCGGCCCCTGCCCGTGAGCGGAACCCTGCCCGCCGCTGGGCCTCCGCCAGCCGACTCCGCCCGCCCGGGTGGCCGCGTGGTCATGAGTGCGGTGGCCGCGCTCATCGCGCTCGCGGCGTTCTCGGCAATCCCGCTGGCACTGTGGGCCTGGCGAGGTCTGCCACTGCCCGGCACCTGGGAACCGGCCAGATGGCTGACCCTCGCCCGCCGCGGCTACCTGCACCCCGACGTCCTGCCGAACACGCTCGCCGTCCTGATCTGGATCGCCTGGGCGCAGGTCGCGCTGGCGCTCGTCCGGGAAATCGCCGCCCGCCTGCGGCATGGCGTGACCGCCACCCGAACCGTCTTCCTGTCCGGCGCGGCCCAGCACCTCGCCGGCAGCTGGATCGCTTCTCTGGCGATCCTGCTCAGCCTCACCGCCGGCCGCACTACCGCGGTCGCGGTGTCCTTCGACGTGTACCTGCCTCCCACCGCCGCCGCGGCCACACAGTCCTTGCCGGCAGACGCCGTCATCGCGGGGCTCAGCGTCGATCCCACCCGTACCGCCACGCACACCGCGGACGGAACGGTGATCGACGAAGCCGCCTTGCCCGAAGCCGCCCCCGGTGCGGCCACCTGGCGCCAGCACACGGTGAGGGCGGGGGAGAACCTGTGGAGCATCGTCGAGGACGAGTACCCGGATCTGAGCCCGGCCTCGATCCCCGAAGTCATCGACGAGGTCTTCGAGACCAACCGTGGCCTCACCGACGCACGCGGCCGCACCCTGCGGGATCCGCAGGTGATCAACCCGGGTATGGAACTGCGCCTCCCGGCCTTCGGAGCGAAGCAGCAGGCCGACCGCGGCGACGGAACCAGCAGCCCGGGACGAAGCCCTCAGCCAGCGCCACCAGCAACACCCGCACCGACGGCACCCCTGCCAGTACCAGAGCCCGCAACTTCATCCGAACCCTCGGCGACGATGCCGCCGACCACGGAACGACCTGATCAAGGCACTCCTGGCGCGCCGACGCCCTCGTTTACGCCGATGCCCTCGCTCACGCCGGCGCCCTTCCAAGGTCCGCTATCCGCCATCCCGCCCGAGTCGCCTGCGGCGAAAACACCGTCTGCCGGTGTTCCCGACAACGTTCCCGGTCGGGCTCCCGAAAGCCCACCGGCTGTCCCGCCCGCCAGCTGGATCGGCGGTGCCGGGCTTCTGGCCACCGCGATCGTCGGCCTCCTGGCGGCGCGCCGACGCCGTCGAGACAACATCATCACCCCGGGTCGGAGCCTCCCCGCCCTGCAGCCAGCGTCGGCCGAACTGCACACAGCCCTGCTGGACATGGAGGAACCGGATCTCCTCGACCGCCTCGACGCCGCCCTGCGCAGCATCGGCGCGGCACACCGCGACCAGTCCGAGGGACCAAGCCCGCAGGTCCTGCTCGTCCACCCCGATCGCAGCATCGAGGTCTTCCTCCACCCCGACGGAACCCACAGCCTGCCCCCGCCCTGGGAACCGGGACCCGACCAGCGGATCTGGACGTTGCCCGCAACCGCGGCACTCGACATCGACTCGGAGATCCCGCCACCGTGCCCGGCGCTCGTCCAACTCGGCACAACCCTCACGGGCGCAGCCGTGTTCGCGGACCTCGAAGCCCTCGGAACCCTCGGCGTCGCGGCCAGCCCCACCGAGGTCGACCGGCTGGCCTCCCTCACACGGGCGATCGTCACCGCGATCGTCGTCTCACCGTGGGCCGGCCTCAGCCTGGTGCGCACCATCGGCCTTCACCCGGGCACCTTCGCTGGCGAAGAACGTGTGCACGCGGCCAGGGACATCACCGAGCTGGCAGGCAAGGCCCAAGCTGACGCAGCCTTCCTGGATGCCGCGCTGCGCCGACAGGAGCACTCCAGCACGCTCCATGCGCGGATCGCCGAGCCGGGCGAGGAGTTCGACCCGACCATCGTCCTCCTCGCCACACCACCCGACACCGAGAGCAGCCAGGCGTCCGTCGCCGCGTTCGCTGGCCTCTCCGACCTGGCAGGCAGTGGCCGGCGCGGACTGGCCGTCGTCCTCCCCACTCAGCCCGGAATCTCCACCGCCTGGACCTTGCGGCCCGACGCCTACCCCATCGGCGAACAGATGGCTGGCGTGGATCTCGGTGACCGTGTGTGGCGTCTGGATCCTCTCGGCATCGCTCTGATCCCGGCCGGGCTCACCGACACCGAGCAGACCGCCCTCGCCACACTCGTCGCGGAGGCGGACGCGCCGCCCGTCGACCCGCCTGCGCCGAATCCCCCCGCCGCGATCAGCGAGCCCTTCGTCCCGCCACCATGGGAGGTGATGGTGCGCCTGCTCGGCCCCGTGGACGTCGTCAGCCGCGACGGCCGCACGCCGCCGCAGGACGAGACCCGTGAACGCACCCACGAGGTCCTCGCCTGGCTGGTCACCCACCGGCACGGCACCCGCATCGACCTGGAGTCCGCGCTCTGGCCTCGGGGAGCGACATCCAAGACCCTGTCGAACGGGCTCAGCCGCGTGCGGCGCCTGCTCATCAACCTGGTCGGCCAGCACGCTCAGGACTGGCTGCCACGCTTCGACCGCGGAACGCTCACCCTCGACGCCCGGGTGGTGTCCGACCTGGAGATCCTGGAGGCTCTCCTACGCCACGCCGTCGAGCAGCGCCACCACCGCGAGACCGCCATCGCCGCTTTGACGGAGGCGCTCGACCTGGTCCGCGGCGTGCCCGCCGGCTACCCGTGGCTGGACGCCCAGATGGGATCGATCCTGACCACGACCCCCGTCAACGCCGCGATCCTGCTCGCCGAACACCAGCTCTCCGCCGGCGATACGGCCGGCGTCCTCGGCACGACCGCCCGCGGCCTGGAAATCCTGCCGGCCCACACCGCGCTGTTCGCCCTGCGGATGCGCGCCCACGCCGCCGCTGGCGACACGGACGCGGTCAAGGCCGAATACCGCTCCTACCTCCGTGCCGAAAAGGCCGAGCCCCTCTGGGACGGCGACACCGACCGCGAACTCGAAGCCCTCCACCAGAGGCTCGCCCACCGTGGTCCAGCTGCGTCGGCGTAGATCAGGATCGCTCTTCGCGCCCTTGCTGCCCCATCGAGCCGCGAGCGACGACGCCTCGCGGTGACAACGTCGTCTCGGACGACCTCCATGTGACTACGGATCTCCGCGGGCAGGACCCGATTAGATCACATTCAGTCACCATCGAAGGTGTAACCGAGCTGCCGCCCGGACCGGCGTGGGAGAAGGTCCGCGAGCTGCGGCTACGCGCCGCGTTTGTGCGTGCAAATCCGACCTGGCTCGCGTAGTTCACACCAGCGGAGAAGCCGTCAACGGCGCCTCGAGGTCACCGCTGGCGCTGGAGTCACGGACTGATGACCGGAGCCCGAGGTGCGGATGGCAAGCTAAGGAGATATGGGTAGCACAGGGGATCGGGCCGGGGACCTCCTCGGAAGTGAAGACGGCAGCGACCCCGCACCGCGGTGGGACTTCTTCGTCTCCTACACTGCTGCCGACAAGCGCTGGGCCGAATGGATCTCCTGGCAACTGGAGGCCGCCGACTACCGGGTGCTCGTCCAGGCCTGGGATTTCGTTCCCGGATCGAACTGGGCGGTCCGCATGCAGCAGGGTGTCGTCCACGCGCAGCGTACCATCGCCCTGCTGTCGACCGAATACTTGAAGTCGGTCTACGGGCAGAGTGAGTGGCAGGCCGCCCACGCAGCAGATCCTCTCGGTTTCGCCCGTAAGCTGCTACCGATCCGGCTAGAGGACTGCCCTCGCCCGGGGCTACTCAGCCAAATCGTATCGATCGACCTGTTCGGCCACTCAGCCGACGTCGCCCGCCAACACCTCCTCGATACGATCGCGACAGCCCTTGCAGGCCGGGTAAAACCGGCAGCAGAACCGATCTTTCCCCCGGCGGCACAGGAGTCGCGGGCAGCAGGACTCGCCGTTCACAGGCCACCCAGGCCCCGCCCACTTGGTCAGCCGCTCACCGGCCACGGCGTGGCATTCTCCCCAGACAGCCGCACCCTTGCCAGCGCCAGCAATAACGACGGGAAGGTGCAACTGTGGGATGTGACGGATCCGGAGGCTCCCCGCAAGCTCGGTGACTCGCTCGGCAGCGCTTCCGGCTTCGCCACCCAGGCGTCGGTGGCATTCTCCCCAGATGACACGATTCTGGCTATCGCTAACGATCTCAGCCTCCGGCTGTGGGATGTGACGGACCCGGCATCCCCGCGTCGGATTGGTGGGACGCTGACCCACCACAGCAAGCCGGCGACGATGTTCCGCCTATTTGTGGGCTCTTCCCACTCGCTGATGGCCGCTTTCTCCACGGACGGTGGTGTCCTTGCCACCGCGGACAAGATGGTGCGGTTGTGGGATGTTACCGGCCCGGCCAACCCGCGTTCTCTCGGTCAGCCACTCATGAACGGCCAAACTCGCGGAATGCGGCCGGTGGCGTTCTCTCCGACCGACCGCATTCTGGCCAGTGGCAGCGATGACGGCGCGGTGTGGTTGTGGGACACCACCGATCCGACCGCCCCCAGCTGCCTCGGCTCGATACTGAACGGCCGCACTGGCACCGGGTGGCCGGTCGAGTCGATGGCATTCTCCACAGAGGGTGGTGTCCTTGCTGTTGCGGACGAGGTGGTGCGGTTGTGGGATGTTTCCGACCCGGCCAACCCACGTTTGCTCGGTCAGCCACTCATGAACGGTCAAACTCGCGGAATACGGTCGGTGGCGTTCTCCCCGGACGGCCGCACCCTCGCAGGTGGCGGCGGTGGTGGGACGGGGCTGTGGGATGTGGGCGACCCGGAGGCTCCTCGCTCACTCGGTCGGCCATTGCCCGGCAGTGCGAAATCAGTGGCATTCTCGCCAGACGGCCGCCTCCTCGCTATCGCGACCAGTGGCGGTGCGGTGCGGTTGTGGCAAATAAGTTGACCCCCCACTCCTCGCCGAAGGAACGGATCGGGACAGGAAGACGTCTGAGTGCGGGTGACCGTGTCTCTCGGCCTGGTATCGAGCTGGAAGGCTGCGTGGATTTTTGCGCGGCCCGCGGGTGAGAAACGCGAACGTGGGTCCGGTTGGCGTCGGGTATGCGGTCAGAAACCATGGCCGCTCTACAGGAGCTCTATAAGTCAAGGTCCATGTCGGGTGGCTCTGTGTCGCCTACCGATGGAGGGTAAATATCGTCGAGGTCTGGCTCGACTGCGGCGGCCTGATCCGGGTTGTTCGGGTCCGCTCCTGGTCCTGCCGCGAAGATGGAGTTGACTTCGTCGGGCATGTGCTGGGCGGCCAGGGCCGCGAGGGTGACGAGGGACTCGTCCCCGCCGAGGTGAAGATCTGGGAGGGTGTTGAGGAGTTCGACAAGTTTTTCTCGAGGCTGGGTAATGGCGATTTCGAATGGCTGTTTGTGGGCGATGAGGAGTTCGTGGCGGGGGTCGTAGACACGGGTGTAGTCATCCTCGATGACGATTCTGGGCGCCGGAGTGGGGGTCGGGTGCCCGCGGTGCGGCGGGGCTGAGATGGGAATGTCGGGTGATTCGGGGTCAAGAATTGGGTCCTGGGATGGCCATTCCTGCGGGGGGAAGGCGGGCAGCGGGCCGGTGGGTCCGTCGCGGACGAAGGTGGCTTCGCGCAGGGTGATGAGGAGTTCGCCGGATTCGAGGGAGATGCCGGCGTCGGCGCGGGCGTCGAGGAGGGCCTGGAGGGTGGGCCAGGCGGTTCCGGCGATTGGTTCGACGTCGGCGGCGTGGATGCGGATCGGCGCGTATGAGCTCTGGTCGGGCTGGATGTCGTAGGTCGGCTGACCGCCGGGTTTGAGGATGGCGCGCAGGACGGTTCCGGTGGCGAATCGGGGGTCGTCGATGRCACGGACCCTGGCGCCGTAGACGAGGACTTCGGCTTCCTGGTTGCTGTTGAGGCCCGCGTCGGGGGAGTGCAGGGTGGGTTGGACGTTCTGCGCGGGGGCGACGAGCTGCTGATCGAGGTGTTGCCCCATGGGGTGGCCGGGAAGGCGTGCGACGTCGGGGCGCCAGCCGTAGTGCAGCGAGCCGTCGTCGCCGACGATCGTGTCGGTGATGATGCCACTGGCAGGTGTGGCACCGGCCAGGCCGCGGACCTTCACCCGTGTTCCGATCGGGTATGGCGCAGTCGGTGGGGTGAGCACGGAGCGGAGCTCGGCGCTGTGTTTCGTGAGAAATTCTCGTTGCAGGTCGGTTGGCTCCCGACCGGTTCCTGCTGTGAGCGCATGGTCGGCGATGCTTCGTAGGGTGGCGTCTGCCTGGATGTCGGAGCCGATGGGCACTGGAAGATCACCGGAGGCGAAGACGACGCGCTGGTCGTGCCAGATTCGGTACGCGACCTGCAGAGTCGGGCTATCCCGGTTTTCGAAGGTTAGCTCGGTGCCGACTACGTCGATGCGGTATGGCCCCTCTTCCCAGGTGCGTATCGGCGGTTTTATGTGGAGGAGTGTTCCGTAGGTGAAGACGTTGAACGTGTCGGGGAGGTGGACCATGCTGGCGCGTGTGGGCTGATAGTCGCTCGCGCCTATCCAAGGCGCGGGTGCCGAGATCCTGAGCCCTGGGTTCGTGGCCGCGGGAGGTATGAGCCGTAGCGCTTCCCTGACGGTGGCGGGAATGGGGAACCCGAGCTGTGTCTCGATGCCCCACGCGGTTGATTCGGCGCCGTAGACGGAAATTCTGTCTGCCGGGTTCTCGCCTCGGATGACGAGTTCCGCGGTGATGCGGCCGGTGTTACCGGGGGAGCGGCGGAACCGCCATCCACCGGCAGGTACCTCGATCTCGATGTGCGCCGTACCTCGGGGGCGCTGGCCGGGCTGGCTGGCGTCGTTGTTCGCCACGATGCTCTCGGGTCCTTCCCCGCGCAGGTAGGCGTCGGTGAGCCGCGGGAGGGGCGCGGGACACGCACGCAGGAGGAAGTGCGTGCCAGAGCCCCGCTGGAAGCGGACGACGCGACGAAGTCACGAACACCCGGACGTCGCTTGAGGCCGTGATGGGGAAGGCTCCCGGCACGGGTGTCGTGGGGGCGAAGAGAACACCGGTGGAGAAAACCGAGCGGACGGTGGCGGGGAGCTCGCCCGGGAACAGCGCGGGGATACCGGTCGCGAGCCTGCGCGGTCATGACGAAAAGAATCTCCACGGGCGCGAATCCGGCTCGTGGTAACCAGAACCGGTCTGTATCGCCGTGCCTGGCGCGCTGGCGGCGCGACTGGGACGCCTGGACGGACAGCGCGGAGTCGATCGACGCGGTGCGCCGTTGGCAGGAGGCGTCATCCTTGATGACGGGCCTCGCGGGGGCCGAGGAGGTGGTCGACGGGTGCGGGCGTGACCGGTCGGTCCCCGATGTCGTGGCGAACGGCCGGCTGCTGTTCCTGCTGTGCCGGGCAACGCAGGGGGACGTCGCCGCGGCCAGGGTCGCCGTTGCCCGGGTGGTCCCGGCATTGGTCATGAAGACCGCGGCGCACTGCCGGAGCGCCGGCCGCGGTTTCGACACGGTCTTCGACGAGCTGTTGGCCTCGGCGTGGATCGTCGTCACGACCTACCCGGTGGAGCGCCGGCCCGAGAAGACCTGGATCAACATCGTTCTCGACACCGAGCGCGCGGTCTTCGGCCGCCAGCGGCTCGTGGATCGGCTGACGACGCTGGTCCCACCACCGCTGCTCGCCGAGCACCTGACGATCCGCCGGGCCGCGTCCGCGACCGACGGCCCTGCCCGGGACCCGTTGCTGGAGCTGGTCGACCTGCTGGCCGCGGGACGTCGCCTCGGGCTGTCGGACGCCGCGCTGAACGTCCTGGTCGAGTTCGGCATCGACGGCCTGAGTTCGCATCAGGTGGCCGCCCGCGACGGCGTCACCGATCGGGCGGTTCGGCTGCGCCGGCAGCGGGCCGTCACGGAACTCGTCACCCTGCTCGGCCTGCGCGACAGCACCGGAAGCGCATCGCCGCGGGCGGCCGGCGCCGGTGCGAAGGCGCACCCACATCACCGGCCCGGCAGTCGGCAGGCCCGACCGGACGGACGTGCGGCATGAGTCCAGGACCGTTCGGCTCGTGGGCGGCGACCGTCCTGCCGCTGGTGGTGTTGGCCGTGCTGTGCGGGCTGGCGGCGCTGGTGATGGTCCGCGACCGGGCGGGGGTGGCGGACCGGCGCCGGCTCGGGATAGATCCCGAAGCCCGGCTCGCCCGCCCGGCGGATCTGGCCGCGCTGTGGGTGGGTGCCCCTCGCCGCGGCCGGATGATCCTCGGCCGGGTCGGCAGCCCCCGTGGACGGCTCGTCGCCACCGAGGACTCCCACCGCCCGCTGGACCCGGCGGTGCCAGGCTGGCTGGTGCGGCGCGCGCAGCGCCGCCGCGGCCCGCGCGGCAGCGTGATCGTCCTCGGGCCGTCCCAGTGCGGCAAGACCGCCGCTCTGGCGATCCCCGCCATCCTGGAATGGGACGGCCCGCTGATCGCCCTGAGCGTGAAGAACGACCTGCTCGGCGCCACGATCGCCCGGCGCCGCCAGCTCGGCGACGTCGCCGTGTTCGACCCCGCCGGGGCCACCGGTGAGCTCGGCGCGTCCTGGTCCCCGCTCAGCGCGGCGCGCACCCTGGCTGGTGCGCGCCGCGCCGCCCGCTCGATCGCGAACGCCACCTCCTGGACGTCCACTTCCTCCGGCGACATGAGCTTCTGGACGTCCGCGGCCGAAGACCTCCTCGGCCAGCTGTTCTGGACCGCGGCCACCGTCGACCTCGGCATGGACACGGTCGTCCGCTGGGTCGTCGGCATGGACCGCGACACCGTCCGTGGCCTGCTGAACCCGCTGGCGTCCCACCGAGACCAGGCCATCGCCACCGACGGCGCGCAGGTTTTCGCCGGTTTCGAAGGGATCTGGGCGAACGACCGCAAGCAGGTCTCGTCCACCTACCTGGTCGCCCGCCAGATGATCCAACCGTGGCAGGAGCCGCGGATCGCCGCCTCCGCGGCCGTGTCCCAGATCGATCTCGACTGGCTGCTCGACCGCGGCCCCGACGGCCGGGCGGCGAACACCCTGTACCTGAGCGCGGACCTCGACGACGCCGAACGCCTCGCCCCGGTCCTCGGCGGCCTGCTCGACGACCTGATGCGCCAGGCCTACAGCCATGTCGGCCACACCGACACGCCGCTGGACCCACCGCTGCTCGTCGTCGTCGACGAGGCCGGCAACTGGCCGATGCGTAACCTGCCCGGACGGATCTCCACCTGCGCCGGCATCGGCATCCAACTGCTGCTGATCTATCAGAGCTAGGCGCAGATCGACGCCGCCTACGGCCCGAAGGCCGACGTCGTCATCTCGAACGCGGTCACCAAGGTGTTCTTCGCCGGCCTGTCCGACCGTTCCACCCTCGACTACGCCGCCGGTCTGCTCGGCCAGGAGCACATCCTGCAGACATCCACCTCCGTCGACAGCACCGGTCTGGGCGGTCCGGCCGGCCGGCGCGGGGTCTCACGCAGCCCGACCCGGGTGGAACTGCTGCCCTCCGCGCTGCTGCGCCAGGTCGCCCCCGGCCAGGCGCTGCTCGTCCACAACACCCTGCCGCCCGCCCACCTGTTCGGCCGCTACTGGTACCTCGACGAGGACCTGCACGCCCTCGCGACCGGCCGCCGACTCTCCCACGGCGACCTCGCCCGCCAGGCCGCCGCCCGCCGCCGGATCAGCCCCGACGACCGTGACACCCCGCCGGGATCCCCGACCGCCCGGGCCGGCCAGGGGACGACGTTCCCGACGGGTGACCTGGACGGGGAAGCACCGTGGGACATATTCCGGGAATGGTCGAGGCCTGCCGCCGGGCTGCCGCCGCTGCCCCAGCAAGATTGTGATTCGAGCGGCGGCCGGGCGCGGCGGAAACGGCCCCGGGGCCAACGGCGGTTCTGATGAGCCTGCCCTCGCCGACCGCGCCGGACAACACCCCATTCCACTCCTTCCGGGTGGCCGCCGGATCGGTCGTCCTCGACCTGCCGTTCCGCCCGCCACCCGGCTGGAACGTCCGCGCCGCCACCCTGTGGCCGGACTCCCGCTCCGCGCACGGCTGGGGCGCCGACCACTGGGCGATCGGACCCGGAGGGCGCGGATTCGTCCCCGGCCTGACCGACGTCGGCGACGTCGTGCAGTTCGCCACCGAATCCCCGACCCCGCAGCGCGAGCTGACCGCGAACGTCTGGTCCGCACCAGGGGCGCCTGACACCCAGCAGCCACAGCCGGCGCATTCCTGGTTCGGCTACCTCCACGGCATCACCCGCACCTCACTGATCGTCCGCGGCCCCTACCGGACACCCGAAGCCGCCTACCACGCCGCGCAACGCGCCCTCCAGATCGACCTCGCCCGCACCGACACCACCCGCGAGGTCGCCCATCACGCCGAACCCCTCCACCCGGCCGCACCGCCAGCCGCCGTCAGCCTCGACTACCACGGCGACTCCGCCACCGTCGGTGACCCCTACCACGGATGGATCACCGTCCCCAGCCGCGATCTCGCCAGCGCCCTGATGCTTCCCCGGCAGGAACTCCTCCAGCACCTGCGCCGCCACGTCCCCCACCTCAACGGCCGAGAACCCCAGGTCACCATCGCTGCCCTCGCCGCCCGCCACATCCCCCATCAGCTCCCCAGCCTGCTCAACCCTCCGGCCCCAATGCCGGTCCCTCCAGACGTCCCGGAACCTCCCGACCCGACACTGGCCGGGCCGAATGAACCACCATCCGGTGGAAATACTTCGCCCGCCGTACCATCTCCGGCAACTGGGCCCGCTGCTGTTCACCGCGATCCGTCAAATGCTCCTCAAGCGACACCAGCTACAACAGATCAACCAGCGGAAACGCCGGGATCGCCTTCAAGGACCCCGCCGGAGCCCGCGGCGCCCTCTCCGAACCAATCCCACGCCCCCGGCTGGCCAGAGGCAGACCCGAACCCTGCAGAAGCAGCAATCGGGTTTGGCCAGGCGGACGTGGTCGACGTCGGTGATCTGGATGGTCATGGCTGGATTCCGCTGGACATCACGCCGCCCGGCCCTGGGATGGATCTGCCGTGACCAGGCAGGGTGGTAGGCAGGGACTGCCTCGCCAGTGACGTTTCCGCTTCCGCGTTTGACGCTGGGTCATCCTGGGTGGTCATGAAGGGTCCGGTTTCATCGCCTGTTGATGCGAGTGTGGCGAGGACACGTAGGTCCCGCCCATGATGTAGCGCTCGTACGGATCACCCCCACAGGCGTGGGGAGGACGTCCAGGGAACCCACCGGAACAGCACGCGCACAGGATCACCCCCACGGTGTCGCAGCTTCCTGAAAGCTGACCCCCAGCGGGGCCGCGAAGCGCCGGCCGTCCCAGCGGTTCGAATGCGGATCACCCCCACGAGCGTGGGGAAGACCGAAGCAGGCAACCACCCCCAACCGGTCAGCCCGGATCACCCCCACGGGCGTGGGGAGGGCGACCTTGTTCCAGACCCGCGGCGGGTCGCCCTCGGATCACCCCCACGGGCGTGGGGAGGACCCGGTCCCGCTAGATCACTGCGGGTCGACCTGCGGATCATCCCCACGGGCGCGGGGAGGACGTCTCGGCGCCGTTCCAGCCCTGGCCCGTCACCGGATCACCCCCACGGGCGTGGGGAGGACGGAAACGCCATGACCGAAACCGAAGCGAAGCTCGGATCACCCCCACGGGCGTGGGGAGGACGGTTGTGGGGGATTCCTGCGCGGCGGCATTCTCGGATCACCCTCACGGGCGTGGGGAGGACCCTGTGGTATCCAGACTCCCGAGGTAACGAGCCGGATCACCCCCACGGGCGTGGGGAGGACTGTGATCTTCTGGTCTGCTCACTGATCCGAGCCGGATCACCCCCACGGGCGTGGGGAGGACGCCGTTCAACAGCATGCCGACAGTGGCCGGCTAGGATCACCCCCACGGGCGTGGGGAGGACCGCGAGCCGAAATCCCCGCTGATCTCCAGCCTCGGATCACCCCCACGGGTGTGGGGAGGACGCGCCGTAGACAGAGACCGTCACTCGATGAGGCGGATCACCCCCACGGGCGTGGGGAGGACGCGCGGACGACCCACTCGCGGCCGTCGTACGTCGGATCACCCCCACGGGGTGGGGAGGACACGTATCCAGATAACGTCGCGGTTTCGGATGTCGGATCACCCCCACGGGCGTGGGGAGGACCTCACCACTGC
>NZ_MOWP01000003.1:0-36113 GCF_001983215.1 Frankia sp. CcI49
CCAGAGCCTCCTGCAACCGTGCGGTCACGGCCACTGCCGCATCCGAGAGCGGCTCGAGCGTGACGACGAAGACCCGCCGCGGCGGCGGCCACGACGTCTCCCAGGCCGGCAGCCGCCACGACCGCCAGACACCGAGAACATCCGGCTCTCCGGCGACGGCCGCGACGATCGCCCGGTCGACCGCATCAGCCCCGTCGGCCCCGTCGGCCACGGCGAATGCGGCGTCGGCCGCGGTCATGTCGTCGGCCGCACGGCCGCCGGGCGCCGTCCCGGCTCCGCTGCCCGCCCCGTCGCGGCTGCCCGCCGTCATGGTGAGGTCGATGGGCAGCGAGACCGGCGGGCCGGGCAGTGCCGGGTCGCTGGCGAGGAACACCCAGGCGCTGAGCTGGCGTTCGCCGAGCGGCAGCGCGTCCAGGGCCCGCAGCAGATCCGGGTCGGTCTCGGTGGCCGCGAGCTCCTCGCGGATGAGTGGAACCTCCCCGCCACCCACGCCGAGCTGCCCGGAGAGCACGGCGAACGCGACGGCCCGCGCGACCTCCAACCGGCGGCCGGCGGCGAGCCACGCCCTGGCCTGGTGGAGCAGCTCGTCGGGGAGGTGGCCCGCCAGGTCCAGCAGCGCCCAGTGCCAGGCCCGGGTCATCTCCAGGTCGTACGCGGTGACCGCCGCGGTCGCGTCCACCGCGACCGTCACCTCCACGGACGCCGCCACTTCGCCCGCTGCCATTTCACCCGCCGACGTATCGCCCGCTGCCAGTCCGCCCGCCGGCGTGTCACCCGCCGGGGTGGCCGCCGCATCCGCCTCCGGCGCCTGGGACATCGCCATCTCCGTGCCACCTCCATGTTCGCCGCGGCCTTGCTTCGACCGTGTCTCGGGCGCGGCTCCTGCCGGGAACACGCCTCCTTCGGTGAGTGCGGTTCACCTTCCGGGGCCCGGCAGGGATGTGGGACGGCCGGACTCAGCGAGCTGACGACTCGCGCTCGGGCGCTGCCGAGCCGTCCCTCGGCGCCGAGGCGGGCTGCGCCGCGGTGTTCGCGATCAGGGCGTCGTACTGGTTCTGCCCGTTGTAGCTGAGATAGACGGGTTGACCGGGTGCGAAGCCGGCGGGTGAGGGCAGGTCGAGAAGAGCGAGAGGGCTGTTCCGGTCCTGCGGGCGAGTGGGGCGGACGATCACGAGGTTGATGTTGAGGGCCTGCGCGACCACGGCGGGCACCTGATCGAAGAGCGGAGTGTTCCGCAGCCGCGGGGATCGGATCGCCATCCCGACGAGGTCACTGATCATCATGCCCCTGGGTGGAATCAGGTTGTTCAGCTCGGGGACTCGCTGCAACATGCGATTCCAGGCGGTACCGAACGGATTGCCGATGATCGCGGCCTCCGCGCGCTGCCGGAGCGAAGACCAGGCGAAAAAGCTGGACGGCGCCGGTTCGCCGAGGATGCCGGCGAGGGCCGCGGAGTTGAGCCCGTCGAGGAGGCCCTGGACGATCACGCGGTGGCTTCCGTTCACCGGGTCGTCCAGCTGTGCCCGCAGTGACCTTCCGGTTCCTCCCGCAAACCAGCGGAACAGGCGTTCGCGCAGGTCTGTCGGAGTCGTGTTGTCGAGCGAGGTGCCCGGGCGCTGGCTGAGCACGCTTGTGATCAGTGCCGTGAAGAAGCCGCCGTCGTCGGTGATCGGGACCGGCCTGAACTGGCGGTCACCGACGACGATCTCTCCGGATCCGGTGCGGGAGACGGGCGGCGGGGACTGCGACGCCGGGGATTCGGGCAGTGGGCCGGAGTCCCCGGGCACCGGGGGCGCCGGGGGCACATCGGGTTCTCCCGGAGTCCGCGGCGCCGACGGTTGCGGTGCATCCGCGGGACGGTCGGCGATTTCGGGTACTGACTGGCCGGCGCTTCCGGGCTGCGGCCCGACAGGGCTTCCGGGCTGCGCTCCGGCGGTGCTCTCGACCGGGGGCTGGCCAGTACTCCCGGATCGGGACTCGGTGGCGTCGATCTGGTCGGCTGGTGCGGCCTGGTTGGCTGGGGTCGGGTAGGCGGGGGGTGGGAAACGTTCGTTGGTCCAGGCTGTGAGCTGGCGGAGTGCCTGGTCCTCGGGGGTGGGTGCCGTGTCTGGCGGTGTCGTGGGCTCGACCGCGGCCGGTGGGGGCGGGTCGTCGGCGCCGAGCGGGCGCAGCGCGGAGTACTGGTGGTCGGCCGGGTCGGAGGTGAGGTCGGCCGGCCGGCCGGATTCCTGGCCGAGGAAGACATGGACTTCCGGCGTTCCGGCAGTCCCTGTTGTCCCGGTTGTTTCGACTGCCGGAACGGCCTCGGCTGTTCCAGGTGCGGATGTGGAGGTTCCAGGTGCGGGTGTGGCTGTGGGCGCGGGTTCGGATGCCGCGGTCAGCGGGCCGGTGATCCGCAGCGGGACCGGTGGTTCCTGACTGACCGAATCGGCGGTGTGCAGTACCAGCCGCACCCCGAGAGCATCCGCGATCATGTGCAGGAAACCGGCCGCGGCCTGCCACCCCCCGCCATAGGGACCGGCGGCCCGCAGCTCGGATGCTTCCAGCTCGGTCACTGTGGGCACACGACCGTCCGGCCCCCGCAGGGTGGAACGGATCGTCGCCGTGAGGATGAGCGCTTCGGCGGGATGTCCGCCCGCGAGAAGCAGCGTTTCGAGTCGATCCCAGTCCGGGTGAGAGGGGCTGGACGCGAGAGCCGCGAGGACACCTTCGGGCTCGGTGGCCGGTGCGCCGTCCCCGGTGGTCAGACTGCGTAGCTCGTCGGGGCTCAGGGCGGCGAGTATCCGGTCACGGAGAAGGTCCGTCCCTGGGCGGGTGGCGCCGGGGTGCAGCAACGGTGCGATCAGGTTCTGGTGGACGTCGGCGAGAGCAGCCCGCAGCCGGGCCAGAACCGGCTCCGGTGCCTGCAGGAAATGACGGTGGATCTGCGCGAGTACGGACGCGGGAAGCTGAACGGCGGCACTCGCGAGAACGGCGGCGAAAAGACCGCCCTGGTCCTGGGGGTGACCGGTGGGGACGGGCATGATGCGGGCCGGGATCCCGTCCGGGAGGGTGATGATCCCACCCGGGCCGGAATAAGGGGGCTCAGGCCGCGCGATCACGCCTGCTTCGGGAGCGAGTGGCAGGTTCCGGGCGACTTCCAGGCGGAATCGGTCGAGCCGCTCAAGGTAACCAGGCGGAAGCGACGGGGCGGGCCCGGGCTGCGCGGAATCGCCGGCGGGCGGGTGTGCGGTCGAGGTGTCCTGGGTGTACGTGGCGCCGTCGGGCGACGCGGATGTGGTCGAGGCGTCCTCGGGCGATGTCGGCGTGGTCGAGCCGTTCTCGGGGTGCGTGGTCCGGGCGGGCGGCGGCAGTGGCGTGTTCGGGGTGACACCCGCGGGCGGGACGACCCAGATCGCCAGCTGATCCGGGGTGATTTCCACACCGTGGACACGGTGGGCGGCCGTCACGATGAAACGTGCCAACACCTGCGGCACAACGGGATCCGCCCGATCGTTGACGCGCAGCACCGGTCTGCCGTCGGCGGCGCTGTCGACCAGGACGACGAACCTGCCGTTCTCGGCATCCCGTGTCAGGCCGGGGGGCAGGTCGCTCGGCGGTATCGGGTCGCCGGTGGAACGCAGATCGAGGGAGACCGGATGGCCGACCCCCCCACCCGCCGGCCCGGGCGGGTCGGGGACGGGTGCCAGCGGCCACTCGTGGACGGGAGACCGCGCCGAGGCTCGCGTCCGCACCGGCAGGTCCAACTCGATCGAGAGCAGGACCGGGAACGTGTTCAGCGGACGCTGCCGGGGCGACGGCATCGGCTGCGGTGTCACCAGCGCGATGCTGCTGAAGGCCACGGCATCCCCGGTGCTCGGTAGATGGCGCTGGATGAGGGCGGCGAGCTGTTCCGGCGGGAGGAGGACGGGGCCGTGCTCGTCGAGCCGCACGGTCACCTGGCCGAGGTCGCCGTTGACCAGCACCTGGAACACACCGTCGACCCGTTCCACAGCCCGGGGCGGGGTGCGGTCGCCGATGGGGTCGGTCAGATCGATGGCGTAGACGCCCCGCTCATCGGAGTAGACCGTCACGGGGATGTCGGAGACGGACGCGCCGGCCAGGTACCAGTCGGAGAAGTCCAGGTTCGGGAGCTCCAGGCCGGTGCTGATCGGGACCACCCGGCCGGTCAGGCTGTCCTGCAGGTGGGTAGCGTTCGGGGTGGTGTTCGGGGTGACGTCCGGTGACGTCGCCACCACCCGCGCCCAGCGGTCCGCGATGACGTCACGTTCGGCGGGCACCGGACGCGCGTTGTGACCCACGTAGATCGTCTCGCCGCCGAGCAGCACCGAGACCTCGCGCGCGAAGGCCTCGAACGCCCTTTCCTGCACGGGAGTGAGCGTCCGGGTGGTGACCATCCGAATCGTTTCCGGCGGCGGCTCCGGTACCGGCGTGTTCCGCCCCGGCGCCAGCCCCGACTCCAGCCCCGGCCCCGGAACCGGTGTGCCCGGCTGCGCCTGTCGCGCCTCGAGCTGGACCTGTCGCCGGCGTGTCTCACGGTCGGCGCGGACGACGGCGGCGACCTCCCCGGCGGTGATCGCGCGGAGGCGGTCGGGCTCCCAGGACGGATGTCCGGCGAAGTCGGTGTGCACCACCAGCAACGGCGGTATGCCGATCGCGGTCTCCAGCGCGGCGAGGCCGGTATCCCAGACCTCCAGCTCGGTGGCGGTGGCGGGCTGGGTGGCGTGCGACCCGAACATGTACGAGCCGTTGCCGTAGGCCCGCGGGACGTCCGTGCTGGTCGCCTCGGTCAGGATGCCCTGGACGCTCACCGTCACCTGGGCGGGGGGGTGGTGCCGGGGTGCGACGATCTCGAGATCCGGGGTGGGCGAGCCGCTCCGCCCGGGGCTGGCGGTGCGGGGCCGTCGCTGGGCGCGGCCCGGTACCTCGTGCGGACCGAACGGCGCGGCGTCGGAGCGGATGCGGGCGACCGGGCGGCGGAACGCCTCGGCGAGCGCCTGGACATCCGCGGCGAAGACCGCCGTGGCTTCGTCGGCCGTGGGCGGCGGCGACCAGAGCACCAGCGCGCTGATCGGCTCACGCTGGGCGGCTGCCACCTGCTCGATCAGCGCTGGCATCAGGTCCGGGACGAGGCGGTGGACCGTCCCGTCGCTGTGGATGAGGCCGAGGTGGCCGTCGGGGAGGACGGGGAGATCGAGAACGAACGCCGAGCGCGGATAGGGAAGATCGGTCCTGCCGGCGGCAGGGTTCACCTCCGGTGTGGCCGGTGAGGCGAGGCCGTGGAAGGCCATTGGCATCCAGACCGGGGCGCCCGGTGGTGAGAGCCGGCCGATCGGGTCGGTGACCAGCGGTACCGGCTGGCCCTCCGGGTGGTGCAGCACCTGCCAGGGTGCCGGCCGGGGCGGGAAGCCGGTCACGTAGCTCGGGTCACCCCCGAGCCGGAGCAGCAGGGTCGTGTCGTCCGGCGGTCCGAAGACGAAGACGCCCGCGGCGGCGCCGACCTGGGCCCAGAAGTCGCGCTCCTCGCCTGTCGGGTCGTCGGTCACGATCACGAGTGGCTGGCCTTCCCAGCCGTGCGCGGTCAGGAAGGCGGGTACGGCGACGGCTGGCAGTTCCTCCCTGCTCCCGTCGAAGTAGCTGACCTCCAGGATCGGGGTGCCGTCGCCGGCGCGCCGGACTGATCCGCCCCGCACCTCGAACCGGTCGGTTCGCGCGGCGATCCCGGCCGGGGCGGGCAGATTGCCGCCCCCGGGCCACAGGAGAACGACACCGGCGGCGGTGCGCGCGACGGCGGCGGTGGTGCGCCGCCGGAGCCGGCCCTGGACGGTCTCCCAGCGGCTGGCGTTCAGTTCACGGGCACGTCCTGTCGTCTCCCAGGAACCTGTGGCGGCGGTCCTGCCCGCACCGGCGGTCGTGCCCGCGCCGGCGGTGGTGACGACGAGATGTGGAGAGCCGGCTGCGACCGGCCCGCCCGGGGGAAGGTGGAAGGAAGGTCTGCTGTCGGGGGCCGGCATCAGGATCTCGATCTGATGCCGGTCCGTCAGGGTCGCCAACGTCGCTCTGGCGTCACCCGGACCGCCCGCGGCCCAGATCCGGATGTCGTCGCCCCGCCAGCCGTTGTCTCTCAGCCAGGCGGCGAACTGGTTGGCACGTCCGGGCAGCGGCTCGAGGTTGCCGCGGGTGGACCGCAGTCGCGGGCCGGCGGCGTCGGTTCCGGTGGTGTCCGGCAGGACCAGGTCGAACAGTCCCGGGGTCGGCCCGGCCTGGGCCAGCAGGCGCAGCGCCGGGAGTGCGTCGAGGTACTCGTCGAGGGTGAGGGAGGCCAGGCCACCGGGCCAGATCACGGGCCCGCCGATCTCGAACACGAGCCAGCCGAGGTCGTTCGTCATCAGCCAGGTCGGTGGGGTGACCACCGACGCGTCGCCAGTCTGTGGCCTGGCCATCCGCCAGGCAGCCGGCGTACGCGCCCGGAGGCGGCCGTCCTGGATCTGCGGCTGGCCGCCCGGGTGGGGTGCCCAGAACTCCGCACGCAGGCTTTCGGCGAACTCGGTCATCTGCCCCAGCAGCGCCCGCTCCCGCTCCCGCTCCACGTCGTCCGGATAGAGCGGGGCCACCCAGAGCTGGACGGGGCCGCCGCGCCAGCCCGCGTTCTCCAGCAGTCCGCGCAGGATGTCCGGAGTGACGTCCAGGCCGTCCACGCCGGGCAGGCCGGGCATGACGTCCAGGACGGGCAGCACGATCCGGCCGTCCCGGCCCCGGGGCAGGAAGACAGTGGTGATCCGGTCACTGGGCCGGAGGCGGGCCGCGAGCTCCGCGGTCTCCGCGGTGAAGACGGTTCCCCGCGTGGCATCGACCTGGACCCCCGGCGGCAGCGGRCGCACCGCCTCCACCGGGCCGGCGGGCTCCGGATCCGTCCCGGCCGCGAGGGCGGGGGCGGGAGGTACCGCGGGAGCAGCGACCGTCGCGGGAGCGGCCGGTGCCTCGGGAACCGCGGGAACGGCAGGAGCGGCGGGTGCCTCGGGAACCGCGAGAACGGCGGGTGTCTCGGGAGCGATGGGGAGCGGGGCGGGGTCGCCGTCGACCTCCGTCTCGGCCAGGGAGCCGTCGACGTCCAGCCGCACCTCGGTCGGGAGGCCCTCGGCCCGGGCGCCGCGCCAGCCACGGGGCGTGACGATCGTGAGGTGCGGTGTGCTGCGCGGGGTGCCCGGCGCGCCCGGCCGGCGGGCGGCCGCGCCCGGGACGTACAGCTCGGCGAACGGGTCGGCCCCCCGGTCGATGCGTGCGACGGGGCGCCCGAGCGCGTCGGCGAGGTTCTGGACCGCCAGCTCGAAGGTGGCGGCCGGCCCGTCGGAGCCAGGCGGAGGCGACCACAGCACGAACGCCGCCACCGGCTGGCCATCCTGGCGCGCCGCCACCGCGGCGACCAGGACGGGCAGGAGGTCCGGGCCGAGCGGGCGCACCGAGCCGTCACCGAACAGCAGCCCGAGGCGGCCGTCGGGCAGCACCGGCAGATCCAGCGCGAAGACCGAGTCCGGGTAGGGCAGCATCGAGTCCAGGACGAGGCCGTCGAAGGCGTGCGCGGTCGACGAGGCGAGGCCGGGCGAGGTCATCGGCAGCAACATCGGGGCGTCCGGCGGCGACAGCCGGCCGAACGGGTCGGTCACCAGCGGCGCCGGAACACCCTCCGTGCTGTGCAGAAGCTCCCAGCCCGCGAGGTCGCGGGTGGTGAGGGCGCCCTCGGCGAGGTCTTCGAGGCTGTCCAGGGCGTCTGGGTCCAGCGCGTTGCCGATCAGGAACGGGGCGCCGTCGGGCCAGGTCAGCAACCTGGCGGTCGCGGGTGGCGCGAAGACGAACGTCCCGGCGGCGGCGCCGACCTGGGCCCACAGGTCGCGCAGCGCGGGGCTCAGCCCGTCGTCTCCGATCACCAGTGGCTGGCCCGTCCACCCGAGCGCGGTGAGGAAGTCCGGTATCTCGGTGGCCGGCAGCTCGCGGGACGTCCCGTCGAACCGGCCGACGACGAGGACCGGCGTACCGTCGGCCCGAACCCGCAGGGTGCCGCCGCGCACCTCGAACCGGTCCGGCCGGGCACCGGACGCGGCAGACGCGGCAGACGCACCGGACACGCCAGACGCGGCGGGCGCGGCGGGCGCGGCGGGCGTCGGCAGCGGCCCGCGGCCACCCGGTGGTAGCAGGATCACTCCGGCCGGTGTGCGGATCACCGCGTCGGACGTCCGTCGCCGCAGTCCGCCGTCGACGGACTCCCACCCGCTCACGCCCAGCTCGCCGTACTGACCCAGCTCCTGCCAGGTGCCCGGCGACCCGTCCGCCCTGACGACCCGCGGCGGGCCGCCCGCGGCACGGTCGGCGTTCCAGCCGAAGGCGCGGAAGGAGGGCCTGCCGCCCGCGGCGGGCATCAGGATCTCGATGCCGTTGCCGGCCGCGAGGTCCCGCAGCGCCGGGAGGAGGCCGCCGGGTCCGCCCTCACTCCAGATCCGCAGGTCCGTTCCCGGCTGCCAGCCACCGTGTGTCAACCAGTCGGTCAGGTCCCGCGGCAGCGCTCCGACCCGGCCCGCGTCCGTCACCCGCCCGGGGCCCTGGGCGTTGATCGGCAGGACGAGATCGAACAGGGCCGGCGTGGACTCCGGTTCCGCCTGTGCCATCTGTTGCAGCGTCGGGCGCGCCACGAGGTATTCACTCAAAGTCATCGACGCCATTCCGCCGCGCCAGTGCACCGTGCCGCCGCCGATCAGCCGGAGCCCGCCCAGGCCGTCCGGCCGCAGCCAGCCGGGAGGCGTCACCACCGGTTCACCGCCGTTCTCCGGACGGCGGGGCACGGCCCGGAACCAGCCGTTCGGCAGGCTGGAGCTGACCCGGACGCGCCCGTTGTCGATCCGCGGCCGGGCGGCCGGGTCGGGCGAGTAGAAATCCGCACGCAGGCTGTCGGCGAAGTCCTCCATCTGGTTGGTGAGGGCCTCGTCCCAGGAGGCGGCCTGCTCCGGGGTCTGTGCCCGGGGGCCGATCGGCAGCAGCTGGACCGGTCCGCCCCGCCAGCCGGCAGCCGCCAGCAGTTCACGCAAGGTGGCCACCGTCAGCGCCTCGAGCGCCGTCTCGGGTGCCGCCTCAGGCGTCGCTTCAGTCGATCCTTCGTCGCTGATCGCGCCGTCGGGGCCGTCGGGGCCGTCGGGGCCGTCGGGGCCCGGCAGGGCGATGCGGCCGTCCGCGGCGCGCGGGAGCAGCAAGGTGATCACGGAGGTGCTGGGGGTGAGGAGCCCGACCTGCCGGGCCGTCGTCTCCGTGTAGACCACCCCCCTTCCGGCGTCGACGCGGACACCGGGAGGCAGGGTGCCCACGTGGTCCGGCGCGAGCGGTGATTCCGGCCGAGGCTGGCTGGCGATCTCCCGCGGCGGCTCCGGGGTGCTCTCGCGCTGAGCCCCCGGGGCGCTGTCGGTCGCGCCGGTGGAGCTTTCCGGTCCGGCGGTGCGGGACGACCGGTTCTCCGGCGGGTCGACGGGTGCGGCCTGGTCGGTGGGGGGCGGGTAGGCGGGGGGCGGGAAACGTTCGTTGGTCCAGGCTGTGAGCTGTCGGAGTGCCTGGTCCGCGGGGGTGGGTGTCGTGCCGGCCGGTGTCGCGGGCTCGGCTGCGGCCGGTGTCGCGGGCTCGACCGCGGCTGGTGGGGGTGGGTCGTCGGCGCCGAGTGGGCGCAGGGCGGAGTACTGGTGGTCGGCCGGGTCGGAGGTGAGGTCGGCGGGCCGGCCGGATTCCTGGCCGAGGAAGACATGAATTTCGGGTGTTTCGGCCGTTTCGAGCGCCGGGGCGGCCTCGGCTGCTCCGGATGCGGCCGCGGGTGTTTCTGATGCGGGTGTTTCGGGTGCCGGGGCGGTGGGGGGTTCGGATGCCGCGGCCAGCGGCCCGGTGATCCGCAACGGGTCCGGCGGTTCCTGACTGACCGAATCCGCCGTGTGCAGTACCAGCCGCACCCCGAGAGCATCGGCGACCAGACCCAGGAAACCGGCCGCAGCCAGCCACCCCCCGCCATACGGACCAGCGACCCGCAACTCGGACGCTTCCAGCTCCGTCACAGTAGGCACACGACCGTCCAGCCCCCACATGGCGGAACGGATCGTCACCGTGAGAATCAGCGCCTCGGCGGGATACCCACCCGCGAGAAGCAGCGTTTCAAGCCGATCCCAGCCCGGGTGAGAAGGATCGGACGCGAGCACCGCGACCACACCTTCAACCCCGCCGGCTGGAGCTCCATCCCCGGCGGCCGGAGCGCCGTCCTCGGTGGTCAGACCGCGCAGCTCATCCGCGCTCAGGACGGCGAGTACCCGGTCACGAAGAGGATCCGTCCCCGGACGGACGGCACCGGGAGACAGCAACGGGGCGATCACGTTCTGATGGACATCGGCGAGAGCAGCCCGCAACCGCGCCAGAACCAGCTCCGGCGCCTGCCGGAAATGACGGTGGATCGCAGCAAGCGCGGACACCGGAAGCTGCACGGCGGCACTCGCGAGAACCGCGGCGAAAAGACCACCCCGATCCTGAGGATGACCAGTGGGAACAGGCATGATACGAGCCCGGGTCCCATCCGGCAGAGTGATGATCCCACCCAGGCCGGAATAGACCGGTTCAGGCCGCGCGATCACACCCGCCTCGGGAGCGACGGACAGATACCGGGCGACTTCCAGGCGAAATCGGTCGAGCCGCTCAAGGTAACCAGGCGGAAGCGACGGGGTGTGTCCGGACTGTGCGGGGCTATCGGGCGGCAGGGGAGTGTTCGGGGTGACGCCCGCGGGCGGGAAGACCCAGATCGCCAGCTGATCCGGGGTGATTTCCACACCGTAGACGCGGTGGGCGGTCGTCACGATGAGCCGGGCGAGTACCTGCGGAGTGACGGGTTCGACTCTGTTGCGTACCCGCACCATCAGTCTGCCGTCGGCGGCGCTGTCGACCAGGACGACGAACCTGCCGTTCTCGGCATCCTGTGCCAGGCCGGGAGGCAGATCCTGCCGGGGCGTCGGGAAACGTTCGGAATGCAGGTCGAGGGAGACCGGATGTTCGGGATTCCTTCGCCTCGGCTGTGTCTGGTCGAGGTTCGGCGTCGTCGGCCACTGGGCGACGGGCGCCGAATCCTGCTGGTAGTCCAGCCGAATCCGGACCGGTAGGCCCAGTTCCGTCCTGAGCAGGACGGGGAACGCGGTCAGGTAGGGCGGTCCGAAGGATGCCGGTAGCGGTCGGGGGGTTACCAGTGCGACGGTGTTGAAGGTGACACCGTCCCGCGGCCCGGGCAGATGCCGCTGGACGAGCGCGGCGAGCTGCTCCGGCGGGATGGCTGCGGGGCCGAATTCCGCCAGCTGCACGATCACCTGGTCCCGGTCGCCGTCGACCAGCACCTGGAATATCCCGTCGGACCGTTCGAYGGCCCGCGGGGAGGTGCGTTCCTCGTCCGGATTCCTGAGGTCGATGGCGTAGACGCCCTGCTCGTCGGAGTAGACCGTCACGGCGACGTCGGAGATCGACGCCCCGGACAGCTGCCAGTCGGAGAAATCCAGCGATGGAATTCCCAGATCCGCGCTGATCGGGACGAGCCGGTCGGTCAGGCCGTCCTGGATGTGGGTGGCGTTCGGGATGGTGTTCGGGGTGCTGCCCGGTCGTGTCGCGGCGATCGGCACCCAGCGTTCGGCGATGACGTCACGGCTGGCGGGTGCCGGGCGCGCGTTGTGACCCACATGGATCGTCTCGCCGCCGAGCAGTGCCGAGACCTCTCGCGCGAAGGCCTCGAACGCCCTTTCCTGCACGGGAGTGAGCATCCGGGTGGTGACCATCCGAAGCGTTTCCGGTGCCGGGTCCGGGACCGATGCGTTCGGTACCGGATCCGGCACCGGCTCCGATGCGGTTTCCAGCCCCGGTTCCAGCCCCGGTTCGAGTTCCGGTTCGAGTTCCGGTTCGCCCGGCCTCGGTCTACCCGGCCTCGGTGCGTGTGCGGAATCAAGCCGGGCCTGCTGCGCATCGAGCTGCGCCTGTCGCCGGCGAGTCCCACGGTCGGCTCGGACGACCGCGGCGACCTCCCCGGCGGAGATCGCACGCAGCCGCCCGAGCTCCCAGGACGGATTTCCGGCGACATCGGTGTGCACGACCAGCAGCGGCGGCATGCCGGTGCCGATCTCCAGGACGGAGAGACCGAAATCCCAGGCCGCCAGCTCGGCGACGATGTCCGGCTGGGTGGCGTGCGACCCGAACAGGTACGAGCCGTTGTCATACGCCCGCGGGACGTCCCTGCTGGTCACGTCGGTCAGGACACCGCTGTCCACCGTCAGGTAGCTCGGGAGGCCCTCCTGCCCCCGGGGGCGGACGATCTCGATCGTCAGCGGAACGGAGTCGCCGTCGGGGATGCCGAAGACGGACGTGAGGGCACCGGGGATCCCGCCGTCGGCGTAGGGGTCGGTGCCGGTGAGGATGCGCACGACGGCGAGACCGGACGCGTCGGCCAGTGCCTGGACGTCCTGGCTGAAGGCGGCGTCGGCCGTGCCGTCGGTGGCGGTGGGCGGTGGCGACCACAGGACCAGGGTGCTGACGGGTTCGTTCCGGGTGGCCCGCACCTGGTCGGTCAGCGTCCGCGTCCGGTCCGGGGTGAGCGGGCGGACTGTTCCGTCGCCGTAGGTGAGGCCGAGGTGGCCGTCGGGGAGCACGGGGAGATCCAGCACGAAGGCCGAGCGCGGGTAGGCGAAGCCGCTGCGTAGCACGGGGGTGGTGAAACTCGCTGTGGCCGGTGAGGCCAGGCCCGGGGTGACCGTCGGCATCCAGACCGGGGAGTCGGGCGGCCACAGCCGGCCGACCGGGTCGGTGACCAGCGGCGGCGGCCGGCCCTCGGGGTGGTGCAGCACCTTCCAGGCGACCGGGTGCCGTTCGCTGCGCATCACCAGGCTCGGGTCGCCGCCGGGTCGGATGCCCAGCGTCTCGCCCGGGGGCGGCGCGAAGACGAAGGCGCCGGCGGCGGCGCCGACCTGGGCCCAGAAAGCGCGTCCCTCGTCCGTGAGGGTATCGTCGGCGATCACGAGTGGCTGGCCGGCCCAGCCGTGCGCGGTCAGGAAGGCGGGCACGTCCACGGCGGGCAGTTCATAGGACGTCCCGTCGAAGCGGCCGATGACCAGCGCCGCGGTACCGGCGGCGGTGAGCTGGACTGATGCTTCCTGGATCTCGAACCGGTCGGTTCGGGTGGAGAGACGATCGGGCCTGGGCAGTGCCGTGCGTCTGCCGGGTGCGAGCAGCACGATGCCCGCGGTGGTGCGGGCGACCGCGTCGGTGGTGCGGCGCCGGAGCCGGCCGCCGACGGTCTCCCAGCGGCTCGCGCCCAGCTCACCGGGACGCCCGATCTCCTGCCAGCGGCCTGGGGTGTCGTCGCCGGTGACGAGCCGCGGCGGGCCGGCGGGGACCGGCGCCCCGCCGGGGGTGTGGAAGGAGGGCCGGCTGCCGGCGGCGGGCATCAGGATCTCGATGTTCTCGGTGTAGTTGAGCTCCGCCAGGTCCAGCAGTGTCTCCCGGGCCTCACCGGGACCACCGCGGAACCAGATCCGCAGGTCGTCGCCTTCCCGCCAGCCGCCGCCGCGCAGCCAGGCCGCGAGTTCGCGGCGCTGGGCGGGTAGCTGTTCGAGTGTCCCGTCGGGTGAGCGCCGCCGGGGGCCTTCGGTGGTGTCCGGCAGGATGACGTCGAACAGGCCCGGGGTCGGCCCGGCCTGGGCCAGCTCGCGCAGCGCCGGGAGCGCGGTGAGGTACTCGTCGAGGGTCATCGAGGCCATGCCGCCGGGCCAGCGCACGAGACCGCCCTGCCCGGGCGCGGGGCCGGCGGTCGCCCCCGGGCCGAGGGCTCCGTCGCCGTCGGCGGACTGGGCCAGCCAGGTCGGCGGGGTGATGACCGGTGCGCCGCCGGCCGCCGGGCGGCGGGGGGCGGTCACGTTCCAGGCCTGCGGGATCCGGGTGTCGACGCGCAGGAGGCCGTCCTCGACCCGCGGCGCGGCGGCGGGGTTCGGCGTCCAGATCTCCGTGCGCAGGCTGTCGGCGAACTCGGCGGTCTGGGCCGCGAGGGCCTCGTCGTGGGCTGGTTCGAGGTCGTCGGTCGGGTCGACGGCGGGCAGCCAGAGCTGGACGGGGCCGCCGCGCCAGCCGGCCTGCTCGAGCAGTTCGCGCAGGGTTTCCGGGGTGAGCGCCTCGGAGGCGGTGGCGCCGGCCGGGCTGGTCCACTCAGCCGGGTCAGCCGGGTCAGCCGGGCTGGCCTGCTCGGCCAGGTCGGCTGGGCTGGTCTGCTCGGCCGGGTCGGGTAGGCCGATCCGGCCGTCCGCGGTGCGCGGCAGGAACACGGTGGTGATCCGGCGGCTGGGGTGGAGGCCGGCCGCGAGGTCGGCGGTCCGGGGGGTGAAGACAGTTCCCCGGGCGGAGTTCACCACGACGCCCGGACGGACGGTCCGCGGCTCGTCCGTGGGCTGGGTCGCCGTCTGTGTCCCCTGCCCGGCCGGCGCCTCCTCGTAGCCGGGGGGCGGGAAACGTCCGCTGGTCCAGTCCCCCAGCAGTCGTAGTCCCTCCTCCGCGGGGCCGGTGGTGGAGGTGGGGGTGAGCGGCGCGTCCCGGAGCGGAGGGGGCGCCGTCGCGCCGAGCGGGTGCAGGGCGAGATACGGGTCGGGGACGGACACGCCGGCGGACGTGGACTCGCCGGACTCACTCGACCCGCTGGGACTGCTGGACCGGCCGGATCCGCCGGGCACGCTCGATTCGCCGGGCGCATCCGATTCGTTGGATTCGCTGGGCGCGCCCGATTCACTGGGTGCGTCCGATTCACCGGATTCGCCGGAGCGGTCGGAACCGGGTGACCGCCCTGCGTAGACGTCATGGAAGATGTGGATCACGAGCTCGTCGGGTGCTTCGGCCGTTTCGGACGGGGCGGCCACACTGGTGACCTCCTCGGGTTCGGCGAATCTTCCACTCCGCGCCGATTCGGGTGTGTGGAGCACCAGCCGTATTCCCAGGGCGTCGACGAGCATCTGCCGGAGCTCTCGCTCGCTCAGCCAGCGGCTCGGGTCGGGGCCGCGGAGTTCGTGGGCCTCCACCTCGCTCACAGTCGGCATGCGTCCGCCGAGCTCGTACATGGTGGCGCGCAGGGACTGGAGCACAAGCAGTTCGAAACGCCTCGCCCGGCGGCCGGACAGCAGCGTCTCGAGACGGTCCCAGGCGGGATGGGCGGGGCTCGTGGCGAGCATGGCCGCGGCGTCGGCGACAGCCCGCCCGGCGCGCTCCACGGATGCCTCGATGGCCGCCAGGGCCGCGGCCATCCCGGACGTGTCGCCGCCTTCCGGCGTACCGGGGCGGGCGGTGCCACCGTCCACCGAGCCGCCGGTTTCCGTGCCGCCGTCGACAGAGCCGCGCAGATCTGTGCCGCTGTTCTCAGTACCGCCGCCGTTCTCAGTACCGCCGCTGTCCTCGGTGCCACCGTCGGTCTCCGCGGGCCCGCCGCTGTCCGTGGTCCCGTCCGTGAGCAGGCCGGCGACATCGTCGTCGTTCAGGTACCGGAGCACCGCGTGAGTGAGGAAGTCGGTTCCGGGGCGGGGGTCGTCGGGGTGGAGGAGGGGTGCGACGAGATTCTGATGGATGTCGGCGAGCGCGGCGCGCAGGTGGGCGAGAACTGGTCCGGGGGCGAGGGCGAGCTGTCGGTGCATCCCGGCGAGGGGTGATGTGGGGTGTTGGGCGGCGGCGCTGGAGAGGATGGCGCCCAGGAGGCCGCCCTGGTCGTGGGAGTGGTCGGTCGGGACGGGGATGACGCGGGCCTGGGAGCCGTCCGGGAGGGTGACGATCCCGCCGGGGCCGGGGTAGATGAGCTCCTTCTTGGCCAGTGTGGTGGCGGCGGGGATGAGGGGTAGCAGTTCGGCGACCCGCTGGCGGAAGCGATCGAGTCGTTCGAGGTAGCCGGGTGGCAGCGGCGGAGTGTGCTCAGGCTGCGCGGGGTGTGCGGGGTGCCCGGTGCCGCCGGGCGGCAGGGGTGTGTTCGGGGTGGTGCCCGCGGGCGGCAGGGCCCAGATCGCCAGCATCCGCGGCGTCGGTCTCACGCCGAGGTTCTCGGCACCCGTGACGATGAGGCGGACGACCACCCGCGGGGTGGCCGGCTCCAGCACACCGTTCACCCGCAGCACCAGTCTGCCGTCGGGGGCGCTGCCGACGAGGACGACGAACCTGCCGTTCTCGGCGTCCTGCACCAGGCCGGGGGGCAGGTCGCCGGCTGGCGTCAGGTCGCCGGTGGAATGCAGGTCGAGCGAGACCGGGTGAAGGTTCTGCCGCCTCGGCTGCAGCCGGGCGGGTCGCGGTACCGGCTGCCACAGGGGGGTGGACGACGACGGTTGCAGGTGCGCCGCCAGCAACTCCAGCCTTTCCGTCCGCTCCGGCGTGTCCAGCTCCATCCCGAACAGGACCGGGTAGGCGGTGAGGTAGGGCGTCGCGAGTGCCGGCGGCAGCGATTCGCGGGGCACCAGCACGACGGCGGTGAAGGACACCCCGTCATCGGGGTCCGGCAGGTGCCGGTGGACGAGCCCCGCGAGCTGCTCCGGCGGGATGGTGACGGGACCCATCTCGATCAGCCACCCGGTCACCCGGTCACGGTCGCCGTCGACCAGGACCTGGAACACGCCGTCGACCCGCTCCACGACCCGCCGGGAGGCGGCGGATTCGTACGGGTCGGTCAGTTCGATGGCGTAGACGCCCCGCTCGTCGGAGTGGACCGTCACGGCGACGTCCGAGATCGAGGCGCCGAACTGGTACCACTCGGTGTAGTCCAGCGCGGGGGTGTCCAGGCTCGCACTGATCGGGACGAGCCGCCCGGTCAGGCTGTCCCGGACGTGGGTGACGTCCGGAGTGGTGCCCGGGGTGGTGCCCGGGGTGGCGCTTGGGATGGCGCTCGGGGTCGCGTCCGGTGGCGCCGCGGTCACCGGCACCCAGCGGTCGGCGATGACGTCACGGGCGGTGGGCGACAGACGTGCGTTGTGACCCACGTAGATCGTGTCGCCGCCGATGAGTCCCGAGACTTCTCGCGCGAAGTCCTCGAACGCCCTCTCCTCCTCGGGGGTGAGGATTCGGATGGTGACCATCCGAACCGGCCCCGACCCCGATCCCGGCTCTGGTAGCGGTGTGTTGGGTCCCGGCTCCGGCTCCGGTTCCGGTGTGCCCGGCTCCGGTGTGCCCGGTGTCGGTGTGGACGTGTCCGACGTCGACGGCTGGTCCTGCTGTGCGGCGGCGAGCTCGGCATCGAGCTGGGCCAACTGCGAGTCGAGCCGGATTCGTTGTGCGTCGCGCCCGGCCAGCTGCCACCGCGCCTCGCGGTCGGCGCGGACGACGGCGGCGACCTCCCCGGCGGTGAGGGTGCGGAGTCTCTCGAGATCCCAGGACGGGTTTCCAGCGGCATCGGTGTGCACGACCAGCAGCGGCAGCGCGCCGGCGGCGGTGTCCAGGGCGGCGAGGCCGGAGTCCCAGGTCTCGAGCTCGGCCGCGGTACCCACGTCGGTGGCGTGCGATCCGAACATGTACGAACCGTCGCCGTACGCCTGCGGGGTGTACCTGTCTGATCTCTCTGCCAGATTGCCGTCGCTGCCCACGGTCAGGTAGGTCGGGAGATCTGGCCGGTCCTGGCTGGCTCGCTGGCTCCTGGGGCGGACGATCTTGATCTGCTGTGCGGAGGAGGCGAGGGAAGCCGCTGAGCCGGCGGAGGCGGCTGAGCCAGCGGGCAGGGTGCGGACGACGGGGTGGTTGAAGGCGTCGGCGAGGGCCTGGATGTCCTGGTCGAAGGTGGCGTTGGCCGCGCCGTCGGTGGCGGGGGGCGGTGGCGACCACAGGACCAGGGTGCTGACAGGTTCGCGCTGGGTGGCCCGTACCTGGCCGATCAGAATCTGCATCCGGTCCGGGGTGAGGGGGCGGACTGTTCCGTCGCCGTAGGCGAGGCCGAGCTGGCCGTCGGAGAGGACGGGGAGGTCCAGGATGAAAGCCGAGGGCGGGTAGCTGCCGTCGTCGTTCCTGATCGCTTCCCTGGCGAGGTCGCCGAGGTCTGTCGTGGCTGGCGAGAGGAGGCCATGGGCGGCCAGAGGTAGCCAGACGGGGTCGCCGGGTGGCCACAGGCGGCCGATCGGGTCGGTGACCAGGGGCAGCGGCCGGCCCGCGGGATGGTGCAGCACCTGCCACTCCCGCCGGCCCCACTGGGTGGTGTCCTGCCGGATGGCCGGGTCGCCGGTGGGCAGGTGTTCCAGGGTGGCGCCCGGGGACGGCGCCAATACGAAGGCGCCGGTGGCGGCGCCGACCTGGGCCCAGAAGGCGTGTTCCCCGGCGGTGAGGGCGTCGTCGGCGATCACGAGTGGTTGGCCCGCCCAGCCGTGCGCGGCGAGGAAGTCCGGCACCTCGGTGGCCGGCAGCTCGCGGGACGTCCCGTCGAAGCGGCCCACGACCAGTGCCGGGGAGCCGCCGGTGGTGAGCCGGGTCGATCCGCCATGGATCTCGAAACGGTCAGGTCGCGCGGCGATGTGGCCGGCCGGGGGAAGATTTCCGCCGCCGCCGGGTGGGAGCAGCGCGATGCCGGCGGTGGTGCGGGCGACGGCGTCGGTGGTGCGGCGCCGGAGCTGCCCGTCGACGGTCTCCCAGCGGCTGGCGTCCAGCTCACCGGGACGTCCGATCTCCTGCCAGGGCCCCGGGGCGCCGTCGGCGGTGACGAGCCGCGCGAGGCCGGCGGGGTCCGGCGCGCCCTCGGGGTCCGGTGCACTCTCGGGGGTGTGGAAGGAGGGCCGGGTGCCGGCGGCGGGCATCAGGATCTCGATGTTGCTGCGGACTGCCAGGCTCCGCAGCCTCTCCCGGGCGTCGCCGGGACCGCCGCGGAACCAGATCCGCAGGTCGTCGCCTTCCCGCCAGCCGCCGCGCGCCAGCCAGGCGCCGAGCTCGGTGGGCCACCGTGGGAGCTGGCCGAGGTGGCCGTTGCGCAGCCGTATCCGCGGGCCGTCGATGTTGTCGGGCAGGATGACGTCGAACAGCCCTGGTGTCGGCCCGGCCTGGGCCAGCTCACGCAGCGCCGGGAGCGCGGTCAGGTAGTCGTCGAGGCTCATCGAGGCCAGACCGCCGGGCCAGACCACGGGCCCGGCGATCCGGCTGTTGAGACCGAGGCCGCCGTTGGCGGTCGGTGCCAGCCAGGTGGGTGCGGTGAGCTGGGTGACCGGAGCGCCTTCGTCCGCCGCGGGCTGTGGCGTGGCTACCTGCCAGTGATCATGTAGCACCTCGAAGGCGCGGAGCTGACCGCCACGCACTCCGGGGCCGGCCCCCGCTTCGGGAGCCCAGACCTCCGCCCGCAGGCTGTCGGCGAACTGGCCCATCTGTTCCAGCAGCGCCCGTTCATGCGCCGGGTCGACGCGGTTCGGGCGCAGAGCGGGAACCCAGAGCTGGACGGGACCACCGCGCCAGCCGGCCTGCTCGAGCAGCTCGCGCAGGGCCTCCGGGGTGAGTGCCTCGGGCGCGGCGTCGGTCTGGCGGCTCGGGTCGGGCAGGCCGATCCGGCCGTCCGCGGTGCGTGGCAGGAACACGGTGGTGATCCGGCGGTTGGGACGCATTCTGGCCGCGAGGTCGGCGGTCCGGGTGGTGAAGACCGTGCCCCGCGCGGAGTTCACCAGAACACCCGGCCGGACGGTACGCGGCTCGTCTCCCGGCAGGATCTCCGTCTCTGTCTCCTGCTCGGCCGCCGCCTCGGGCTGGGGTTGCGGTTGGTGCTGCGGCTGCGGTTGCGGTTGCGGTTGGTGCTGCGGCTGGGGCTGGGGTTGGTGCTGGTGCTGGTGCTGGGGCTGGGGTTGCGGTTGCGGCTGGGGCCGGGGGCGGGGCTGGCCGGGGGGTTGGTCCGGCGTCGGTGCCTGGATCAGGACACTGTCGTCGTCCACCGTCAGGTGGGTCGGGAGATCCTCCTGGCCTCGGGGGCGGACGATCTCGATCTCCGGCGGGTGGAACTCGCCGTCGTCGAAGCCGGTGGTGTGGAGGGGCCCGCCGGGGACATCCCGGCGGAAGCTCGGATCGGCACCGGCGCGAATGCGGACGACGGCGAGACCGGACGCGTCGGCCAGAGCCTGGACGTCCCGGCCGAAGGTGCCGGCGGCTTCGGTGGCGGCGGGTGGTGGTTGTGACCACAGGACCAGGGTGCGGACGGGTCCGCTCTGGATGCTCCACATCTGGTCGATCAGTGCGGGCGTCAGTTCCGCGGTGAGGGGGCGGACCGTCCCGTCACCGAAGGTGACGCCTAGGTGGCCGTCAGGGAGGACCGGCAGGTCCACCACGAAGGTCGCGGACGGGTAGGGAAGGACGTCGTCGGCGATGACGTTTCTGACGGCGCTGCTGAGGTCCGCCGAGGTCGGTGAGGCCAGGCCGAGGGTGGCCAGCGGCAGCCAGCTGGGGTTGTCGGGTGGCCGCAGCCGGCCGATCGGGTCGGTGACCAGGGGAAGCGGCCGGCCTTCCGGGTGGTGCAGCACCTCCCAGGCTCTCAGCCGAGGGCTGCCCTGCGTAATGATGAAGGGCTCGCCGTCGGGCTGGCGCCCGAGAACGGCGTAGGCGCGTGGGGCGAAGACGAAGGTGCCGGCGGCGGCGCCGACCTGGGCCCAGAAGGCGCGCGCTTCGGCTGGGAGGTCGTCGTCGGCGATCACGAGCGGCTGGCCCGCCCAGCCGTACGCGGCCAGGAAGGCGGGCACGTCGGCGACGGGCACCTCGTAGGACGTCCCGTCGAAGCGGCCCACGACCAGTGCCGGGGAGTCGCCGGCGGTGAGCCGGGTCGATGAGTCGGAGATCTCGAAATGATCAGGACGGGTCGTGGTGCGGGCGGGCACCTCACGGCCGCCGGGTGGGAGCAGCGCGAGGCCGCCGGCGGTGTGGGCGACGGCGTCGGTGGTGCGGCGCCGGAGCTGCCCGTCGACGGTCTCCCAACGGCTGGCGTCCAGGTCGCCGGGACGCCCGATCTCCTGCCAGACACCCGGGGTGCCGTCGCCGGAGACGAGCCGCGGCGGACCGGCGGGCACCGGCGCCCCGCCGGGAGTGTGGAAGGACGGTCGGCTGCCCGCGGCGGGCATCAGGATCTCGATTTGGTTGTGGACTGCCAGGCTCCGCAGCGTCTCCCGGGCGGCACCGGGACCGCCGCGGAACCAGATCCGCAGGTCCTCGCCGTTCCGCCAGCCGCCGCGCGCCAGCCAGGCGTGGAGCTCCATGCGGTTTCCGGGCAGCTGTTCGAGCGTGCCGTCGGCACGCCGCAGCTGCGGGCCGTCCGCGCCGTCCGCGCCGTCGGGCAGGATGAGGTCGAACAGCCCCGGTGTCGGCCCGGCCTGGGCCAGCCCGCGCAGCGCCGGGAGCGCGGTCAGGTAGTCGTCGAGGCTCATCGAGGCCATCCCGCCGGGCCAGACCACGGGATCGTCGATCCGGCCGCTGGGACCGAGGCTGCCGTCGTCGGTCGGCGCCAGCCAGACGGGTGGGGTGACGACCGGTGAGCCGCCCTCGGCCTGGGGGCGCGGCGGGGTCACGGTCCAGGCGTGCGGGAACTGGGTGTCGACGCGCAGGAGGCCGTCCTCGACGCGCGGCGCGGCAGCGGGGTTCGGCGTCCAGATCTCGGTGCGCAGGCTGTCGGCGAACCCGACCAGCTGTGCGTTCAGCGCCCGTGCCCGCTCCTGCTCCTGGACCGGGTTCACGGCGGCCGGGTCGGGGGCGGGCAGCCAGAGCTGGACGGGGCCGCCGCGCCAGCCGGCCTGCTCGAGCAGCTCGCGCAGGGCCTCGGGGGCGAGTGCCTCGACCGCGGGGGCGTCGGTCGGGTCACTCTGGCCGTTCGGGCCGGCCTGGCCGCCCGGGCCGGCCTGGCCCACGGGGTTGCTCTGGCCCACCGGGCCGGTCGGGTTGGGCAGGCCGATCCGGCCGTCCGCCGTACGCGGCAGGAACACGGTGGTGATCTGCCGGCTGGGACGCCTTCCGGCCGCGAGGCCGGCGGTCCGGGAGGTGAAGACCGTGCCCCGCGCGGAGTTCACCAGAACACCCGGCCGGACGGTTCGCGGTTCGTCCACGGGCGGGCCGGGCGTCTCGGTCTGGGGCCGAGTAGGAGCCTCGTTCGGCTGGTCCGCGGTCTGCGGCCGCACCGGAGCCTCGTTCGGCTGGTTCTGGTCCGGGGTGGCTGCGGCGATCAGGGCGTCGTAGTGGCTGTGCCCGTTGTAGAGGAGGTGGATGGCGCTGTCGTCCCCTGGTCCGGCCGCGGGGTTGAGGTCGTAGGCCCGGAGCGGGCCCTGCCACCTGCCGGGTCGTTCGGGTCGGACGACAACGAGGTCGGAGTTGAGGACGTGAGTGGTGATTTCGGGTACCCGGTCGAAGGCCGGTGTCTCCCAGAGCAGCCGGGACCGGATGGACAGGGCTACGAGCTCGCTGACGGAAATGCCTGGTCGCAGGTCGAACCGGCGCAGCTCGGGGGCGAGTCGCAGGAGGCGGTCCCAGGCGGCGCCGAGCGGGTCACCGAGGATCACCGCCCCGGCCCGGGCGCGCAGTGCGGGCCAGGCGTCGTCGTCCCCGGGGTCCGGTACGCGCAGGACGGCCGCGAGGCCGGCGGTGGTGAGCATGTCGAGGAGATCGTTGACGATCGCGGCGTAGCCGCTGGCGTTCAGGTCGTCGAGCTCGGCTCGTAGCGCCGCGCCGCCGGGCCCGGTGAACCACTGGTGGACGAGACCGCGCAGCTCGGGCACCGTCAGGTTGGCGAGGCGGCTGCCCGGGCGCTGGCTGCGGGCGCTGATGATCAGTGCGGTGAAGAAGCAGTCACCGTCGCGGCCGACCGCCCGCGGCCGGAACCTGCGGCCGTCGACCACCATCTCTCCCGAACTGTTCCGGGAGACGGTTCGCCGCCGGGATTCCCGGGCGGTGGCGGCCAGTGGTGGAGGTCCGGGTTGCACCGCGACTTCCGCGGGTGTTTCCGGTGCCGGAGCTGGCTGTGGGATGCCTTCCATCGCGGAGGTGACTCCGGGTACCGGTTCTGGTTCCGGCGCCGACGCCGGTTCCGGTTCCGGCTGCTCATGGGGGATGGAGTTCTCCGGTTGGGGTGCGCTGGCCGATTCGGCCGGTGCCGGGATCTCGGCGGTCACCCCGGTGACTCCTGCCGCGGCCAGCGCCGCTGCCGCCGCCGCTGCCGCCGCCGGCAGGGTTTCCAGCTCGGGAGGGTTCACAGTCGGCTGGTCGGTGGGGAGGGGCGCGGGATTCTCCGGCTGGGGTTCGGCCTGAGGCACAGGAGCAGGAGTCTCTGGCAGCGGAGCAGGAGCTTCTGGCTGGGGGGCCGGGACTTCTGATCCGCCGGTGTGGTCGGTCGGGACAGGCGCGGGATTCTCCGCCTGGGGAACGGGCTGCGGGGCGAGATCCTGCGGCTGCGGCTGCGGGGCAGAAGCCTCGAGCTGCGGCTGCGGCTGCGGCTGCGGTTGCGGCTGCGGCTGCGGAGACAGGGGCTGGGGCTGGGGAGACAAGGGCTGGGGCTGCGGGGCGGTGTCTTCTGGCTGGGGTGCACTGCCGGTCGATTCGGTGACGGGTGCCAGCGGGATCGTGGAGGTCACCGGATCGGTGACCAGCGGGGTGGGTGTGTCCGTGGGAGCTGGCGTGACCGCGGGCACCGGCGGCAGTGGCAGGTCCATCGTCCGCGGCCCGAACCACTGGACGGGCTCACCGTTCTCACCGGGCAGCTCGAAGGTGGTGACGAACCTCGGGTCGAGCGTGGCGGACAGTTCCTCGACGGGAAAGCCGAGCTCGACCGGTACGACGCCGGTGAGGGTCTCCGTCCGCCCGCCGTTGCTCAGCTCGATCGAGATGACGGTGAACCCCTCGTAGTTCGCCGTGGGGTTGACGAACTTCCCGTTTCCCACCACCTTGCCGGTCGAGCTGATGACGTCGGCGCTCCGGCTGCGGTACGCCCCGCCGCCGGCGACGTCGACACTGCCCTGCACGGCCTCGGTGAGATCGCCCTCCAGCCCGACCTGGACGGTCAGGCCGCTCTGCGACCAGTACTGGCGCTGCCGGGACACCTGCGTGGTGGTCTCGTTCACCGGGTTGAGCTCGGCGCCCTCGTCGACGCGCAGCTGGCGCAGATGCATGATCTGCGCGGAGGCCGAGGCGGTGACGTCCGGTGCGGTGGCGCTGTTCAGCAGGCGCGGTGTGGTCAGCGGCTGGCCGCGAGTCATGCCGGGCAGCGAGGTGGCGAGGTTCGCGTTGCTGAAGGTCGCCTTCACGACGTCGCCGACCTTCGCCCAGTTGCCCGCGCCGAAGACGCGCGGGCCGTAGATGTCGAGGGCGCGGTGCAGGCCCGTGGTGTCGGGCAGGCTGCGGACGACGTCGGTGTCGCGCAGGCCGCGGTCCGCCCCGTCGCTCCAGACCCGGGCCGGCGGGGCGGGCGTGCTCCTCGCCGCGCCGTCGGTGTTCACGCTGTCGGTGTTCACGCCGTCGGGCTTCGTCGGGTCGGTCTTCGTCGGGTCGGGGGTGACGGCGGGTGCGGGTGGGAGCGGCTCCGACTCGACCTGTTCGGAGAGCACCTGCAGCCGCGCGCCCGCGTCGTCGATCGAGAGCCGGGGCCGCCGCAGCCGCGGCTTGCGCTCCATCCGGAAGTGGATCAGCACGGGCCCGTCGAACACCGCCCCGGGCGTCTTCGTCTTGATCGACATCGAGGTCCGGGTGGCCACCGAGGCGGTCACCACGTCGTCCCGGCCGGTACCGCCGATGACGGTGCCGCCGACACGCGGCGCGACCGGCAGCCCGCCGCCGGTCGGGTCGATCCTGCTGAGCAGCTGGGTGTTGACCACGTGGCTGCGCGAGCGCCCGAGGGCCGTGATGCCGTCGGTGGTCGCGATGATGCTGGTCTGCTCGGTGCCGGTGTGGAAGGCGGTCTGCGGGGTGTTGCCGACGTGCGCGAGGCCACCGCCGGCCGCCGGCACCGAGGCGGTGATCAGTACCCGTCCGCCCGGCACGGCGACCTCGATCGGGTCGCCGGCGGTCATCGCCCGGAACTCGTACTGGAGCCGGTTCAGCGGCACCTCGGCCTTGATCCGCCCGCGCACCGCGCTCCAGTGCCGGCCGAAGACCTTCCGGCCGGGGGTGTCGACGCCGCGCAGGATGTCGTCCATACCCGCCAGCCGGCCGTCGGGCCGGGCGGGGTTGCCGCGCAGGTCCTGCACGATGTCCGAGGAGCCCAGGCGCTGGCTGTCGCGGATGCGCGCCGGCGGCGCGAACGCCTTGTCGGGGACGCGGTCCACCGGCGGGCCGTTCTCGGCCTTCAGGCGGGTGTCACGCAGCGGGACGATGACGCCGGTGTCGGGCAGGTCGACCGTCCCGGGTGGGCGCCGCAGCCGGAAGCCGAGCCGGCGCAGATCGTAGGTCACCACGAAGCGGACCGGGCCGGTGAACAGCGCCCCGTCCTCGGTGGTCTTCCCCCGGGCGATGGTGCGGCCGCCGCCGTGGCCGGTGTGCGAGGTCGTCGTGTCCCGGTTGTCGGAGCCGGTGACGTTGACCCTGACGTCGCCCAGCCGGAACCGGGCGGCGAAGGGGATGATCCGGCGCCAGCGGTTGTCGACGTTGCCGCCGACGACCTGCGCGGTCTCGGTGCCGCTCTCCATCTCGATGCCGGGCACGGTCTCGCGGTAGCCCAGGTCGCCGACCTCGGCGGCCACCGTCACCCTGCCGCGGACGAACAGGCCGCCCACCTTGGCGCTCACCGTCTCGCCGGCCGACAGCGCGGGAAGCTGCGCCCGCAGCGGGTCGCCGCCGAAACGGCGGTTCAGGCGGCGTTCGTTCGACCGCCAGCGGTAGCCGGCCAGCGGCTGGACGACGCGGGTGATCTCACGCATCACCGCGTGGTCGTCGACGCCGAGCCGGGTCACGACGTCGCTCGGGCTGATGCGGTGCTCGTCGGTCAGGCGTGCCGGCGGCCGGATCTCGGGGCCGGTGGTGGTGGTGGTGCCGGTGGGTTCCTCGGTCAGCTCGATGAGGTTGCCGGTGGGTCGGACCGGCTCCGCGCCGGGGCTGCCCGCGGCCACCTCCGCCTGGTGGGCCGCCACCTGGGCGTCGTAGTTCGCCGGGGTGAGCCGGGACGTCGGCCGGGTGGAGCCGCGGAACAGCAGGCCTTCGCCCAGCGGGATGGTGATCTCGGCTTTCGCCGCGGCCGGAACCGGGACGGTGTTCTTCGCGGCGGCGCCGAAGGTGAAGGTCAGGGCGACACCGCTGTCGTAGATCCCGACCCGGGTGGGGAACCGCCCGCCGACGACCACCTTCCCGGAGCGCAGCATGCGCCAGCCGGTCCGGCGCCGGAACTCCACCCCGCCCAGGCCCTGGACGGTGACCTGCCCGTCGGGCCAGGTGGGGGTGCCACCCACCAGGGAGGTGATCTGCTGGCTCCACCAGTTCAGCCGGCGCCGGGCGATCTGGTTCGTCACGTCGCCCTGCGGCGAGAGTTCCGTCGATGCCGTGCGCCGGAAGGTGGTCGAGGCCAGCGTCGCCCGCGCCTGGATGAACGCGCCGGGCGGAACGGCGCGCTGGTTGAGCTCCGGACCGTCGAGCACCGCCCCCCTGGTCATCGCCGGCAGGCCGGCCATGAGCCGGTCCCGGTCGAACCAGCCGAGCACGTCCTGGCGGATGAGGGTCCAGCTCTGCTCGCCGAAGAAGCGCCGGCCCTCGTCGTCGAGCGCGGCCCGCACCTGCTCCATCCCGTGCAGGTCGCGGACCGTGTCGGTGTCGCGCATGCCGGTTCCGGGCTCGCCGCCCCAGATCCGTTCCGGCGGGATCAGCACATTCCGGCCGGCGACCTGCGTCGGGGGCGCGGTCGCCGGGGGCGCCGCGTCCGCCGCGGACCAGGTGCCCGGCTGGTCGACCGGCCGGGCCTCCGCCGTCTCGATCAGTGCGTCGATCCCCAGGTCGGCCGTGGGGCTCGCGGTGCGCACCGTGCCGACAGCCGGCTGGTGGCTCATCGCGAAGGTGAGCCGGACCCGGCCGCCGAACTTCTGCCCGTCCTTGTCCCTGGTCTTCGTCGTCATGGCGGCCTTGGTGCTCTGGTCGTGCAGCGTGAACGTGTCCCGGCCGACCTGCGCGGTGCCGGTGCCGGCGAGATCGACGGTGCCGTCGATCGTCCCGAGGAACTGCCCACCGGCGGGGACCTGCAGCGCGTCCCCGGTGATGTTCTGGACGGAGGTCGAGTTGTGGTTCTCGATGCCGGCGTTGAACTCCGTCTGGCCGACGGCCCGCTGGTGGGCGAGCTCGACCAGCTCCGCGGAGATCTCCAGATACTCGTTGACGGACTCCAGCCGGACGGGCAGCGGCTGACCGGACATCATGCCCCGCAGGTGCTGCTGGATGCGGTCCAGATCGACCTCGCCGAGGATCTCCTCCTTCACCCGCGGCCACATCCGCCCGTACACCTGGCGCCCGGACTCGTCGAGGCCGTCGAGGAGACCGGCGATGCCGCGGGTGTCGCGCATGAGCCCGTCCGCCGCGGTGAGCGGGTAGAGGTCGAGCACGACGTCGGTGGACCCGAGCCGGTGGTCGCGGGTGACCCGCTCCGGTGGGGCGAAGTGCTTCGTCGGCGGCGGGACGACACCGGTCGCGTCGGGGCTCTCCGCCAGTGGGGTCGCGATCCGCGTCCCGACCTCGAACAGCTCCGGGGGCGGGGCGATCCGGCGTTCCGGAACCCCGGGGACCGACTCGGCAGCCCCCCGCAGGCCGCCCGAACGCAGGTCGATGGTGGCCCGGATGTCCGCGAACCCGTCGTAGAGCGCGGCCGTCTCGACGATCTTCACCTTCGCGACCGTGCGCCCGCCCGAGGACTCCAGCCGGCCGCGCAGCCGGTCCCAGTTCCGCCCGAAGATCCCCGTCCAGGCGAGGTCTGCCCGCGCGGCCCGCAGCGGGAGCGACAGCAGCCACCGCCACCGCCCGTCGTGGAGCTCGCCGCCGATTCCCTGCGACTCGCTCCYGCCCTCGAACTCGAACTTGTCCACGTTCCGGACGTGGTGGAGGTCGCGCACGGTCGCGTCCAGCGTGATCGAGCCCGTCCAGCCCCGCTGGCTGATCATCAGCTTCCGCCGGTCACCCCGGGTCATCCCGGAGAGCCGGCCCTTCACCACGGACGCCCTGGCGAAGTTCTCGACGTCCGGCTGGATCTCCGGCCAGGCGGCCCCCATCGGTTCCTTGAGCTGGCTTTCGAGCCACCGGTAGACGGCGATCTCGCCCGGGTACATGCTGACGACCGAGTCCGAGGCGGCGATCCGCCCGTGCTGGGTGATCCGGTCCGGGGGCCGCGGCGCGGACGGATCCGGCCCGGTGTTGCTCGACGTGTTCCCGGTGAACACTGTCGGTTTCGGCGGGAGCGAGAACGCGGACGCCGCGAGCGACGGGGGCTCCACCGGCCGCGCGGCGGCGCGGCCGGTGACTCTGGGGCTCAGCCCGAGGTAGCGGCCGTCCCGGTGCATCATCCAGATGACCGGACGCCCGTCACCGTCACCGGTGCCGGTGGTGCTGCCGGGGCCGCCGGTGATGAGCCGCGGCGATCCGTGGCGGAGTATGACCCGGATGTCGACGCCGACGACCTCGGCGACGGCCGCCGGGACCGCGGCGCCCAACGCGGTGGTCATCAGCGACGGGTCCATGATGGCCGCCGCGGCCAGCTCGAAGTTGTGGGGCAGCCGGCCGTGCTCGTCGAGAACGGCGTGGACATGCGGGATCAGCCCGCGCAGGGCGACCGGCAGCCACGGCTGCAGGACGAGGAACGCGGTGCGCGGATCCGCCCGCAGCCACGCCCCGAGCCGCGTCCGGGGGGCGGCGTCACCGGGGTTGCCCATGCCCTGGCCCGCCGTCCCGCCCGCGCTCGGCGGTGCCGCCCGCAGGATGACGTCGACCGCGGTGTCGCTCAGCGCGTCGACCAGCAGCGGGACCACGTCCAGGCCACCGCCGGGCGGCGGGAGAGCGCGGAGCTGCGTCACCAGGAACTCCCGCAGCGCCTCGACCCTCGGGACGTCCGACTGCCCGCCCGGAAGCTGGTGGCGCAGGCTCGTCTGCAACGCCTCGACGAACTGGTCCGCGGGCCCGGCCAGTTCCCGCACGACGAAGGACTGGCCGGGCGGCCCGTCGACCACCCGGCCGTTCATCCGGGTCGGCTGCCCGCCGCCGGCCGGCGAGGCGGCGGTCGTCCGCCGCGGCAGCCACGACCACCGCGAGAGGTCGAACCGCGGCCGCGGGAAGGAGAAGGAGAACGTGCCGCGTCCCAGGACCGAGGTGGTCCGCGACGCCGGGCTGGTCGACTCCGTCTCCGGGCGCGGCGTCGGCTCCGGGTCGGTGCCGGCGTCGGTGACGGGGCCGGCGCTTTCGGGCGCGCCGCCGCCCAGCCGGCCGCGCGGCTGGGCGCGCAGCGTCGAGATCACGGTGTCGGTCAGCGTCGTGGCCGGTATCCGCAGGTTCGCCGTCAGGATCCGCAGCTCCCGGTAGGTCGTCAGGATCTCCTCGTCGCTGATCACCCGGTCGACCGGCCGGTCCCGCAGGTCGTCGCGCACCCAGCGCAGCACGTCGACCTCGATGCCACGTGCCGGCGGTACCTCGGCCTGGGGTGGGCTGTCGGTCGCGGTGCTGATCAGGTCCGGGTCCTCGATCGCCGGAGCAGTCGGAAGCGCCGGCGCCGGGTTCTGCGGGGGTGGTGTGGTCAGGGCCTGCGGGAGGCCCTGGGCCTGGGGCACGGTCTGGGGCTGAGGCACGGTCTGCGCCTGAGGCAGGGTCTGCGCCTGAGGCTGAGCTGTGGACAGAGGCTGGGGCTGGGCCGTGGGCTGGGGTGCGGGGACGGTGCCGGGGAACCGCTGGTTGATCCGGTTCTCCACGAGCCGGAGGCTGTCCTGGACAGCGGTGTACTCCGCTGTGCCGTCGTAGCTCGGTGGGGTGTCGTCCCGGAAGGCCGGGAGGGGTGTGTCCGTTCCGTGGGGCTGGAGTGCGTAGAACCGGGCCTGGCCGTCGGGGGCGGAGGTGTCCTCGAAGACGGCGACGGTGGGCAGGTCGAACGCCGGGGCGGAGGGGCTGGGCTGGGTTTCGAGCCTGCCGGTGACGACAGGGGTGGTGCCGCCGGTGCTGGTCGGGGTGTGGATCACCAGCCGGACGCCCAGGAGATCGGCGAGAACGCGCGGCAGAACGTCGCGAGTCCGGTCGCCGGTGATGCTGTCGGCGCCCCGCAGGTCGTTCGCCTCGTCGAGAATCCCGGCATCGCGAGTACCGGCGCCGGCGGTGCCGGGCGGTGCGGCTGATCCGGGCTGGCCGGGCTGGCCGGTGTGGGCGAGGGGGCCGAGGTGGTGCTGGTACAGGTCGGCGAGTCCCGTACGCAGGCCCGCCAGGAACCTCGTCGGAGCGACTGCGAGACTCCGCAGCATCCCCACGAAATCAGACGCGGGATACTGCGCGGCCGCGCTCGCGATGACCGCGGCCAGCAGCTCGTCGACGTCGCTCGGACTCGTGTTCGCGAGCTGCACCGTCCGCGCCGTCGATCCATCCGCCAGCGTGACCAGACTGCCCGGGCCGGGATACACGGGTTCGACCCGGGCGATCTGCTCCGTGCTCCGGGCGCCGTCGAGGAGGTCCCGGACCTCCTCCTGGAACCGGTTGATCCGCTCGTCGTAGCCGGCCTCGCGTTGCGCGCCCCGCTGTGACTCGTCCGGCGTTCTGACCCAGAACTCGACCGCCGACCATGGAACGTCCTGGTCCTGGTTCTGGTTCTGGGCCCGGCCGGTGGATTCGACGATGAGGCGCGCGATGACGTAGGGCGCGGCGGGGGCCGGTGTCCCGCCTGTCCGGACAGCCATCCGGCCGTCCGGGAAACTGTCCACGATGACCACGAGAGCGCCGTCCTGAAGCGCCTTCCTGATGTGGGCGGGCGCCTGGGCGAACGGGTTCACGCTGCGGGTGCCCGTCAGGTTCAGGGCGATCGGCCGGCCGCCGCTCCCGGAGATGACCTGGTGGTGGGGGAGGGCCTCCACCGGAGGCCACTGTTCGACGGGTGTCGGCTCGCGAGGTGTGTCCTTGGCCGGCCGGAGGACGACGGGCATGTTCAGTTCCACCGCCAGCATCACCGGGAACGTGGCCGGGTGGAGGCTGGAATGCGCCACCGGCTCCGGCGTCACGAGCGCGACGCTGGTCGGGGTGCCGGTGGTGGGCATGTTCCGCGCGATGATGGCGGCGAGCGCGGTCGGGGGAATGCGGACGTTGCCCGCCTTGCCGTCGTCCAGCCGCACGGTCGCGGAGAAGAGGCCGCCCCAGAGAACCACCTGGAGGATTCCCGGGATCCGTTCGGGCACCCACCGGATGCCGGGACGATCGGCCCTCGGTGTGGCCAGATTGAGTGCGTACGCGCCGTGCTCGTCGGAGTGGACCTCCATGAGCACGTCGTCGATCGGTGCGCCGAGCCGGTCCCACTGTTCGAAGTCCAGGTTCTGGTAGCTGTCGAAAGTGCTGTCAAAGGTGACCAGCAGGCCCGTCACGCTGTCGCGCACCCGGTCGGGCCGGGCGGTGGTTCCGGTCGGTGACGCGCTCACCGGAATCCAGACGTCGGCCCGGATGTCCTGCAGGTGGGACGCCGCTTCCGCGTTGTGGCCCACGTAGATCAGCAGACCGCCGAGTTTCGACGAGATCTGCCGGGCGATGCCCTCCAGCCTGGTTCGCAGTTCCGGAGCGGGGTCTCGGGAGGCGATCAGCCGGAACGGTCCCGTCGGAGCGGACAGTGCCCGCCCGGCCGGATGCGGGGTGCCGGGGAGCTGCCGAGCCCTGGCCTGCGTCTCCGCGTCGGCCTGGAGCACGGTCACGATCTGCTCCACGGCGAGCGGGACGGAGCCGTCGATCCGCCAGGTGAGCTGCCCCTTTTCGTCGAGATGCACGACGAGCACCGGAAGTTCCGCCGCCCAGTCGAGCGCGCTGTCCCACGCCAGGAGATCCCTGAGCACGTCGTTGGAGTTCGCGCGCGAGCCGAAGAGGTAGGAGCCGTTGTTGTGGGCCCGTGGCCCGTCCTTGAACACCCTGGTCACGTCGGTCAGCAGGGCGTTCTCCCCCACCTGGACGTAGGAGGGGAGTTCGGTCCCGACGCTCGGCGTGACCAGCGTGATCTCCTGCGTGCCCGTGCTGGCGGTGGCGAGGAGCGCGCGGGGGTCCAGCTGCTCGTCGCTGCCGGGGACGTAGCGGTAGGAGAACGGGTCGGCTCCGGCGCCGATCCGGATGATCGGGAGCCGGAGCTCGTTCGCGAGCGCCTGCACATCCTGGTCGAAGACGGCGGCCGGGTCCGGGCGCGCAGGCTGCGATGCCCAGTGTCGACGAGCCCAGTCGGCCGCCTTCGCCATGGGATTCTGGTCGTCGGGGTTCGGCGGCGGCGACCACAGCATCACCATTTCGATCTTCTGTGGCTCGGCCTGCCCCGCCTCGCCTTCCTGCGCCTCGCCCTGCCGCGCCTCGCCGCCTGGTCGGGGTGGCTGGCCCCAGCGTGCCGGCGTGGCCCGGATCCGGGTGATCAGCGTGGGTGTCAGCTCCGGGAGGAGCGGGCGGACGGTGCCGTCGGGGAAGGCGATCCCGAGTTGGCCGTCGGGTAGTACCGGCAGGTCCAGCACGAAGACCGAGGGCGGGTAGGGGAGCTTGCGAGCAGTGATCGGGTGCTGGTTTCCCGCGGTGGGTGAGGCCAGGCCGAAGCCGGGCATCCGGAGCAGCACGGGGGTGCCCGGTGGCCACAGTCGCCGCAGGGTGTCCGTCACCAGTGGTGGCGCGAGCCCCATCGGGCTGTACAGCACCTGCCACTGCGGGTTCTGGTTCGCGCCGCTGCGTGACAGGTAGGAGTCGCCGCCGGGGCGGGTGCCGGGGGCGATCCTGACCCGGGAGGGCGGGGCGAACACGTGCACCCCCGCGGCGGTGCCGACCCGGGCCCAGAAGTCCCGCGTCGCGGTGACCAGATCGCTGCTGACGATGACCAGCGGCTGGCCCTTCTTCCAGCCGTGCTCGCCGAGGAAGGTCGGGACGTCCGCGGCGGGCAGGTTGAACGACGTCCCGTCGAACCGGCCGACGACGAGCATCCGCTCGCCGTCGATCTCCCGGACGATGGCGTCGCGGATCTCGAAACGGTCCGTGCGGGTGGGGATGTTCTCGGGCAGGGGGAACTGACCGCGGCCGCCGGGTTTCAGCATGGTCAGCCCGGCGGGGAGGTCGACGACCGCGGCGTCGGTGCGGCGGCGCGCCTCGCCGGCGACCGAGTTCCATCTGCTGGCGCCGCGATCCCCGGGCCGGCCCAACGCCCGCCAGGTGCCCGGCCCACCCGCGGCGGTGACGAGCCGGGGCCGGCTGCCCTGCGCCGGCCGGCCGCCGGGGCGTTGGAAGGACGGCAGGCTGTTGGGGCCCGGGACCAGGACCTCGACACTGTGGACGTCCGCGAGCCGCCGCAGTTCGGGCTCGGCGCTGCCGAGGCCCTCGGCGACCCAGATTCGCAGGTCCTGGGGGTTGCGCGTCGTCCGCCAGCCGGCGCGGACGAGGGTCGCGCCGATGTCCTTCGTGATCGCCGCGGGGTCTCCGCCGGCGGTGAGCGTGCTGGCGCCGGCGGGCCCGCTCGGCAGGATGACGTCGAAGATGCCGGAGTCCTGCCGCTGCGCCAGCCGCTGCAGGTCGGGCAGGGCCGACAGGTAGGTGCCCAGCGTCATCAGGGCCATCCCGCCGGGCCAGACCACCGGGCCGCCGATCGACGGTTTCAGCCCGCCGTCCTCGTCAGGTGCCAGCCAGGTGGGTGGGGTGACGACTGGTTCGCCGCCGCGCGGCCGGGTCCGGGGAACAGCCGAGAGCCAGCCGCGACGGCCCGGGCTGCCGGTGCCGCCTGGAGCAGTGCCGCCTGGAGCGGTGCGCAGCGCACCGCCGTCCACCCGTGGCCCGGCTCCGGGGTGGGGTGCCCAGATCTCGGTGCGCAGGGCGTCGGCGAACGATCCGAGCTGGCTCTCCAGTGCCGCCAACCGGTCTGGGTTCGTTCCGGATGGTTCCGGCGCGACCCAGATTTGGATCGGGCCACCCCGCCAGCCGGCGGCGTCCAGCAGCTCGCGCAGGCTGCTCACGGTGAGCGCCCGCGCGCTCGGTGCGGCGTGGCCGGCCGGGGCCGGCAGGATGATCTGGCCGTCCGCGCCCCGTGGCAGGAACACGGTGGTCAGGTCGGGCAGGGAGGTGAGACCGGCGGCGAGCTCGGCGGTGTCCGCGGTGAAGATCGTGCGCTGAGCGGCGTCGATGTCGACGCCGGGGTGGACCACCCGTTCCGGAGCCGGCGTGGGGGATCCGGGCGCCGCCGCCTCGGGAACGGCCGTCTCTGGAGCAGCCGCTTCGGGAACGGCCGTCTCGGGAGCGGCCGCCTCGGGTGTGACGGGCGGCGCGGCTACGGAGCCGGAGCCGGAACCGGGAGCAGTCGGCCCGGCAGACGGCTTCTCGGCTGTCAGGTCCGCCGGTGCGCGGACGAGTGCGTCGTACTGCTCCTCACCGTCGTGGTAGAGGTGCAGCGTCCGGCCTGGCCGCGGCATGCTGGGGGCGTTGAGCGGGACGGTGGTCAGACCATCGCCGGGCGCCGGTCTGACGAGGGTCACCGTGAGGTCGAGCGCCTTCGCCGCGAGCTCCGGCACCGGGTCGGAGAACGGTGTCCGCCACATCCGCGGTTCGGCGATCGCCGCCGCGACGAGATCGCTCATCCGCAGGCCCAGCAGGTCGTCGCGGTCGCTCAGCGGCTCCAGTGCGGGGTGTACCTGGAGCAGCCGGGTCCACGCGACGCCGAACGGATGGTCGACGAGCTCGGCGACGGCCATCGCCCGGAGGGCCTGCGGATCGATGTCGTCGTACGTGCCTCCGAGGACCAGTTCCAGGCGTTCGGCGCCGAGGCCCGACACCAGCTCCCCGATGATGTGCTGGTAGCTGCCGCTCTGTGGGTCGTCCAGCAGGTGCCGTGCCGCACTGCCGCCCGGCCCCGTGAGCCATTCGACGAAGGCGCCGCGCGCCTGCCCGCTGGTCGCCGCGCCGAGCGCGGAGCTGGGGAACTGGCTGCGCATGCCGGCGATCAGCGCGTTGAAGAACCGGTCGTCGTCCTGGGTGATGCGCTGCAGCTGGTAGCTGTTCCGATCCACGATCACGCCGTCGTTCCCGGCCCGTTCCACGACCGGTGGCGCGGCTTCGGACGTCCTGTTCTCAGGCTGCGGCCGGGAGCCGGTGACGGTGGTGCCGCCGTGGGCGGGGCCGGCGTCGCTCTGGGCGGGACTGGTGTCGCTCTGGGCGGAGCCGGCGCTGGGGCGGACGGCGCCGGCGGGGCGGACAGGGCCGGCGGGGCGGACGGGGCCGGCGGGGCGGACGGGGCCGGCGGCGGGACCGGGCGTGACGGTTTCGGTGAGCCAGCCGAGGACCTGGCGGCGCTGCGCGGCGGAGGCGGAAGGTGTGTGGCCGTGGGCGGGTGAGCTGGTCGCCTGGGCGCCGCGGCTGCTGGTGCGGATGGTGACCAGGTCGCCGGGCAGGCCGGCGTCGGTGAGGCGGGCGGTGATGAGGATGGTGAGGACCTGCGCGGTGGCGACGGCGCGCTGGTTGCCGTTGGTGACGGCACGGCGGGGGAGGAAGGGGATGCCGTTGGCCCCGCCTTCCAGGTGCAGGGTGAGGGGTGGTTGCCCGGCGTCGGCGCGGCGGATGGCTTCGGCGGCGATCTGCTCGGCGAAGCCGGCCAGCTGCGCCCACTGGTCGGGGGTGAGGTCGGCGGCGGTGAAGGTGAGGACGCCCTCGCCGAGGTCGAGCGTGAGCTGGATCTGCTCCCAGGCCTGACGGGCGTCGCTGTGATCCCCGGGCGCGCCGCCGCCCAGCCGGCCGCGTGGCTGGGCGCGCAGCGTCGAGATCACGGTGTCGGTCAGCGTTGTGGCCGGTATCCGCAGGTTCGTCGTCAGGATCCGCAGCTCCCGGTAGGTCGTCAGGATCTCGTCGTCGCTGATCACTCGGTTGACTGGCCGGTCCCGCAGGTCGTCGCGCACCCAGCGCAGCACGTCGACCTCGATGCCACGTGCCGGCGGTACCTCGGCCTGGGGTGGGCTGTCGGTCGC